>DATIBX010000155.1:0-4121 GCA_035457105.1 Pyrinomonadaceae bacterium
GCTTGCAAACACGCGTCATTTCAGCAGCAACCCGCTCTGGACGTGGAGCAAACATCGCTCCGACAAGACTCGTGATAACCTCAAATTGGGCATCATCATAGGGCAGGTTTTCAGCGTCTCCTTCTTCGAACGTTACGTTGAGTCCTTCCTCAGCCGCGCGAACTCTGGCGCGCTCGAGCCAGTTAGTAGCGATATCGCAACCGACGACGTCAGCGCCTGCACGAGCGGCAATTAAAGCAAGTTGACCAGCGCCACAACCTACATCCAGAAGTTTTGTGCCTGGTGGAATTTCGAGCCGGTTGTAGAATTCCTCAGCATCTTTCTCCATAAACCGCGAGAATGTATCGTAGTCACCTGTCATCCATGTAGTTTTTAACTTAGTTTTTAATTGATCGAATTCGGTTGAAGTTTGTGGTGCGTCTGAAATTGAACTCATACGGTCTCCTTTAAATACATACGCGTAATTCAAGGGAACTTTGGAGTGCGCCGGCCCGGCGGCGCTTTTTTGCGCAACTCGATATTTGAGCACTATTCCATAAAAACAGGACCATCTCCAACATATAGTGGCCTAGATAACAAAGCGGCGCCAGGCCGCCGCACTCCAAGGTCCAAATGGTTGAATCTCAAACGTCATTAGATTAGAAAGCGACTAAAAATCGCAAAGGAGAGTCGAAAATGCAGTACTTACTGATGGATTACGTCAACGAATCCGGGTGGCCCGAACTAACCCAGGATGAAAAAGAGCACTGGCTGGGAGCATACAGGGCCTACATGGAAGCGATGACGAACGCCGGGGTGCTGAAAGAGAGCAAGGGTCTTTATGAAACAACCTCTGCCACCACCGTTCGAGTTGTCGATGGCAAGGCTCAGGTTCTTGATGGTCCATATGCTGACACAAAAGAGCAACTCGGTGGTTTTCATGTAATTGAGGTAGCAGACCTTGATGCAGCGATTGCATGGGCTGCGCGTTCGCCGACGGCATTGCATGGCATTGTCGAAGTGCGGCCCCTGAGAGAAGGAACTCTGCTTACGCGGAACCCGGCGGAGTATATGTGAAGCGTCCCGTACTTTGTGCTTTGTAATTTGTTGTTGGATGGCTGCGACGTCAGTCCAGAAATGCAAAGTCAAAAGTCCAAAGCACAAAGTACAAACCAATAAAAACAAGTTCGGGGGAGGGAGATGATGCCAAAACTAATAGTCTTCAATCACGTCTCTTTAGACGGTTACTTCGTTGATGCAAACAATCAAATGAGCTGGGCTAAAAACCATGTGGACGACGAGTGGAATTCATTCATGACGGAGAACGCAAAAGGTGGTGGCGTGTTACTGTTTGGGCGTATCACTTACGAGATGATGGCTAGCTTTTGGCCCACCGAAGCCGCTTTACAAAGCCTTCCTGAGGTTGCAAAGCAGATGAATAATCTCCCTAAGGTAGTATTTTCAAGAACACTCGACAAAGCCACCTGGAATAATACAAAACTGATCAAGAACAATCTGATCGACGAAGTCAAAAAGATGAAAGCGGGCAACGGTGACGGTATGGCTTTAATGGGGAGTGGGACCATAGTCTCACAACTTACTCAGGCGAATTTGATCGATGAATTTCAGGTAGTACTGAACCCGATAATATTAGGAAAGGGCAGAACGATGTTTGAAGGTGATGATTCAAAACAGTTGCGGCTGATCAAAACGCGCACCTTCAAGAACGGAAACGTCTTCGCGTGTTACGAACCAATGAGCTAGTAGGTCAGGGGTCGGGCAAATGAGAATTGATAATTATCAATTCAGGCTTCGCGTGCAACCGCAAAAAACCAAGTCTCAATTAACAATTCCCCGACCGCTGACACCTGGCCCCTCAGCCTCGTCTTTATGTCGCTAAAGGAACAAACTCGCGAACTGGCAGAAGCGGTCCTGCGCCGAAGTTATGGCAAGTTGCTCGCACTTCTTGCCAGTCGTATGCGTGATGTGACGAGCGCTGAGGACGCTCTCGCCGAAGCATTTACGATTGCTTTGGAAGATTGGCCGGCAAAGGGCTGTCCTATGAACCCGGAAGCGTGGCTATTGACGGTGGCGCGCCGGAAAATGATCGATTCGCTGCGGCGACGCTCAACTGCAGAAGCCGCTAGTGTGACGCTCGATCTCAACTCGGCGAGTTGGGATCCATTCGAAACCGATTCCGAGATCCCCGACCGTCGTTTAGCCCTGATGTTGGCGTGCGCTCATCCCGCTATCGGCGTCGGCATTCGGGCGCCGCTAATGTTGCAATGTGTTCTCGGGCTTGACGCAAAAACAATTGCTTCATCGTTTCTTATTTCCCCCACGACAATGGCGAAACGGCTCGTCAGGGCAAAGGACAAGATCCGGGAAGCTCGAATTCCCTTCCTTGTTCCAGATGTTGACGAACTCCCGCCCCGACTCAATGGCGTGCTCGATGCGATATACGCGTGCTTCACGGAGGGCTGGAGCGATCCGACCGGCACCGATCTGGTACGACGAGACTTAACTGAAGAGGCACTGTTTTTGGCGCGACTCGTTGTAGACTTGGTGCCTGACGAACCGGAAGCCTCAGGTCTGCTATCGCTTCTACTTCATGCGCAAGCCAGACGTCGTGCCCGTCGAAATGAGAGAGGCGAATACGTGCCTTTCAGCGAACAGGAAGTAGCTCTGTGGGATCGATCAATGATTCTCGAGGCAGAAACATTACTGCGAAAGGCTAGTCGCAGTCATGCACCAGGGCGTTATCAATTGGAAGCGGCTCTGCAATCTGCTCATGTCTACAGACGTGAAACCGGAAATCAAAATTGGAAGGATGTGCTCAGAATTTACGACGCACTCCTCAGTTTTGCCGACTCACCTGTAATCGCCGTCAACCGGTCGCTGGCATTGGCGGAGCTTGAGGGTGCGAGCAAGGCGTTGGCGGCGCTCACGGAAGTTGCCGCCGATCAGCGGGTCGCTGAATATCAACCCTATTGGGCCGCAAGAGCAGAGTTGCTGGTACGGACGGGGGAGCTCTCAGAAGCCTCTCGTGCTTATGATATGGCAATCGGATTAGAAAGGGATCCCGCGGCCCGACGCTTTCTCCAAAAACGAAGGATGGCGTTGCCCGACATTAGCCCGTAAGGCGTTTATACATCACGGTTGTACCTTCCATATCGGTGCTCAGCGCGGCACGAGCATAATCAGGAATAACTCCAACTACCTCAAACCCCAAAGAGCGATAAAGGACCTCGGCAGCGCTCCCGGTAACGGTGTCAAGAGTCAGGAGCGTTCGCCTTTCTGATCGTGCCATTTCTTCCAGTGCCAACATAAGACGTCGACCAATACCTTGTCTGCGCGCGTCAGGATGGACCAGAAGCTTCGTTACGCCGGCGCGATGTGGTTGGTTGGGCGGCGTATCAAGGTCGAGCTGAACAGATCCGACGATTCTGTTTCCGGTCCGAGAAACCAGGACGCGGCGTTTTCCAGTTCGAACAACAGGCAAAACTGTTTCGAACCAGAAGGCGCGCGCTTCATCCAGAGAAAACGGAGTGACAAAACTCACTCCGGCACCTCCCCAGACACAGGCATGAAGCAGTTGCGCTAACATGTTGATGTCGGGATACAGGTCGCCAGTGGTTTGAGCTGGCCATTCGTTGATGGTTGTCATGATTTTGGACCCTTGGTCTTCGGCCTTTGGTCTTTGAGCTTTGTAATTTGATCCGTGATTATTCCGAAATCGCAAAATCAAAGGCCAAAGATCGAAGACCAAAGACCATCACCCAATAAAAATATGATAAAGTTTTGCGCATGAAAATTGCCCGTCGAAACTTTTTACTCGCATCTTCCGCCACGTTGCTTGCCCACAGTAAACTCTCTTTCGGTTCAAACCTTGTGAAGGCTCAAACGAAGGGCAAAGGCTCAAAAGGAACCGCCGCGCGTACGCCCGAGACCGTTAATATTTATACCACCGCTCAGAATACTAATCAGCGACTATCTGCCAGCGGCACCGTGAGTTTTAAGCACGTCGGTCAACCCAGGGAAACTCAGATCTGCGTTTTTGTTGACCGCGCAAAGCAATTTCAGACATTTATGGGTATAGGAGGGGCGCTGACTGATGCGTCCGCGGAAACATTTGCTCTATT
>DATIBX010000156.1:0-6623 GCA_035457105.1 Pyrinomonadaceae bacterium
CACCCCTGGTTACCTTCAGTTGTACCTGCGGTGCCTGTGGATAGGTTGAAGTCGGCGTTCGGTTAAGTGATAGTAAAGGTGAGTAGCCCGGTGCCGCTCTGGTTGAAGCCTATGAAATCAAGTCTAAAAATTGTGATTCGCGTCCTTGCATTGGCAGTGGTCTACTTCATTTGTTTTGCCGTTGTGTCGGGCGCGTTATTGCAGCCTGCCAATCCCCAATCGTCCCCCGACCAAGCCGCTGCCGCGCTCGCCGCCCTAGTGGTTATCAGTCTTTTAAACGCGTTGGTCCTGAGTTACGTGATACTCCGTTCGCGCTGGTCCGGCTGGAAACTCATTATCACGATCTTCTTTGTTTTCTACGGCGTGGTTACGGTGATGTCGCAGATCGAGACCGCTTTTTTCGTTACCACTCTTCCTCCTGGAATGCTGCCGCGATTGTTTCTCGCCGGGGCCATCATCGCCGCACTTTTTTCTCCGTTGGCAGTGTTGATACTTGGTAAAGCCAGGCCTAAAACTTCCGGATTCGACAATTATTCAAGCGTGGGCATGACGATGGGCCAATGGATTCCGAAGCTTTTGATAATTGTCGTTGTGTATGTGGTCATCTATTTTACGTTTGGATACTTTATCGCCTGGAGGAGTGCCGCGGTGCGCAGCTACTACGGCGGGAGCGATCCTGGCAACTTCCTGGTCCAGGTAGCTGGGGCGGTACGCGACCGACCGTTACTCCTGCCACTCCAGATCGTGCGTGCGCTCATGTGGACGGCTATAGCTCTCCCCGTTATTCGGATGATGAAGGGTCCCTGGTGGGAAGCCGGTTTAGCAGTGTCGTTGTTGTTTTCAGTCGTGATGTGTTCGCAATTGCTCTTGCCCAATCCGTTTATGCCTGAGGAAGTGCGGATGGTGCATTTGCTCGAGACAGCGACCTCCAACTTTCTTTTTGGGTGGATAATAGTATTCATCTTGAGAGTGCGCCGGCGATCCGCGAGTCAGTTAGCATACCTATCTTAGATAACCTTAGATCTGAAATGGCTGTTACCTCTCCACCGTAGCAACTCACAACAACAATAACGAAGCATGTAAGTGCAGCAGGTCAGTCTGGGCTACAAACTCGGCCCGCTGTATCTCGAGAACTAGGTAGCGCTTGTCGTGCTTGTTGGCTCTTGTCATGAGTGGACCAACTAATTTAAGGTACGTGGACGGCCACGACGCACAAGTTTTATGAGTTTAATTTGAAAAGATAAGTCCCCGGTTCTTAGAGACTATGTAGAGGAGAAAAACCATGAAACTAGTTCTAGGAATTATCTTCATTTTAGGCGGTGGTCTGGTTTTGCTGATAGGGTTGATAGTCTGCGTCGTTACTATAACTTCAGATTACGCAACCTCAGCGTGCGAGCGAGCTGAAAGAGATCGAGAAGCGTTCAGCGCAGCAAGAGTTAAATGCGGAAGTCCCACGACTGACTGTTACAAGCAGGCGACGATTGGCTTAACTTCAGAGGATGAATGCGAACATAATAAGGCGTTCATGAATAAGCAGTTGATAATGGGTATTGTGCCTTTGGTGCTCGGGATGTTCGGAGCTTTCATCGGATTGGTGTTGCTCGTTCTCGGGATTATTGGCAGGCGCAAGAAAGTAGCGGTGGCCGTCTAGCTGTTTTTGATTGTCTTCTACTCTCTGTGGCTTTGCGTTCGGATTGAGCGTTGAGCCTCAGAGAGTCCAACGAGAATAGAGTGTTGTCTAGTAATACGTTTCAAACAAGCAGTTGCAGCGGACTTTACAGACTGTTTGAAAACTTGAGAGTGGCACATAACATCAGTACCGATTCGCGGTAGCGTCCTGTAGGGGCGGCACTCCGTGGCTGCCCCTCTCGACGCGACGCACTGGTCCAGAAAAAGTAGACTTCGAATCGGCCGCAAATGACCCGTTCGTTACAAGTGCTACAATGAACCTAAAGCCCTTGCTCACCACCATTCTCTTTTCTTTCTTACTTCCTACCACAGCCCTCTGCCAAACAAACAAAGGCGATCCATTCCGTCGATACATCAAGACGTTACCTGAGGTAGATCGCATTGAAGTATTAGAACTCAAACCCCTTTTGACCGATGAGGTAAAGAGTGTGGATTGTCACCGAGCTGACCTCGTATGCGCTCCGGACAACTTTCCTTATGAGATTGGACCATCGAGAAGCCTGGTAGGTGAGCACGCTAAACGTTTTGCCGCGTTATGGCGAGCGCTTGAACGGGATTCTCTCCACCGTGATCGCTGCCTGGTTCCTGATCACGCGCTGCGTTTTTTCCAAGGCGATAAAATATTGCTTGAGACCCAGGTCTGTACTCTTTGCCGGAAAGTTACTCTACCTGAAATTGGCGTTGTGAGTGTTGCAGGAAGTAATAGCGCTCCCTATTATCGTTTCCAAAATGCACTGCTGCCTGACTCTTCCTTCGAACAGTTACGGGAACAATTCAAACTGAAGATGATGCCAAACGTCGGTCATGAGATAAGCCTTATCGGCCTCATTGTTGACTCAAAATCCGCCTTGACTATTGCGTATGGCGGGGGTGAGATTGAGGTTACCGGAGTCGATATTACCCGATTGAATAAGCTAATCAATTTGGGGTGTCACACTGCTTTGAAGGTAACCGGCACGCTTCAATATTTCAAAGAGTCTAACTCACTGACAACCGAAGTGGTCCAACCGCAGCCTTCTCATTTTTACATTCATAAGCCGCAGATCGAGGTGGTGCGTGTCGAAGACGTGAGGAAGAAGCCAAAGAAAACGTGACTGAACAGTGCGTACCGCAAACGTTGATCGTCAACGATGATAGCGATATTCATATCTGGACAGCCCCAAATTGTTGAATTTCTCTGTGCCGTCTCTGTGCTTTTTGTGTCTCTGTGGTGAACCATAATTTTGTAAGAGCAACCACCACAGAGACACCGAGAACACAAAGGTCGCACAGAGTAAGAGGTTGCGCACTGTAGATGAGGGCCTCAAATAAATGTAACCTGAAAGGTTTGATCTTTCTTGCCTGGGAGAAACTCTTTCTGAGAAACTGCGTATACTTCTAGTCTTCAGTTATGACCGAAAAATCCAATCAGGTCTGAACACGATTTCCGTTTTATCGTCCCGATAATTGAAGATAGCTCCACTAATTAGAAGCTATTGAGCTGGTCCAGAGATTCACCTGAGAAAAAGGGGATACGAAGCAGACTATGAATTCACAAGTTGAACGCAGAGCACTTAAACGCAAGGCTGGACTGGTTTGCGCGATGCTCTTGATGGCGCTCACAGTTCGAGGTCAAGATCCGATGTGGCCACAGTTTCGTGGCCCCGACTCAAATCCAGTTGGCACACACGTACGGCTCGTTGACCGTTGGTCTAAAACCGAAAACGTTGAATGGTCGCAGGAGATTCCAGGACGCGGTTGGTCTTCTCCCATCGTCAGCGGCGGTAAAGTGTATCTCACTACAGTGACAACGGATGGCAAGTCCAAGCCGCCCCAGATCGGAACCGAATACAGCAACGAGTATGTCGCAGAGTTACAAAAACAGGGATTGCCGATGAAGGACATCATCGACCGTGTTACTGAGCGCGACATCGAGCTTCCGAATGAGGTGACGCTCCACTATTTCCTCTATAGCTTGAATTTGAAAACCGGCAAAGTGGAATGGCAAAAAGAATTCTATACCGGCCGCCCGGCGGGGGGACGGCACCGCAAGAACAGTTTCGCGTCTGAGAGTCCCGTGACTGATGGCAAATTTGTTTACGTCTACGTTGCGAACATGGGACTGTGGGCGTTTGACATGAAGGGCAGGCTCGCCTGGACCACGCCCGTTGAAGCAAATCCGATTTACCTCGACTTCGGTACAGGAAGTTCCCCTGTGCTCGCCGGCAACTTACTGGTCATCGTCAGCGACAACGAGAAACAGCAGTACATTGCAGCTTTCGACAAGCAAACAGGGAAGCAGGTTTGGCGCACGAACCGTGATCTCGGTGGCAAAGGACAGCCGGTGCAGCGTTCGGGATGGGCCACGCCATTCGTCTGGAAACATGACTTGCGCACCGAGATTGTCGCGGTTGGACCAGGCGAGGTGATTAGTTATGACCTGACGGGGAAAGAGTTATGGCGCATGTCAGGAATGGCTGCGACGCCGATTCCTACGCCGTTCGCTTATGAGGGCTTACTTTATATCAACGGTGGTCGCGGTCGTCCTTTGTTCGCGATTCGTCCCGGGGCAACCGGCGACATATCGCTTGCTAAGGATGAGACTTCAAATCAGTTTGTCGTATGGTCACAAGCTCGGGGTGGGACTTATCTACCCTCTTCGGTTGCTTACCAGGGAGCTGTATATACTTTGACTGAGACCGGGATCCTGAATCGCTACGAAGCCAAAACAGGTAAACAGACATACAAGACGCGAATTGATCCTGCGGCAACTGCCTTCACCACTTCGCCATGGGCCTACAACGGCAAATTATTCTGTTTGAGCGAGGAAGGCCAAACGTTTGTGGTCGGAACCGGCGAGCAGTTTCAGTTGCTGCGTGTAAACGAACTTGACGACATGGCCCAGGCATCCCCCGCCCTTGTCGGTGAGCGCCTATTGATCAGAACCGAACATCGCCTCTACTCATTTCGGAAGTTGTAGGGGCGGCACTCCGTGGCCGCCCCCTCTTAATGAGATCTTTTTGATTTAGAAGCCTTCGACAATTGAGACCTAACGGAGGAGGCGGGCGCCCGCGGAGTGACGCCCCTACAACATGGTATTCGTTGACTTCTATTTCAGATTCGAATAGAAGCAGGGTGGCATCGCGCTACGAACAATATTGTTGGAGGTCGTCCCCATGTTTGCCATCGTGCTCGTTGTTAGCTTGGTCTTGGGCGCTCAATCAGCCGACAGCCGCGGCTACGGTCACGTCGAGTTCGCGAACTCAGGCTCTTCTTCGGCCCAGGTTGACTTCCTTGAAGGCATGGCATTGCTTCATGACTTTGAGTATCAGAGCGCCGCTGCCGCATTCCAACGAGCCCAGGCCAAAGATCCAGGTTTCGCCATGGCCTACTGGGGCGAAGCAATGACCTTCAATCATCCGATCTGGATGCAACAGGATCTGAAGTCTGCCCGAGCCGCGCTTAACAAGCTCGCACCAACCGCTGCAGAACGTCGCACGAAAGCAAAAACAGATCGCGAAAAGGAATATCTCGATTCCATCGAGATCCTTTATGGTGAAGGCACCAAAGAGGAGCGCGACTTCCGATATGAGGTCGCATTGGCCCAACTTCATTCGCACTATCCCAATGATGTAGATGCGACTGCCTTCTATGGTCTCGCGATTCTTGGCACCGCGCACGGCGGACGCGACATCCCGACCTACATGCGCGCCGCTGGCTTGCTCGAAGAAGCCTGGGTAAATCATCGCGACCACCCGGGACTACTGCATTACCTGATACATAGTTACGACGATCCAGCCCATGCGCCTCTGGGGCTGCGTGCGGCGCGGCTCTACGCGAAGATTGCACCTGACGCTGGACATGCCCAGCACATGACATCGCACATCTTTCTCGCCCTGGGGATGTGGCAGGAAACAGTTGATGCCAACATCGCGGCAATCGCCGACCTCGACCGTGTACTCAAGTCGAAAGGGAGAACCGTTGGCTGCGGTCATTATCCGAGCTGGCTTGGATACGCATATCTCCAACTCGGACAGCTCGATAAATCGAAGAATGCACTCGGTCTGTGCCGCGCGTCGCTGGAGTCACAGATTGCGAAGGAGCACCCGGGCCACTCGATGGATCCCGACGACAGCCTCAGTGGTTCGTTTGCAAATATGCGTCTTCGCTATCTTTTAGACAGCGGCGATTGGAAGAGTGAGGTTGGAAGCTGGACGGTACCGAAGAACGCGGGAGCTGGTGCCAGGCTCGACTTCGCATTCGCCGAGGTGATGAGCGCGATCCTGCAGCGCGACAAAGCGGCGGCGGTCAAGGCCCTGGCCGTGCTTGAAGGTGTCAGCCGTGAAGTAGTCGACCTTGAAACGAAGCGGGGCGATTCGGATCCGACATACCGTGTTCGTCCAGAGATTTTCCTTTTGGAAGCACGAGGATTGCTCGCTGAGCTTGAAGGCGACTTCGCAGGAGCTGAAAAATCATTGCGTCAGGCGGTGGAGCGAGAGGATAAGCTGCCCATAGCGTTTGGTCCACCAACCATCGATAAGCCGAGTCACGAACTCCTGGGAGAATTCCTGCTCCGACGTGATCGAAAAGAGGAAGCACGAGCTGAATTTGAGCGAGCTCTTGCGAGTACTCCCGGTCGACGCCTGGCGAAAGAAGGGCTGGCTAGCTCATCCCCAAGCAAGATCACTCGCAGATGATCTAGAGAGTTTCTGGCGTTCATCAGAATGCGGCAGTTGGAAAGTTGTCAGAGCCGATCAACAACTTCACCAGAAATCCCGCTCTTAGGAAGTGTGGCAGAGCAGCCCAAGTATTCAACTCCCCAGAATCATGCAGTTGGGAAGAAACTATGAAAGCCGGGTCTCCCCGGAGAATGGTCTAAAATGTTGGTGACGCCAAGTCCCCAACGAAACGAGCTTACCTAAAGCAGGATGGCTCAAGACCAGAAAACCCGAAAG
>DATIBX010000157.1:0-9122 GCA_035457105.1 Pyrinomonadaceae bacterium
GGCTGTGTGAGCTGTCGGATGAAGAGTTGATTGAAGATAAGAATGCGTTGGGTGGGTTGCAGTATGTCGGGGTGGTTGGCGAGAAGAAAAAGTCATTCATTCATCGTTACAGGTTTCCATTCCAGGACTTCACTATCGACCGCGCGCTCGATGTGCATGATCCGCGCAGTCAAGATTCAGTTGGGGCGATAGAGAATATTGATGAAGTCAATCTGACGATTGATATCAGACGTGGAAAGACATCGGAGAAGCCGCATCCGACTGCATTGATCCCGCATGACTATGTTGGCAGTAAAAGACAGGTCGAGAGTTTGATGAGAATTGCGCGGTGGGTGATTGAGAATGGGTTAAGAGGCAGCGGGGGCGCGCTGGGGGCCGGTCCGGAGAGTTTAGACATGGGCCGCTTGCCACCCTTCCCAACTTGCGATGCTGGAGCGTTAGAGTCGTTGCCGTTGCTTTTAAATTGTGAGATTGAGGAGCAGTTTGTTGCGAGGAAGTTTCAGGCAGCGTGTGATCTCTTGTTGAAGCGACCACCGCGGCTAACGGGAGACAATATCCAAACACTCACGCAGGAGCTTTCATTACTTGATGCGGCCAAGAAGATGGGACTGCTGCTCAACTCTTCTGTGTTGCCGATCCAAGGACCACCGGGATCAGGCAAGACTTTCACCGGCGCTCATATGATCCTGGCCTTGGTGAACGAGGGAAAGCGTGTGGGCATTACCGCCGGCAGTCATAAAGTTATTAGTAACCTTCTGTCGTCGCTGTGTCAGATAGCGACCGAATTAGATAAAGAGCTCACGATTGCACAAAAGCCCGACCCGCAGAAGCTCGATGGATGCAATCACAAGTTTGTGACCCTCGTCGCTGAGAATAACGAGGTACTCGAGAAGCTACAGAGTGGCGAGACGAAAATTGCCTCCGGTACTCCCTGGCTTTGGTCGCGTGAAGAGATGATGGAGTCGGTTGATGTCTTGTTTGTCGACGAAGCAGGACAGATGTCGCTGGCGAATGTGCTGGCTGTATCACCGGCGGCTCGCAGCGTCGTGCTGCTTGGGGATCCTCAACAATTGGACCAGCCACAGAAGGGAGTTCATCCACCGGGTGCGGAAGTGTCGGCGTTGTCACATTTGCTCGATGGATGTGCGACGATCGAGCCCGATCAGGGATTGTTTTTGAAAGATTCGTGGCGTCTGCATCCGGATATATGTGAGTTTACCTCTGAAGTGTTTTATGACGGGCGGTTAAGTGCTCGACCAGAAAACAGTCTTCAGCGATTGAATACGTTTGGAGTTTTGGATGGCACAGGGTTGAGGTTTGCTCCGGTGGTCCATAGTGGCAATCAGAGTGATGCGCCTGAGGAAGTTGAGATAATTGCCGGATTAGTCAAAGAGCTACTGTCTATCGCAGCTACGTGGACCAACAAAAAGGGCGAGACGAATCCGCTTGAGCTTAAGGATATCTTGATTGTGGCTCCCTACAATGCCCAGGTCGCATTGTTGAAGCAGCGATTGCCTGATGCGCGCATTGGTACTGTCGACAAGTTTCAAGGGCAGGAGGCGCCGGTGGTGTTTTATTCAATGACGAGTTCGACGCCGGAGGATGCGCCTCGTGGGATGGAGTTTCTCTATAGCTCGAATCGGCTCAATGTGGCGACGTCGCGAGCGCAGTGTGTGACGGTGTTGGTGGCGAGCCCGGCGTTGTTCGATGTGCAGTGTAAGACTCCGCGTCAGATGGAGTTGGCGAATGCGTTTTGTCGGTATTTGGAGATGGGGAGGAAGATCAACGCAGCAGAGTGATGCACTTTTCGATGGCGGTGAGTTGCGACTGTGATTTACTCACCAGAATCCCGCAGTCAGGAAGGGTGGCAGAGCGGCACATACACTCAGCATCCCTACTCGAACCTAGCGACGTCCCCGCTCTTAACTCTGCGGTCCTCAGCGTATCTCAGCGTCTTTTCTGAAGTGATATGATAAAGCTCATTTTGGTTAGCACAGAAAGCATCGCAGAGGTACGCAGAGGATCCGCAGTGCGGCGCGGAGTTAAGAGCGGGGGCTTCGCCGCAGCTGACATTACAGTTTGAGTGCATGAACCGCTCTGCCACCCTTCCTGACTACGGGATTCCAGGGGGGTGAGCGTCTGTGCCTGGCGCGTGGCTACTGCTAACGTAACGTATAACCGATTATGTTGAAGGCGCGCAGATCGTTGTTAGTGATCACATGCCGCTCGCCTAACGCAAAACCGGGAACCATTATCCCGATAGGTGGTTGATGCGAATTGACGACGATCAACTTCCAGTGGCTAGCCTGGAATCCATCTCCACCTGTGCCGTCTAGCCTGCCCGTGGAAAACTCAAGCTCCGGACTTATTCCAAAGAATACTTGCTCACCCCCTGATGAGAGAACCCGCTCCTCACCACCAAATGAAGCCAGGTTGACATGGGGGCGGAAGCGGAACAGATCCAAGACTGTTGGCACCGGAGGAAAACCTGGTACCAGCTCACTAAGGCCAACGCTCGATGAAAAGCCAAGAGCGTGACCTATCTCGTGAGTCGCTATCCCATCGAAATCAAGCTCATTCTGATCAATGCCATCACTCGGATCGAAATCAAGCGGGAACGCAGAGTTGAATCCAATCGCTGGAGGTGGACCAAAGAACGGGAACTCGCCTACTGGATCTGCTACCGGGCTGATCAAGCCGAGAGCGCGAAGGTCTGCCGACGGCGAGCTCATAAAGTCAGTCTGGCCGATGTCGGTCTTGATACTGCCGGCTGGGAAGCGTTGGTAAAGTTGGCTTTCCTTGAAGCTTGACGCGCCAAAAACCAAGCCCTCTCGCACAAAATCATAGATACCAGCGCCCATAAGGGTTTGGGTATCCGTAGAGCCCAACACATTCGGAGGAAATGGCTCCCCAAAAAACGTCGGGCCAAAGTCGACGTCAATCACGATGGTGATTGGAGTGCTAATCAGCGATTCCCATCTGGCTGCGGCCGCGAGGAACGCATCCTTGGCTTCCGGAAAATTCTCCAACTGCGGTGTGGCTCGAAGGATTATCGTCAACCCATCGGCATTTACGTGTGATTTGGGAGTAATCACATGCCGCTCGACCCCGTCTCGCTTTGTTAGAGCGAGTGCTTCTTCGCGTGTGGCTTTGCGACATATAAGACCTGAACCTGAGGCTTCTGTGATAAAGGAAAGTTTTTCTGGTGCCGCCGACAAGACCTGGGCCTGGGCAACTGAGTTGTGATTCTGAAATGCGCTGCCAAGCGGAGTTAGGAGCAGCGCGACTAACATCACGATAACGTATAGTCTCCTTAACTTTCTCATTATGATGACTCCTTTGTGGTTCACGTGTTCTACCTTGCCAGAAGCGGATGCTGCGCTTCATAAGACTTCTGGATTGGTCCATGAGCATCATCCTTCCGCTGAGTTTAAGAGCTGCTAGTCGCTTTGGGTTGTCAACGGAAAATCGGTCCGTTGATGCTTTTGATTTGACCCGTAAAGAGAAGAAGCGAAATTTTAGATCTGATTTACTGCTTTTGCATAGGGGAAGGGTACATTTGCCGCGAAGGTGTGGTGAAGAGTCTAATCCACAGATTACACCGATTCCACAGATACAACTTTTCGTCAAAAGGTAGGTAATGCAAAGTTAAAATTATCTACGCTCACGCCACGCTTGATGGTGATCGTCGTTGCTTTTTCACGTTCGATAACGCCGCTGTAGTAGAGCTTTAGAAAAGGCATCGCAGTAGTCATGCAAAGGTGGCAGAGCTGCTGATGTGAGATCTTGCAGAATCTCACAGTTGGGAAGGGTGGCAGCGGGGAATACACTCCACTTCAATACTCGAATCTAGCGACGCCCCGCTCGACTTGTTGTTGGACCACAGTGCAGGATGTCAGGTTTGACTTTGAAATAGTTTGAGGGTTTAGGGAGTTGGCGGGGGCGGCGCTGGGTTCGAGCAGGGATGTTGAGTGGATATACCGCTCTGCCACCCTTCCTGACTGCGGGATTCTAGGATGTTGAGTGTATGTGCCCCGTGTACGTGTTGTGGAACTGACCTCCTGCCTCAAAAGCGTCTCGAAAACTTCATTAAACAAAAGCAGTTGGGGACTTGCCACGCAGCGCGCTCATGGTTGCAGCGGTGGGGGTGAGACGAAGGCTGAATTGAAGCCAAGAGCTGCGGGGAACGAGGCTGCGGTCGGACGTACACCGGTGCGGACCCACAAGTCGATCGCTCCAACAGCGGTAAGGATCTGTGGGCCAGTCAGATTGCAGTGACCGACTCCAGTTGTGTAAGTCTGAAACAATTGATCCTCCCGGCCCACTGATGCGATTAACTCTCCATATGCCTGCTCGTTTGAGACGCTGAGCAGCGGATCAATTATCCCATGCACATTCAACACCGGATGTTTCAGTTTGCCGTTGAAATCGGTGTTGTGACTAACATAGTTTCGAGCACTCTGATCGGCCGTTATATTTCGTCGCGCATTCATTCCTGCAAGCCACGCATCAACTACCGGAGTAGGAAGTCCGATTCCGGCCAGGTACGCCTTTTCCGCAGCAGTCAAACTGTAACTTTGATCGAGGTTCTGAACGAATGGACCACCTGCCCGGCGCTGTAGCTCGGCACGTGCTTCTGTCATAAAAAAGAAATCCGAAAGCACCCAACCGGGAAAAAACGCTGGTGGGGGCGGAGGAGTAATGCCACGACCCGGTACTCCTGATACTAATCGAATGAATTCAAACTTTGGAAAGTTTGCGACGTTGCTAAGTTCGGGCGCCAGCTTCGCCAGCACCTCTGTGTCAAAGTCAAGGTCGTTGCGAACCTCACCAACAGTGCCCCACGAAGCCGGGATACCGAAGACGACATCGTACGCCAGCATTATGGGTACGCCATTGTCCCAAACACGAGTCGCTCCCATTCCGGCAGAACAGACACAGAATGCACCATCGAAGATACCGCCAAATTGCTCCATGCTTTTGAATGCGACCAGGGTACCAAATGAGGCTGCGCCCAGAATTGTGCGCTGTGGTGTTCCCACGTTGTCTCTGAAGAAGACTGCCAGATTCTTGATGTCCTGAATCGCATCTGCCATGTCCCAACCATTGTCTTTCCAGGCCGACCCCGCAAGTGCGTAGCCTTGCGCAAGCAGTGGCGCTTCGAGCGCAGCGCTGGGAGCGACATCAGCATTGCGATTATCGATTTCACCTGGATGGTCCGCTTTGTCGCGATAGCCATGGACAAAAATAAGTAAGGTTCCGTTCCATGCTTCGGGAACTACGATTCGGTAAGGTGCGCCGTTGATTTCACCTGAGAGGTCGAGAGGAGCGACTGGAGTGCGTGCAGGATAAATTGTTGCATGTGCACGTGGAAAAGGAACGAGACAAACGAAAATTACCACGGACAGAACTAAAAGGGTAAACACTCTGGAGGCTCTCATCTTTGTTCTCCTTCGCGTGAAACGGTACTGATTGTGGTCCGGCGCAGCCTATCACCGAAAAGTAGAGGTGGCAAGTGAGAGCAATTCACCAGCATCATGCAGTTGGGAAGGCGGGCAGAGCGGGCATTACACTCAACTTTAATAGTCGAATATAGCAGCACCGCCGCTCGACTTGTTTGTTGGACCACATTTAAGGATGTCAGATTTCACTCTTGGAATAGATTTGATAGAAGGGTGAGTTACGGGGAGGTGCTGGGTTCGAGGAGGGAGAGTCTTGATGCTGGCCTGCGCTGCCACCCTTCCTGACTGCAGGATTCTAGGATGTTGGGTGTATATGCGGCTGTGTCCCCTTCCTGACTGTGGGATTCTGGTGGTTTTGATGTTGGCCGCTCTCCCGCCTTCCTGAGTTGTGGGATTCTGGGGAGTGGTTCACATTGGCTGCTCTGGTAAGCACAAATTGTCTCTTTAATTTTGAGTTACCTCCGTTAGTTAGAGTGAGTTAGACAGACTTCCGCCGTAGTCTTTCTATGGTGATTTGCTACAGCGAATTCCTATGCTCGTGGACAATCCTTTTTGGTGGAAGAAGATCAACGCAGAGACGCGGAGGCGCGGAGGAAGGTAGAGAACTTCAGAATCAGAGAGTTGGGAAAAGGATAAGACCACAACCGTGATCAACTCACCAGAATCGTGCAGTTGGGAAGGTGGGCAGAGCGGTACATACAGTCATCATCCATGCTCGAATCTAGCGACGCCCCCGCTCGACTTGTTGTTGGACCACTTTGCAGGATTCTTAGATGTTCTTGTTTGAAATGAAGTCGAAAATTGAGGGAGTCAGCGGGGGACGGTGCCAGGTTCTTACCTTCTCATTCTCTCCACGCTTTAGCGTGAGGTTCCAAGGAGGTACTAAGCTGCTAATTCAGCGGGAGCTTCATTTTATTCAGAAAGGCAGTCCACCTTGGGTCGTGCTCAAGATTGTGCAGCAACAGATCACCTTTCATTCCAGAAAGCCCTCCGTCGCGTTGACGGTAGGCACGATCGAGCCACTCAAAAGCTTTATCTCTGTCACCACGGTATGCGTAGATCTCGGCAATCTGATAGGCCGCGTTTTCTTGAAACTTCTCGACGTATTTCTTCAGTTCTGCATCTGCTTCCTTCGTTTGTCCGAGCGCAAAATACGTCATTGCGAGTCCTTGTGTGCGCGTCATCTCTGAAGGTTCAAGCTTATTCTCGGCGAGCGCTTCCTGGTATTTTGATTGATGAAGATAGGTAATGCCCAAAATTGCGTGAGCATCCGACGAACCAGGGTTGAACTCCAGAGCTTTCCGAATGGCTTTTTCAGCCTCTTCCCACCGACGGGCGTTAAAGGCATGAATCGCGAGGTTAAGGTATGTCGTGAGTTGCAGTGGATCGAGCTCAATTGCGCGTTGGTCCATGGCAATCGCTTTATCGAAACGGCCCAGCGACGATTGCAGAGTGGCGGCGCCCATTAGCAGATAAGCACTTGCTGGCTCGAGCTCGAGGGCCTTTTGGAAATCTGCATCGGCACCTGTCCAATCCCAATCGTATGTCTGCTTAATCCAGGCTCTCCACCCCAGTGCATCTGCAAGATTTGGATCTAGTGTCAGGGCCTTCTCTACTTCTTGCCGCGCCTTCGCGTAACCCTCATCTACCTGCATGAAGCCTCTACTCGCAAGTAGGGCGTGTGCCGCGGCTAGTCCCGTCCATGCGCGAGCGTAATTTGAGTCGAGTTGAGCGGCGCGCTCGAAATAACCCGCTGCTTTTTTCAAATCCTCTTCGCTGGCGCGATCCAGAAAGTAGCGTCCTTGTAGATAGGCACTGTACGACTCAGGATTCGTTTCCTGTGATTTAGCCGGCTGATTTCCTGTAAGTGAAACTCTCAAGGCCCCAGCTACCGCCGAAGCAATTTCATCTTGCACTGCAAAAATATTTTCTAATTGTCGCTCGTAAGTCTGTGACCAGAGTTGGGAGTCCGTTGCTACTTCAATTAATTGCGCGTTGATCCGTAACTGCTTCCCCTCCTTTCGCACACTGCCTTCCAGCACGTGCGTGACGTTTAGCTTTTCTCCTACTGTCTTGATGACGAACTGCTGGCCTTTGAACGAAAAGGCTGAGGTGCGCGACGTGACGCGCAGTTTGGGATTCTTTGCCAGGATGGTTGTCAGCTCCTCGGTCAGTCCATCCGAAAAGTACTCCTGATCTCGATCCGAGCTAGTGTTCGTAAAAGGCAGCACAGCGATCCTTGTTTTGCCAGTTTCAGCGAAATTCCCATTTGTGTTAGCCCCAGTCTTCCGTCCAAGATAAAACCAGGTTGCAGTCAGCAGCACTATAAGCAGAGCGGCCGCACCAATTGTTATCGCTCGTCCTGGTCGAACTGTAGTAAGCGCCGGTTTTGTGATAGACGCGGAAGCGTGTGTTGTATCCCGCTTCAAGCGTTGCAGGTCTGTGCGCAAATCCGAAGCATGCTGATACCGCAACTGCCGATCCTTCTCCATTGCCTTGGCAATAATCTTTTCCAGTTCCGCGGGAACTTGCGGATTGAGTCGCACGGGAGCTAATGGCTCTTTTGTGAAGATCGCTTCGAATGTCTCACCGGTGGTCCGTGCGTCAAATGGCAGTTGGCCGGTTGCCATTTCATAGAGCACTACCCCGAATGAGTAGAGATCCGTTCGCGCATCGAGCTCTTTTCCACGAGCCTGTTCGGGAGACATGTAGGCGACTGTACCCAAGGTCACGCCAGGAGAAGTAAGCTCTTGGGCGCGAGTGGAATCCTCACTGCCTACGAAACCGGTGGCTGCTCCCCCCGGTCCTGAGAATTTTGCCAGACCAAAGTCGAGCAGCTTTGCTTGCCCACGGTCAGTAACGAAGATATTGGCCGGCTTAATGTCGCGATGAATGATGTGTTTGGAATGCGCTGCTTCGAGTGCATCGGCAACCTGGGATCCGAGTTGCAGTAGTTGGTCGATCTCCAAGGGCCTTCCATGGATCGTGTGTTTCAGTGTTCTTCCGTTCATCAGTTCCATGGCGATGAACGGACGGCCTTCGTGTTCGCCGATTTCGTAAATCGTGCAGATGTTGGGGTGGTTGAGTGCGGACGCGGATTGTGCTTCACGCCGGAAGCGTTCGCGAGCTTCAGCAGTTTCGGTTAAATCATCTGGTAGGAATTTCAGCGCGACGTGGCGATTGAGCAGTAGGTCCTCGGCCTCGTAGACAATGCCCATGCCTCCGCCACCTAGCTTCTTTAGGATTTTGTAGTGCGAGACCGTCTGGCCAGTCACGATGGGGAGTCTCCTGAATAAAGGCAATGAAACTCTATCATGAAACTGGTCACCTCACGCGTGACTTATTGGGTGACAGCCGGTGGTGAACTGGTTGCGCTTGCCACGGAAGAAGATCAACGCAGAGACGCGGAGGCGCGGAGATACGGCGGAGAATTCAAGACCGTTGTGAAGGGGGCAGCCAAGTGTGATCAACTCGCAGAATCCCGCAGTCAGGAGGGGTGGCAGAACGGCCCGCATCAAGACTCCCCAGAATCATGCAGTTGGGAAGAAACTATGAAAGCCGGGTCTCCCCGGAGAATGGTCTAAAATGTTGGTGACGCCAAGTCCCCAACGAAACGAGCTTACCTAAAGCAGGATGGCTCAAGACCAGAAAACCCGAAAG
>DATIBX010000158.1:0-2509 GCA_035457105.1 Pyrinomonadaceae bacterium
ACGCGTGCGACGAACTCACGCATAACATTTCCACCCGCCTTAACAAGTCGTTTATCACCCCATTTGATCGAGAAGACATCTATATGATGTCCACGGCTCTCGATGACATTGTCGATCTGATTGACGACGCTGCACGGGCCATCATCATCTTCGACGTTCGAGAGATCACTGACTATGCGCGCGACTTTGCGGATGTTATTGAGCGCATGGCGGAACAGATCAAAGAGATCGTCAGCATCCTCAAACGGCCAAAGAACGTTACCCAGCGCCTGGTGGAAATCCACCGCCTCGAGAACGAAGGCGACGACATTTACCATGCAGCGATTGCCGAGTTATTTCACGATTCCCACGACGCACTGACAGTGCTCAAGTGGAAAGAAGTTTACGAAAAGTTAGAAGCTGCCGTGGATCGATGTGAAAACGTCGCCAACATTATCGAGAGTGTAATCATCAAGCATACTTAAACATGGACTGAGGCTTTGGTTGCCGGCCTTAGCCTTATCAGCTTTCAAGTCCGATCCCAAAGACCAAAAACCAAGACCAAAGGCCCACACACCAAATGACAGCCACTCTCGCCTTCGTCGTCATGCTGGTTTTCCTGGCTCTCGTTTTCGATTACATCAACGGCTTCCATGATGCAGCAAATTCGATTGCTACAGTGGTGTCGACGCGAGTCCTTTCGCCCGGTCTGGCGGTGATCTGGGCCGCTTTCTTCAACTTCATCGCGTTTGCTGTTTTTGGAACCCGCGTAGCGAAATCAATTGGCGACGGCGTGCGCATGGATCTCATCGATGCCGATTTACGTCTTTATGTATTACTTGCAGCACTGCTCGGCGCAATAATCTGGAACTTGATCACCTGGTACCTCGGATTGCCAACCTCCAGTTCACACGCGCTACTCGGCGGATATGCAGGCGCCGGAATAGCCGCGCATGGTGGTGTTGCGGGTTTATTAAAAACGGACGTCTGGATTCGTACGCTTAAGTTCATCGTCTTATCGCCGTTAATTGGAATGGTCGTAGGCTTTTTTCTGATGGTCCTGGTGTACTGGATCTTCCGTCACTTCTCAGCCACACGCGTCGACAAGATCTTTCGTCGAGGACAGCTGTTCTCCGCCGCTGCGTTCTCTCTTGGACACGGAGGTAATGACGCGCAGAAGACCATGGGGATCATTACTGCTGTGTTAACGGCGGGCGGAGTCTGGGGACTGTCGTATGGCCCAAATGGAACGTTGCCACAAATTCCGACATCGGTCGTGCTGGCTGCTCACGCCGCTATCGCATTGGGAACACTCTCTGGTGGCTGGAGAATCGTGCGGACGATGGGCACGAGAATTACAAAACTCAAGCCAGTTGGTGGTTTTTGTGCCGAGACCGCGGCAGCGCTGACACTCGCCTACGTAACAATTACAGGCACACCAGTTTCAACTACTCATACAATCACAGGTGCAATCGTTGGAGTCGGTGCGACTCGGCGGTTGTCGGCGGTTAAATGGGGTGTTGCCGGTCGAATCGTCTGGGCGTGGATACTGACTATTCCTGCAGCGGCACTGATGGCAGCACTGTCATTCTGGATTGTCGAAGCCATTCACCGAAGTTTCAACTAGCATCCATTTGCGTGACTCCATGGAGTGCAGCAAATGATTTAGGACTCGGAAAATCGCGTTGGCTTTTCCGCGTCCAAAAGGCTGTGCTATTTTTCAATCCCACTTGACATACCCGCGTAGCTCAGTGGATTAGAGCGTTCGCCTCCAGAGCGTTTCTTACCTTTCGGTTTTCCTGGACAAACTCGTAAACGTTAATAAATTCGCCGTGATTCTTGTGTTCACTCGGTGTCGCCAAGTGTACCGAATGTGTCCTGAAAACCGCGTAGAAAGGGGTACACCAGGGGCACACTAACGCCGGTTTATGACGGTCGGCCTGTATCGCGCACGTCGAACGTTGCGCTTCTCTGGAGAACACATTACGAACTATTTGAAAAGGTTGAACAGGGAGTCAGGTAAGAACCACTAATCAGGCAAACAGGGACTTCGTCTTTAATACAAAGGCTACTTCACTACCTTCTGACGTTGACTCACCTTCCAGCAACGAGAGCTTCCTATGCTCGATGGAACAGAGCCCTTTGGGAGTCGTCCTCCCGCCGTAGCGAAAAAGACTCTGGATGACATTTGCGCTCGTAACAACGAACGCTTCAAGCCTCATAGGTTCCGTTTTTATTCGATGGATTTCCATCTGCTTATGAAACCGGTTCAGAACCGGCTCAAGCTTCTCCTCAACTTCGAGCGGGGTGAGTTTTCCCCGGGCCATCTCACTGATCCAGTTTCTAAGATCAATGAATCTGTTTAGCGAGTTAGGATCGCTTCTATACTCAACGATTTGTTCCCAGGTCACTTGCTGATCCGGAACTGGTAGGGCATTGATCACGATCTTTACAACATCGTGCTGGTCTGGGTGCGCTTCATCCAAGTCTAGTGAGCTGAATTCACTCGGCACAATGGCGTATGCATCCA
>DATIBX010000159.1:0-7028 GCA_035457105.1 Pyrinomonadaceae bacterium
GAGAGTTTTCTGGAGTTATTTGGAGATGGACCCGTCTCTTTGCTTCGCGCACCGGCACGTATCAATGTTTTAGGCGAACATGTCGACTATGTTTCATATCTACCAACCGCCTCGTTAACATTTGGCAGCCGTGAGCGTGACATGCTGATGATGTATCGGCAGAGCGATCAGCCACGCATTAGAGGCGGCTCAACCTCAGCCAGGTATGAATTTGGTTCATTCGATCTTCTGCCAGAGCTTCCTGCAGCAACTCGCGGCACCGACGATGAATGGCTTTCCTATCTCTATCTCGTTGGTACCCCGGCGCCTACCTGGCTGAATTACCCACATGGCGCGGTCGACTTTGCCACCTTCAAATTTGGTGAAAGGGTAAGAAACGGGTTCGATTTCATAGTCGATTCCACGATACCGGCCGGCGGTGGAGCGTCGTCGTCATCGGCTCTCGTTGTGCTTGCCGGAGCCGCGATTCGCAATGTAAACAGAATCGTTTTTGAGAGAATCGAACTAGCGCGCGACTCAGCGCGGGCCGAGTGGTTCATCGGTACTCGCGGTGGATCGATGGACCATACGACTATTTGCCTTGGTGAACGACAACGAGGCGTGCTTATTAGTTACAGTTCCCAAAAAGTAGAACGGGTTTCGTTACCGGATTCATCATTCCAGTGGATCACTTTTTTTACCAAAGCAGCCGACAAGGGTCGCGAGGTGATGATTGAGTACAACGAACGGGCCGCTGTTTCGAGAATCCTGATCCCCGCTGTTATCTCAGGATGGGAAACACAGTTTCCCGAACGTTATCGCGAATGGCAGAACGCTATATCATCCTTCTCAAGTAACGGAAATGCCATAGCCTTAAATCAGATAGCGTTACTCATCGAGCACTTACCGCAAACAATCTCACTTGAAGCGATTCAAAATGACTACCCGGATGCATTTGCGGAGTGTGAACGGTCCTTTCCAGCTCTCGTTGAAGATCGAGCTCGCTGGCCCATCGCATTGAGAGACCGCGCACAGCATCACATTGGTGAAGTAAATCGTGTAGCACTCGCGGCAGCTCTGTTGGAATCGGACCGGGTTCATGATGGCTCTTCGGTCTGCCAGTCAATCGGAACCCTTCTCAACGAGTCGCACCTCAGCCTTCGTGATCTTTACGGAGTCAGTACGGCCGATGTTGAGCGACTCATCGAGATCATCCGCTCCGATCCAAAGGTGTTCGGGGGACGGCTGATGGGCGGAGGATTTGGCGGAAATGTGCTCGTGCTTACCACCGCGGAAAACACCTCGTCGTTAGTTGATCGAGTGCAATCTCAGTATTACAAACCGCAAGGACGTGACGGCTTCGCTGAAGGTTCAGTAATGATTTCGACTCCGGGGGATGGTCTTTCGGATCTCGGCATGCAAACCCAGTTGAAGTCGTCCGTCGAACTACTCAGCATCAGGCAAGAGCCAACCAATACAGGAGCGATCAACTGGCTCCTCGATGAGGTAACTTTAACGCAGGACAAGGAACATATATGGCCCATCATCGTGGCTGCTGGTCGCGGTTCTCGGGCCATGGCTACAGGCCTCGATCGTCCTAAACCCCTGGCATTGATTAATGGCCAACCAGCAATCCTGCGTGTCCTCGAGAATGTTAGGTCCGGTATCGGGAACACGCGGCCCCCAATAATCATAACCTCACCCGATAACACCGACGAGATACGACTTGCACTCCGGGATCAAGATGTTCACTTCGCGGTGCAACCGAAAGCGCTCGGCACAGGTGATGCCGTTCTCAATACCTTCACGTTTCTTCGAGACTTTGAAGGAATCGCGCTCGTCGTTTGGAGCACCCAGCCTGTAATCCGCAAGGAAACATATCGTCGGACTCTAGCGCTGCAAACAGTTTTTGGGGACTACGATCTGATCGTTCCCACCACCTTGAAAGATCTTCCATATGCTCCAATCCAACGCGATTCATCGGGCCTGGTATCCGCAGCGAGCGAGACACATCTCGAATCGGCCGAACCGATACCTTTTGGTGAGACGAACATTGGTCTGTTTGTGCTCAACAACCAAAAGATGCTCCGCGCCCTACTCGATCTCAAACGACGTTACTGGAATGCAACTGAGGGTAGATATGAACGCCGCGGCGGCGAGCTTGGATTCCCCAACGAGTTAATAAACTATTTTAGTGGTGATACAGGAAAGATCTTTGCCAGCCCAATTGCCGATCCTCGTGAGGAACAGGGCATAAAACGACTTGAGGACGTGGCGTTGTGCGAGCGGTTCATAGCGGAACTCGAAAGCGAAGCAAGTTGACTCCGGATTCGGGGGACCGATGAAAAACAAGAACACATTGTTGCCGCCAATTCCTAACCTTCGCTGGTGGATTGGCGGACTATTGTTTGCCTCAACTGTTATTAACTATATCGATCGGCAAACACTCTCTGTGCTCGGTCCCTATTTGAAGATCGAGTATCACTGGAACAACGAACAGTTTGCGTGGATCATCATCGGCTTCCGCATCGCTTATTCAGTCGGTCAAACAGTGTCGGGACGCTTGCTAGACAAATTTGGAACTCGCCGCGGTTTGACGATCACTGTGATCTGGTACTCCCTCGCCGCAATGTTGACATCGCTCGCAGTCGGCCTACGCAGCTTCTTCATCTTTCGATTCCTTTTAGGCGCCGGAGAATCGGCTAATTGGCCCGCAGCGACCAAGGCTGTTTCAGAGTGGTTTCCTAAACGGGAGCGTGGCTGGGCTGTAGCCCTGTTCGACAGCGGCTCTTCGATCGGTGGCGCAGTTGCTCCTCTCCTTGTGATTGGAATCTATAAATACTTTGGTGGTTGGCGCCCGGCATTCCTGATTACAGGCACGCTCGGCTTCATTTGGTTGATCATTTGGCGAAAGCTGTACTATCCACCAGAAGAACATCCGCGCATTAGTGAACACGAATTGAACTTGATCATGGCGGACCGCGTCGCACCTGAAGCCGACTCTGGTACTGGTCCAAGCTTGTCATGGAAGGAGTTGATCCTTGCACCGCAAACATGGGGCGTGATTATTGCTCGGACCACAACTGACCCTGTTTGGTTCTTCATCACAGACTGGTTCGCGATTTACCTGGTAACAAAAGGCTTCAATCCTGAAGATGCACTACTCGCGTTTTGGATTCCGTTTGTGGCAGCCGATCTCGGAAACTTCTTTGGCGGCGGTGTCTCAAGTTGGTTGATCAAACGCGGCTGGCCCGTACTGAAAGCTCGAAAGGCAGTGATTGTATTTGGAGGACTAGGAATGACGCTCCTGATCCCGACAATCTTCACCTCAAACCTTTTTGCGCTAGCGGGACTATTTGCCATTTCTACCTTTGCCTACGCTTCTTTTTCAACGATGGCGCTGGTTTTGCCATCGGATCTCTACAAGAGTGAATCTGTCGCTACTGTTAGCGGCATGAGTGGGACTGGCGCCGGCCTGGGCACAATCCTATCTACTTACTTAATTGGATATATTTCCGATCGTTACTCGTTTGAGCCCATACTAATTACCGCGAGCATTATTCCAGTACTTGGTATGTTGCTAGTGTTGCTACTGGTGCGCGAAAAACGGAATGCAGTAGCTTAGAATCTAATTTGCAATCATGAAGCCATTAAAAATTGGTATTACGGGTGTCAGAGGTATTGTAGGCGAGGCTTTTACGCCAGAGTTGGCCGTCAGCTTTGCGCAGGCCTTCGCTACTTACATCGATGGCGGTCGCATTCTGGTTTCCCGAGATACGAGGCCATCTGGTCCAATGGTCCATGCCGCAGTTTGCGCGGGGCTGCTGGCAGCCGGCTGTGAGGTTATCGACCTGGGAATTTGCCCAACGCCGAGTATGCAGCTCGCTCTAAGCTGGCTTGACGCCGATGGTGGAATCGCAATTACCGCCGGCCATAATCCTTCTAAATGGAACGCACTCAAGTTCGTTCGAGCTGACGGCCTCTATCTTAACGCCACCCAGGGAGAAGAACTTCTCGACATTTATCATCAAGGTGAGTTTCTAAAAGCCCGGTGGGACACGATCAAAACAGAGATCTCCACCGCCAATGTCATTCCACGCCATATCGAAAAACTGCGCTCTGCATTCGATGTCGAGCTAATCAAGTCTCAACATTTGACCGTAGCCGTCGACTGTTGCAACGGAAGTTGCGCGCTACTAATTCCTGACTGGTTAAGAGAAATGGGATGTGAGGTGCTCGCCCTTAACGATGATCCGACCGCTCCTTTCCCTCATAATCCCGAGCCCAAACCAGAAACAATGGCACAGTTACGCGCGGTTGTTCAGGCCGGACGTGCGGACATCGGCTTTGCTCACGATGCGGATGGAGAACGACTGGGAATAGTTACCGAATTGGGGCAACCGCTCTCGGAAGAATTGACCCTGCCGATAGCCGCAAGAATTCGGTGGGAAAGCCGGACCGGTCCCATTGTTACCAACGTCTCGACCGGCAGCCGTATCGATCTTCTCGCTAAGCAGTACGACGCGACAGTTATTCGTACGCCGGTGGGCCAACCTTTTATCTCTGAAGCGATAATTGAACACAACGCGATTCTAGGCGGCGAGGGGAGCGGCGGCATCGCAGTTCCGGAAATTCACCCAACGCACGACAGCGCTGCGGCAATTGGCGTGATCCTTGAATATCTAGCGAGGACTAAAACAAGAATTTCCGACCTGGTAGACGGGCTGCCTCATGTCGCAATGCTCAAATACAACGTCGAAGTTGAGCCAAATCGACTTTATTCGGTGCTGCAAAACTTTCGCCTGCTCGTAGAACGAGCAAAGTTGGACCTTGACTTAAGCGACGGCATCAAGGTCATGCTCGACGAAGGGTGGGTTCACGTGCGAGCTTCAAACACTGAATCGATGATTCGCGTAATCGTCGAAGGAACTGATTCCGCCGCCGCTCAAAAATTGATCGATTGGGCCCGAGACCGGTTAAGAAAGTAAGTGGGACGTTAATCATGCGAGCCTTACCAACTCTTAAAATAAGTATCTCCGGCGTACGCGGAGTCATCGGAGATTCACTCACTCCAATTTTGCTAACTCGTTTTGCGCAGGCATTCGGAACTTACGTCGGCTCCGGCACCATAGTTATCGGCAGAGATCCTCGAACATCCGGCGAAATGGTCAAGCAAGCTGTCATTGCCGGGCTGCTTTCCAGCGGTTGCCATGTGGTTGATGTCGGAATGTGCCCGGTGCCAACGGTGCAATTGATGGTGCGAGCGCGTTCAGCCCAGGGAGGCCTCGCAATCACTGCGAGTCACAATCCCGCGGAGTGGAATGCACTAAAGTTCATCGGCGCCGACGGAACCTTTCTTGGTCCCGCGCATGCTCGTGAAATGCTGGACATTTACCATCAAGGCGAATACGTAAAGGTCGCCGGCAAAGATATGCGGGCGGTTGAACTCGTGACCGGCGCCACGGATCTGCACATAAAAACCATCCTCGACGCACTTGGTCCACTACCTGATAAAGGTAGGCGCCTGCGGGTGGTGCTGGACGCTTGTAACGGCGCTGGTTCCATCGTTGGACCAAAGCTTCTCGAGGCCCTGGGAGCTGAGGTGATTGCTATTAACGACCAACCGAACGGTCAATTTCCACGAGGCGCCGAACCAATCCCCGCAAACCTTGGCGCCTTATGCGCGGCAGTGAAAGATCACCAGGCCGACGTAGGTTTCGCCCAGGACATGGATGCGGATCGTCTCGCCATAGTTTCCGAAGCAGGTGAACCTATCGGCGAAGACTATACCCTCGTATTAGCAGTGCTTCACGTACTGGGCCGGGAGCCTGGTCCAGTGGTCGCAAATCTCTCGACGACTCAGGCGCTCGACTTTGTCACCAATCTTTTTAATGCTCCCCTGTATCGCACAAAGATCGGCGAGGCCAATGTGACCGAAGGTATGCAACGAGAAAATGCTGTTATCGGAGGCGAGGGAAACGGTGGCGTCATTTACCCACGTATAAATTTCGCGAGAGATAGTCTGGTCGGAATGGCTCTTGTCCTTCATTTACTGGCCGAACGCGGCGTGTCGTTGTCAAAGATTCTTCAGGAACTTCCGTCCCTTCACATGATCAAGGACAAATTGACTTGTCCTTCGCACAAGATTGGTGAGGTGCTGAAGATGGTCCGTAGTTTCTACGCGGGCTCACCCATGGATCTCAGCGATGGAGTTAAAGTAACACTACCGAATGGTTGGTTACACGTGCGCGGTTCCAACACCGAACCAATAATTCGCCTCTCCGCCGAGGCCCCATCCCAAGAAGAGGTGCAAACGATCAGGGATTCGGTGTTCGAATCAATTCGCGAGCTTATTAGTAAGACCAACTAGTTGTCGAGACTCTGACCTGACGAAGGAAACAACCGATGGACAGGCGTAATTTCATTAAGGCTGGAGCTGCCCTCGGGTTGATTGAGGGTGTTTCGCTAACGAGAGCGCAAGAAGTTCCTTCCCACAATTGGAACGGCTATGATTTTGGACCTGGCCCAACTTCTCCGGATCGTTTGAATCAGGGACCGTTTGGAATTGAGCAGGATGAAGGTTGGTACACAATCCTCGTAACCTCACAGGCCAATAAACCCGTAAAGAATTTTGGACTGGGCCTCGTCGGTTATACATGGGAGGAAGGTGGTCCATCGCTTGCTGCGCGAGCGGGTAAGGAAACTCTTGAACAACACGTTGAGAAGATGGCGAGCCTTCCTTTCGTTGACGTGCTGTACATTCGCTGTGACTGGCGACATGTTCAATCACGACCGGGCAAACTCGACCTTCATCCTATCTTCCCTTTAACCCTGGATGCAGCCAGGCGTCATGACCTGCGGGTAGGCTTTCGAGTCCAAATGTCGAACACCGAGGGACAACCCCGCCAGCTCGCGTTACCAGACTTTATCCAGAAGCAAGTGCCGCTTGTAAAAATCGGAAAGACTTACGGCAGTAAGGATGATTTCGTCGAACCACGTTACGATCATCCAAAGTTCCAGGCGGCATTCAAGGAAGTAAACCAGCTACT
>DATIBX010000160.1:0-2394 GCA_035457105.1 Pyrinomonadaceae bacterium
GTTGTAGTCAGTGAGGTCACCCCAGGCTCTCCCGCTGAGGACGCTGGATTTAAAGCTGGCGATCGCGTTGTGTTAGTTGGCCCTGAGAAAGTTAAGAGCGCCGCACAGGTTACCGAATACATACGGGCTCACGATGCTCAGTCAATACAAATAGAAGTTGAACGCAACGGGAGGATGACTCAGCTAACGACTGATTCACGTCGATTGCCCAGCGCTCGGTTGGGTATCAATATCGGCGAACAGTTTCCATTGCACAAAGCCGGCCCAATTTCTGCGTTTTCATATGCTGTTGATTCGAACATGCAGATCTTGCGCCTGACCGGTAAAGCCCTGGGCCAGGTCTTCACTGGTCAACGCTCGGTCAGAAACACGCTTTCCGGTCCGATTGGAATCTACCAGGCAACTTCCAAATCAGTTTCTCAACTGGGGTGGGATGGGGTGTTTGGCATGCTTGGATTCCTCAGTTTGAATTTAGGAATTTTCAACCTGCTCCCAATCCCGGTTCTTGATGGAGGGGCTATCTTCTTGCTGCTCGTCGAGGGAGCGTTGGCTTTTATTGGCCTGTCACTCTCCACGACTGTCCGCGATCGCATTCAGCAAGTGGGCTTTGTCATGGTCCTCCTGCTGATGATGTTTGTAATAACCAACGACGTCTTAAAGACATTTGGCCACAGTGGCGGCGAGCCGGAAAAAACGGCCCCGACGAGTCCAAAGTAGCAGCTCCGTACTCAATCGTGTGATGCGTAAAACGAAGGCTGTCCAGGTTAAGCACCTTCAAATTGGTGGCGGAGCACCGGTGGTCATTCAGTCGATGACCAAAACGGACACCGCTGATGTTGAGGGCACGGTCCGGCAGATCGAAGAAATGGTGCGAGCAGGCTGTGAGATCGTCCGCCTCGCCGTTCCCGATAATGACGCTGCTCTAGCACTAAAAGAAATTCGTAAGCGAGTGCCCGATGTCCCGCTGGTTGCCGACATTCACTTCCACTACAAGCTCGCCTTGCTGGCTCTCGATGCCGGGATCGACAAGCTCCGTCTTAATCCCGGTAATATCGGCGCACAGGAGCGAATTCGTCAGGTGGTACGCGCTGCCCAGGCGCAGAACGTTCCAATTCGCATCGGTGTAAACGGCGGTTCACTCGAGAAAGATCTACTCAAGAAGTATGGAACTGCGACTCCGGAAGCGATGGTGGAGTCAGCAATGCGACACATCAATATCCTTGAGGATCTTGACTTCACTGACATCATAGTTTCTTTGAAAGCGTCAGACGTTCATCGGACCGTTGCTGCGTATAGATTGCTGGCCCAAAAAGTCGATTACCCTTTTCACCTGGGCGTGACGGAGGCCGGCACCTCGTTTAGCGGCACCGTGAAATCGTCGATTGGTCTGGGAATTCTATTACACGAAGGTATCGGTGACACGATACGCGTCTCGCTTGCGGCGGAGCCACAGGAAGAGGTACGAGTCGCCTGGGAGATTGTGAAGTCTCTGGGCTTGCGGACAAGAGGAGTGACCGTTGTGGCTTGTCCGACATGCGGCCGGCTCGATGTGGACAACTTCGTGGAAATAGTGACTGAGATCGAGCGTAGGTTGGCCCATGTTGAAGAGCCGTTGCACCTTTCGGTTATGGGCTGCGCAGTTAATGGACCAGGCGAGGCGCATGACTCACAGCTTGGCATCACTTTTGGGCGAGGCGTGGGAATGATTTTTAAGGACGGCGTACCGATGAGAAAAGTGGCCGGCGAGAACATCGTAGAAGCCTTCGTCATGGAAACCGAGAAGCTCCTGGCAGAGGGAACCTCCAGCAAGGAGCAAGCACCGGAGCTGGTGTCGATCAGCAGATAAGTCAAGGCACAATCAAATCTTTTAGGGCACTTAGCGGGTCAGAAGAAATCATTGGTCATCTATCCTTTGACATTTGTCATTTAGTCCTTGCTGAATGCGCGAAACCGCCTGACGCAATTCAGGCACCGACGCTTTATAGCGAGTTTGCAGACACCAGCAAATGGCCAAATGAGAAATGTCAAATGATAGATGACCAATGAGTTCTTTTCCCGAGAATTATTGGTCCTTTAAGTCGTAGCCATTGTCATAAACAGTGAATCGGTGGCAACTTTGCGGTTGATATTGACGACGAGTTGTTCGCGCATCTCCTCAATTTGCAGGATCCAGTCTGAGGCTTTGCCGGGATCCAGTCGTTTGGCGATTGGCTGGAGTTGATTGATCAAATCTTCGTTCACCAACTGATCGGGCTCAACTCCCAGCGCCAGCATCCAGGCATCTCGAATCAATGCCTCAAGCACGTCAAGTCGCTGTTCGAACTCTTCTTTTAATTGCGCTTCGTTGAGTTCTTCGGCAGATCTCAACAACCTTACTTTATCGTTGGTAACGAC
>DATIBX010000161.1:0-10674 GCA_035457105.1 Pyrinomonadaceae bacterium
GGCAAGGGTCGAACACCAGCATAAGCGTAAAGCACATGCCGACGTGTGAGCTTCGCCTGGGGGAATGCGCGATTGGTCTCGTTTAGTAAATAGTTGGCCTCCCAACTTTCAACTCTAACGTCGTCTGGATCACTGTCGAAACGGACGTCCGTAGTGCCAATTAGATAGTTGTTGTTCCACGGTATAACAAAAAACGGTCGGCCGTCTGTCTGGGCCTCGAGGTAAATTCCATTTGATGGTGCACCGTCAAAAGGTGCAACTACAATGTGGCTTCCCTTCGTGCCTCCAATCAAACGAGGCTGATCCAGGCCGTTCGGCTCGAGTACCTGATCGACCCATGGACCAGACGCGTTAACAACAACTCGCGCCCGCGCTTCCTGAAGATCACCGCGGGAGGTGAAACTCACTATGAAATTATTGTTCGAGTCACGAGAGATCTTTTGTACGGTTGCGTAAGTCAAAACCTCGACACCGTTTTGGCGAGCACTCAACACATTCTCCAAAACCAATCTTTCCGGGAATTCAACCTGAGCGTCGTAGTACAAAGCGGCACCGAGTAAGCCTTGGGGATTCAAACCAGGCTGCTGTTTTAGGGTCTCGGCTCTCGAAAGCATCCGATGCTTTGGAACCGACTTCTGAAACGAGAGGAGGTCGTAAGCAAACAAACCGGCACGGATCATGATTTTTCCGCGCCGACTATTTTGAAAGAGTGGAATGAGAATCGGTAATGGTCGAACAAGGTGAGAAGCGATTTTCAATAGAATCTCGCGCTCACGCAATGACTCGCGGACAAGGTTCAGCTCGCCGTACTCCAGGTATCGCAGTCCACCATGGATTAACCGCGTTGACCAACTGCTTGTGCCACTTCCAACGTCATTCTTATCCAGCAGCAACACAGTCAACCCACGCAGCCCCGCATCACGAGCGATACCGGCTCCGTTAATGCCCGCGCCAATGATGATGAGGTCATAATACATTGCTGGAAAATTTTACCCACTGAGAGTATTCGCCTTCATCACAACGAATAGCAACGCACGAAATGGTGCCTTTGGTACACGTTCTAAGGTATCAGCCCGCTTAACCATTCTCTATTAGTTGGTCCAACTTCCGCAATTTAGTAATTTGAGAATTATCAAGCGTCAATTTTTCATCTGAACAAATCGAGCGCCGACCGTTTTGATCCTCGTGCAACCCGCTTCATCCTTGCTTTTCTTCGCGCTGATTTCCAGTTGCGGCTCATTACAGATTTGCTTCCAAGTGTGTTCCTCTGCCATCGACTTTGAGAAACCTCAAAGACAACAAAATAGCCCGAAATAACAGGCCTTACAGGCACACACTTTGCCCACGCAAACAATAACGAGCTGACTCAACTAAGAACAATGTTTCAAGTTGGTTCCAGCTCAAGCCAGACGCGCCGTTCTTTGTCACCCTTCGAGCCCGTCTGATTGAGTTGCGGTTTCGGTCAGTGGAACTTTTAACTACGTAGCTAACAAAGGAGCGTTACCCATGCGTTTCTCCCGACTAACTATCAGCCTTCTGTTTCTTCCGCTTTTTACCCTTTCAACTCAAGGAACGGCGCGCGCTGACACAGACGAACCGGAAGACTATGACGTTCAAGCTCGAGTCGTTCGCACCAGTCTGGTTTCGGGCGAGGTCAGTCTGAAGCGAAATGGGAATACCGATTGGGAGCGGGCACGTCTCAATTTTCCTTTAGTCGAGGGCGACACAATCGCTACTGACCGAGATAGCCGGTTGGAACTACAGTTGGACGGTCGAAACTTCGTCCGCCTTTCGTCCAGCTCAGTCTTAAAGATTGTAACGCTTCGAGATGAAGGAGTTGCGCTTAGTCTGATTGAAGGCACCGCGATAGTCCGTCTCTCAAAGTTCGATCACGAAAAGGAATACTTCGAAGTTGACGCTCCGCGAACTACGATGGCCGCTCAGAAAACGGGCCTCTATCGCATCGACGCGCCGCGTGAAGGACGTGTGCGACTCACCGTTCGTGACGGTGGGAGTGCGCGAATCTATTCAGACACTTCGGGATTTATTTTGCGTGATGGCAGAACGGCTGAACTAGTCTTCACCGGGGACAACGCCGGGGATTGGGATTTCACCGCCGCTGCCTCGTTCGACGGTACTGACGATTGGGTGGCTGATCGAGAACGCTATTTGGCTCAACGACTACGTTATGACGTCCAATACTACGACCAATATGTTTGGGGAGGCGAAGATCTCGATAGTTACGGCGATTGGGCCTATACGAAAGATTACGGATGGGTCTGGCGCCCACACGCAACAGTCATAAATATCTACAATGACTGGGCACCTTATCGCTATGGATATTGGACGTGGTGTCCCCCTTTTGGATGGACTTGGATTGGCTACGAACCGTGGGGTTGGGCGCCCTATCACTATGGACGCTGGGTTTACTACGGCGGCGGATGGGCTTGGTGTCCTCGGAGCTTTTACTACCATCATCGCAGTTGGTGGCGCGGAGCGCTGGTCGCTTTCTTTCACATCGATTTTGGTGGTGGTGGTTATTGTTGGTACCCGCTTCATTATCGCCAGCGGGATCCGGGCTCTCGTTACTACACGCATAACCCTGAGCGGCTGACGGCCTTGCGCGCGGATGAATTGGCCAACATACGACGCGTCAACCCGGTCGCGTTACGTGCTGTGTCAACAGCTGCTGCAAATCAATTGGGAAACGATGGCCTTAGGGTGCGCCGCGCAGACGAAGCGCTCGCGAGGCGTGCGCTCGAAACAGCTCCGTTGAGACAACTTCCAGCCCGGGCGCCGTCACGTGATGAGTCTAATTCTGGGACTCGATCCGATGTGGTCTTAGGTCGACCTGCTCGTGTAATGCCAGCAATTCAACCGGTTGATCGTGCCACTGGAGCCGCGACGCGGTCGCCAGGAACACAAATGGACGATGAGTTACGGCGGTCCCGGGTCTTTAACAACCGGGAACCCCGGACCGTGGTCCAACAAGAGGGCAATAGCGCTGGTGGTGGATCAGTTGAAAGTAGACCTACTGGCGCAGTGACTCGGCCGGTACCAACTCGGAGGGATTCGGGCGATCGATCGAGCGGTGAGCCGCAGTTGGACCGCAGAACTGTCGATACTCCGACTACACCATCTGTAGACAGAACGGAGTCACCTGATAACCGGCCGCGGGCTACTGGATCGGGTGAGAAGCGATCGAGAGATGAAATCAGGGTTGCTCCTTCGCGCTCTGAAACCAGCACTGAGTCATCTAGTCCTCGCTCTGAGGCTCCAACTCGAAGTGAAGCACCGACTCGTACCGAAGCTCCAACTCGAAGTGAAGCACCGACTCGTACCGAGGCTCCAACTCGAAGCGAGCAGCCCAGGAGCGAACCGCGATCAGAGACACCATCGCGACCTTCGCGGCCTGATAACTACGAGCCACCACCACGAGTCGAACGAGCTGAAACACCTCGTTCGGAAGCTCCGAGGTCTGAAGCTCCGTCTCGTTCGGAGTCGCCACGTTCAGAACCCTCTCGGTCAGAAGCACCTCGTTCTGAACCGGCGAGGTCTGAACCGACACGGTCCGAACCGGCGCGTACAGAATCACCGCGGTCAGAGTCTCCTCGATCGGAGTCTCGATCAGAATCACCGCGATCAAGTCCTAGCACGGCAAGTCCTCCACGTAAGCCCGACAACGATCGTTAGTTTTCGGAGTGTGAGACTTAATCGTGTAGGTAGGGAGGCGGCCTGAACCACCGGTGGACCCCGTCGGCTGACAAGCGTTAGCCAAGGCACAGGCCGCCCACCTTCAATAGGCTTTTGCCAGGGAGAGAACATGCGGAGATTCAACCGATTGGCTATCGCTATTTGGGCTCTTGCCATTTCAACCTTCGGAATGCACCTCGTTGGTATTAGCAATGCCCAAACGCCGACAACAAGATCTAGAGGTGAGATTAGGCGGGTACAGCGCGCCCCACAACGAGTTGGCATCAATACTCGAAAAGACGCCTACCGTCCTGCAAAGATGGCCTCGCGAAAACGATCGGGATCATTTTTGGAAAGTTCAAGAAGCACTAGCCGGCAGCCAGTCTTGATGGGCTCCACCGGCATTCAAACCATTGCGCCTACTGGTCCAATCGCCATGGGCACTTCCCTGGCGCGCGTGTTACACACCTCGCAACTGGCTTTGAACTCTTCAGCGGGTACCAATGAACAATTTTTCGACCGGACCAAAGATCTTGTCGCTGACGATCGAACCACCTTTGATGCGGATGGAGGCTCGTTCGACATCGCCGTGGGCCAGTCAGGCAATCGCTATGAGGTCTTTTCAGCAGTAGATGGCACTACGCTTATCGGGTTTCTCGTTGTGGCGTCTGATAGTAACGGCGACTTCGTAGCAAATACTTCGGAGTCGTACGATCTGGAGCGCGATTTCGATATGCCTTCTGCGGCAGCAGTTGCCAGTGGGCTTTCGTCTAACGGGCGAGAATTCGTGATCATTTGCTCGAGCGGATACTTCAATTCTGACAATCCCAATGATCCGCAGAACGAACCTTCGCCCGGTGTGGTCCTGCTCGTGCGAAATACAAACACTACCGGATTTGATAATTCGCTGACCCGGGTACTGGTCACTGTCGGCGACAATAAGTTATTCAACGCCAACGCTTTGGCGCTGATGCCAAATAACGATCTACTGATCGCCGATTTCGCGTCGAATGAACTCAGAGTGATTCGCGATACGAATGGCGACCGGATGCCCGACACACTAGATCCGCAGCCTTACTATTCATATCAATTCTCAGATGATGCCCCATTAGATATTGCCGTGAACTCTCGTGGCGTGGTGTTTTCTCATTCTGAAGGGAACGACACGCTCATGCTCGCGATTTACGATGACAATTCAGACGGTCGTGGCGATCACGACGAAGTTGTTGTCGAGGGACTATCAATTGACAACAACCTGTTCATGCACGGATTAACAGTAGACCGAGTGGGAAATGTTTATGTGATTGAAGACGCCAGTTCCTCCGCTGATGGTACAGGTGGAAATGGCGGCACAGCTCGAGTAGACGTGTTTCCAGATCCCGGGCAGAACGGGTTATTAGAGGATGGAAAAGTGTTCGCACAGGCGGACAGTAATCAGTTTGGCTTTTCGGGTCTTGGCCTCGGACCAAATCGTCTTGATGACACAAACTTTTTTGTGAGACAGCATTACCTTGACTTCCTTAACAGAGAGCCCGACCCTCCTGGTTTTGGTTTCTGGGTGAATAACATTGACTTGTGCGGTCTCGATATCGGTTGTCGAGAAGTAAAGCGCATCGACACTTCGGCCGCCTTCTTTCTTTCAGTCGAGTTTCAACAAACCGGTTTTCTTGTCTACCGCTTGTACAGGGCTTCATTCCCAGCTTCAGTGCAAAGACCGAGAGGATTGCCGAGGTTCCAGGAAACTCTCGCAGACACCACCACTATCGGCAATGGAGTTATTGTTGGCAATCCTGGTTGGGATGACAAACTGGCGGGTAACACTACGGCCTTTGTGGCTGCGTTTGTTTCCCGCCCGGAATTTCAGACAGCTTTTCCGGCGCAGATGACGGCCGCTGACTTTGTCGACAAGTTGAATCTGCAAACCGGAGGCGCTCTTTCAACGACGGAACGTAATAATCTGGTGGCTGGTCTAAGCGGTGGTCAGGAGTCGAGGGCGACGGTGCTGCTGAAGGTCGCTAACGACGTTGATTTTATAAATGCTGAGTTCAATAAGGCGTTCGTGCTGATGCAGTACTTCGGGTACTTACGGAGAAATCCGGATGATGCTCCCGATCTGAATTTTTCGGGTTATGATTTTTGGCTAACGAAGCTGAATCAGTTCAATGGAAATTTCCGAGCCGCAGAGATGGTGAAGGCATTTCTGATATCGAAGGAATACATCGAGCGCTTCTGACAATAGGTCCTATCGTCCTATAGGTCCTATTTCTTCCTCAATCTCGGTAGCTTCCTTCCCCCGATCGAGGATTCTACTTCGCCAACTTTTTCTGCGCCCATGCGCTCATAGAAGGCTGCGGCGTTTGGATCGGCTGTGATATTGACCTCATTTACATTCAACTCCGTCACCTGATCCATTGCGTGCAGAAATAGTTCTTTGCCGATTCCGGTTCCGATATGCTGTGGTTTCACCCACATATGCTCTAGTTCTGCCTTCCCGTCAATAACAGACAAGGCATAAAAGCCTCGCGCCTCCCCATCTTCTTCGGCCACAAAGACAGTGTTGTGTGAAATGAAGTCCGGTGTAATGGTCAGGTCAGCTTCCCAACGCTGGATCCAATCTTCGGGATAGCCCCAGTGACGCTTTGCCGCCACGGCAATCGCCGTGAGGTCATCAGCTTCATCGACCGTTGCTGCTCGTATCATCATGTTTTGTTCCCTCGTCAGGGACGCTGCCAGATCGTAAAAAGGAGAGGCAGGATCAGAAATTTCATCGCTGGCTCCTTCGAATAGTTTGGGTAAGGTCGTGATGATACTACAAGGTCGATGATTCCAGGCAGTATCGAGACACCACCGACTTCAGTCGCGTGGTCCCTCAACTTCTGCCTAATCGACACACTGAAGGCTAGGTAGAAGTTGAACCTCCACGCGACTGAAGTCGGTGGTGTCTGAGAAGCCCGCACTCGGTGGTGGGGCTAGGTGGAAGTTGAAGACCACCCTACTGACGTCGGTGGTATCTGATCGCAATGAGTTCTTTGGTCGCTATGTCAATCGCCGTAAGCCTTAGATGGAAATTGAAGGATCGCCGAAGAGTCACTACTCCGCGCTACCGACTAGAGCGGTGAAGTCTTACACTTCAAACACGATGACGACCAACTACCAAAGCCATTCGATTGTCTTTCTGGAACGCAACACTTTCAACGTGGAGTTTCGCAGGCCGGACTTCCCTCACGAGTGGGTTGAATTCGACGAAATAAGCCCCGACGAAATTGTGAGGAGGCTGCAAGACGCGACTATCGTCATCTGCAACAAGCTTCCTTTGCGTCGCGAAACACTGTCGCAATTGCCGGGACTCAAACTCGTCGCAGTCGCAGCCACCGGTGTAGATAATGTCGATCTCGAATATTGTCGCGCGCACCAGATTTCAGTAATCAATACTCGCGGCTATGCCGTCAATTCTCTTCCGGAACATGCACTGATGTTCATGCTGGCCTTGAGGCGAAACTTGCTCGCCTATCGCGAAGATATAAATCGAGGAGCCTGGAGCGAGGCAAAGCAATTCTGCCTGTTGGACCACTCGATTAACGACTTGCAAGGGTCGACGATTGGCATCGTGGGTTTTGGAGAGTTGGGCCAGTCAATGGCCCGGCTCGCTGCGGCAATTGGCATGAATGTACTGATCGCCGAGCGAAAGAATGCTCAGATCTCAAGAGAAGGACGCACAGCTTTTGTTGAGGTGCTGAAACAGAGCAACATCGTAACGTTGCATTGTCCGCTAACCCCCGAAACAGAAAATCTCATCGCATCAGACGAGTTGAACTTGATGAGGAGCGATTCGATTCTAATCAATACCGCGCGTGGAGCATTGATCGATGATCAGGCATTGCTCCGAGCTCTACTCACAAAGAGAATCGCCGGAGCTGGAATTGATGTTTTGAGACAAGAGCCACCGCGCGACAAGAATCCGCTCGTTGAGGCGCGGTTATCAAATCTGATCATCACTCCACACAATGCCTGGGCCAGCCAACAGGCCATGCAGACCCTGGCGAATCAACTGGTGGATAACCTCGAGGCTTTTGTACGTGGTGAGCCGCGAAATCTGGTTGTTTGATAGAACTCAGATTATCCGGCTGAAGTCGGGGCGGAGGTTCTAGTTTGCGGCTCGGTTATTGGGACAACCGCCGTTATCGTTACGAGGCGGCGGCTTCTCCCACTACCTCATCATGATGTTCAGTAGTGTAAAGACGAAGAATGTCTTGTCCTTGACGTGAGCGAGGATCGATTGTTCGCAGGTGCTTACGTCCTTGCATCTCCCAGATTGCCGTGACTACTCCATCTTTCTCAACCGCGTGGTAAGAAATCTCCTCAGTACTAGCTGCCGGCGTCGGCTCGGGGGATTGGGCCGCGCCCTCAGTTATTGATGCTTCATTCTCAGACATAAAAACTCTGAATGTCTCCTCTCGAAAATCTGTGTTTGTTACTGTTTTGGATGCGGCGAATTGTTGCACACAGCGAAAACCGTGTCCAGTTGAGACGCGTAGAATACGCGCACTATAACAAAAACCGATCATCCACAGATGAAGTCGATTAAGCAGATTTCTTCAAGATAAGGCACGCCACCAAAGCGTTCCAACAAAGAATCTGTGTGATCGGCGTAATCTGTGGATTGTATTCTTTCAGTTTTCACCTAGCCTCGCGCGGTTATCGGGACTGGAGGGCCAGCTGAACTGCGCTACGGGGGGTGACTACTCCCCAACCCTGGCGCTCAACTTCAACGCCGGCAACTCGTTCCGAAGTATCAATTAACACCCGCTTTATCTGCTGCGGCGTCAGATTCGGATTTGCCTCGAGCATACACGCAATTACTGATGCCACTATTGGAGATGCGAATGAAGTACCGTCCACAAACTTGTAGTGCTGGTTGATCACATTTCCTTCGTGCAATTTGATCGTCACCAACTGCCGTAGCAATGGGACCGGTAAGTCGCGCGCCTCGTCCAGGTCTTTATCGATAGCTTCATGGGCCAGAATGATGTCCTGGAGCTCGTCATCCTTCGCTGAATCGAGAGTTGCATAGAGTTCGGCTTCTGCTGCCGTGGGTGTATGCGGCAGTATTGGCGCCGCGACCCAGATGCCGGGGGCGATTACTTCGGGCTTTTGTAGGCCATCGATAGTTGGACCGTATGACGAGCGATACATTCCCCGTCGAGCACGATTTAACGAATTCTGATCATCGAGCCCGCCAACCGCGATGCTTGATGGTGAGCTAGCCGGTGGCAAAACAGGATGACCAGGTGCGAGTCCGGCATTTCCTACCGCACAAACCACAGTTATACCGCGACGCACGGCCTCTTCTACAAGTCCTGACAGCGGGTTTACTAAGTACGACTGCTCAAAGTCGCCGCCGGCAGAAATATTTACTATGCGGATTCCATACTTGTCTTTGTTGTCGAGCACCCATTGCATGCCCAGTTGAATATTGCTTTCCGGAATTCGACCAGTCTTCCCAATCTTTACGAGGACGACATTCGCTTCTGGCGCGATGCCTCGATATAGCCCGTCGGACAAATATCCATTGCCGGCAGCAACTACCGACGTCATCATCCCGTGCCAACTCGCGACGTCAGTTGTTTGCAAAAATGTCGGATCATCCTCGGCACTGAAGATGCTGTGATAGGCGACAATCCTATTAACAGGCGCAGTCAGATCTTTGTGAGCGTAAAACCCGGAATCAAGAAACGCGATCGTGACCCCACGACCCGTGAATCGTTCGTCCGCATCCAACCTGAGCGGCGTTGGGAGCGCTCGATCCCCTTCGCCGTAAATCTCAGCCTGGCTTTGAAGATGTTCTTGAGCACGGCTGAACACAGCTACGCAACGCGGACAGATGCGCGCGATTGTGTCTGAGGTGGCGGCATTTGTCAGGATCAGCGATTGTAGATTCGGAGTCAGTTCGGAGAGCGCAACCTGCACGTCATTGTTACGACGACAGACCTGGCAGAGCTGCGAAGATTCAGCGTTAGAATTTATTCGCGGAGTTTCGGTGGTGGGTTCAGACATTGCTGACAAAGATGTTGAATTGTAGCCGAGGTGTCAATCCCCGTTTATTTGAGAATTATGATTTGAGAATTATCAAATGATAATTGACCAATGAATTCTCCTTTTTAACCACTAAAATGGATCAGCGCTCCCCTGTCCCACCACACACACTCCCCTTACTTGCACGCGTCTGGAGCGCCTGATAATCTTCGATTACACGACCTAAGCTGCCAGAAAGGATTATTCAAGAATATGCGAAAAGTGTCAGTCTTACTGGCCGCGTTGTTTGTGATTGCCGGCGTTGTAATCGCAACCAATGGACGAGCCCTTGAAGGTGAAATTCCAGCCCCGCCAGCCATTGGCGCGACTGTCGACTTTACTCTTACTGCCGCTGACGGTAGCGAGCAGACGTTGGCCTCGTTCAAAGGCAAAAATGGAACGGTACTGATCTTTGTTTCGGTTCAGTGCCCGGTCTCCAATGCCTATAACGAGCGCATGGAGAAGTTGGCCCAGGATTATAAAGCCAAGGGCATCGCAGTTATAGGAATCAATGCGAATGCAACCGAAGACGCCGCAGCAGTCAAAGACCATGCGGCAGCTAAGGGCTTGACCTTCACGATACTTAAGGATTCAGGTAATAAGGTGGCCGACAAGCTCGGTGCCACCAGAACTCCAGAAGCTTACTTCCTGGATGCTTCCAACAAACTCGTCTATCACGGGCGCATCGATAACAACCAGAACGCTTCACTCATCGAGTCGAACGATCTGCGCAATGCCATCGACGCCTCGTTGGGGGGCAAGCCGGTGGAAAAAACTGAAGCCAAGGCTTTTGGTTGTTCCATCAAGCGAGCATAACTCATGCGATTTTCCCGAGCACTTTTACTGCTCATTCTTTCTGTAACGATCGTCGGTTTTGCGACGCCGGCTCAAAAGCAACGGCGAGGCCGC
>DATIBX010000162.1:0-7977 GCA_035457105.1 Pyrinomonadaceae bacterium
TTGCACATGACGGCTCAAGGCAAAGCCTTGTCGTCTGAATCTTGTCAGCGTAACCTTGAACCTTTATGAAGAATCTCAAACCACACTCGTTACGAATGTTATTCCTTTCCACGTCGGCCTTTGCGGTTTCGTTTGGCGTCTGGGGATTGATCGGAGCACTCGCCCCAACCTTTGCTCAAATGCATCATCTGTCCGGGAAAGCAAAGGGCTTGATGATTGCTGTACCGGTGCTGCTTGGCGCACTAGGCAGAATTCCTGCCGGAATCCTGGCTGATCGGTTCGGCGGTCGCCGAATCTTCGCTCTGCTTCTACTCGTTGGCGCGATACCCGCTGCTTTGATCGGACTGTCCACCAGTTATTGGCAACTGCTGTTTCTCGGACTCTTTCTAGGAATAGCAGGCTCGACGTTTCCAGTCGGAGTGGGCTTCACCTCGAAGTGGTTCAGGCCAAATCAACAAGGCTCAGCTCTCGGTATTTATGGAATGGGTAACATTGGGCAGTCGATCGCCGTCTTTGGAGCGCCGGTCCTCGCCATAGCTCTGGGATCATGGAGGCCTGTCTTTTTTATTTTTGCAGGCGTCTCGATGATATGGGCCATAGTTTTTTATTTGTTTGCCCGCGACGCATTCAGCAACCCAAATCCCAAGACCCTTAGCGAGATCTTCGGTACGCTACGCCGCGAACGGATGGCCTGGATCCTATCGCTGTTCTACTTCCTGACGTTTGGTGGCTTCGTCGCTTTTTCGATTTACCTTCCCACGTTACTCAAAGATATGTTCAAACTCACTGCGAGTGATGCGGGAGCTAGAACTGCCGGCTTCGTCATACTCGCAACTCTCATGAGACCTCTAGGTGGAATGCTCGCTGATCGATTTGGCGGCGCCCGTATCCTCACACCCGTCTTCCTCGCCGTCGCAGTGTTCGCCGCTTTGATGGGTTGTCCTTCGATTCCGGTATTCACCGTTGGAGCTTTAGGGGCTGCCGCTGCTCTGGGGCTTGGTAATGGCGCCGTCTTTAAATTAGTCCCGGAATACTTTCCACAAGATACCGCGACCGTTACTGGATTAGTCGGCGCTTTCGGCGGGCTGGGTGGCTTCTTCCCCCCCTTGGTTTTGGGTGTGATTAAGGACGCAACATCTACTTACACTTTGGGTTTTTTGCTGCTCGCACTTTTTGCCTTCGGTTGTTTGATGGTAAATATCTGGATTTTTCACAAGCGTCAACGCGTCTCGTTGGCAACGGCTTAACTCCGAAGCACAAACACGATCTTCGTTCGTTTGAACGACACGTCTGTGATACATAGTATGGAAATAAAACGAGACATAAGACATCTCGATATCGAGTTCCAGGGGAAACTAGCGACTAATGAGCAAGGGCGAAAAACCGTACGTGATAAAACGGACCGGAACGGGACTAGGACTTATAACTCTAAAACCAATCTCTAAGGGCGCGCGGATCATCGAGTATTTTGGTCCACTGGTTCCCAATGAAGAGGTGGAAAAAAAAACCGGCAAGTATTTCTTCGAACTGAATGACAAGTTCTCAGTTGATGGAAGTCCACGCGACAATATAGCCCGGTACATTAATCATTCTTGCCGGCCCAATGCCGAAGCCATCATTTCGCGGAATGAGCGAATCTGGATCTGGGCCAAGAGAGACATCAAAGCCGGCGAGGAGCTTACCTACGACTACGGCAAAGACTACTTCGACAACGTAATCAAACCGATGGGCTGCCGCTGCGTACGCTGCCAGAACAAGGCGTAACGGTCCACAGATCCCACCGGATTGCGCAGATTTAGGTATCTTCGTACCGTCTATGTGTTCTCGGTATCTCCGCGGTGATTGGTCTTACAAACTAAGACATCACCACAGAGCGACAAAGACCAATCTGTGGATGTCCTATCAAATAATTCACTTCCCCAAATTACTCACGCGCACGCCCACTCGGAAAAGCGCAGGTGGTCCGACTGTCAGCACAGGAGTCTTGCTCACCTCATATCGCACACCGGTCAAATTCTGAGCCGCAAGAAACAGTGATGCCCGCGACGAGACTTTTCGCGACACTTCCGCATCCAAACTGAAAAACTTTTTAAGCGGTAAAAGGTTCTGGTCATCGTCGAACTGTTGTCCAACCAGTCGACCCTGCGCTCCCGCTGACCACCTCTTAGCGACGTAAGTAACTTGAAAATTAACCTGGTTTCTCGGCACTTGCGGAACAACGAGGCCTTCAAGTAACAAGCTAGCCGGGAATCGAAGGACCTTACTCGACGTCAACAAATATTCGCTGGAGATTTCGCAATATTTACTGACGCTAATGGTTCCACCAAGTTCAATCCCCTGGACTTTGATCGCGCCGAGGTTCTGTCGCTGCCGATTTATCAACGCCGGTGTAGTTGAAAGCGTAACGTTGGCAACCGGATCATCGATCACATTCCAGAAGAAGTTTGAGCGTAACGTCAAACGATCTGAAAGGCCACGAAAGCTCCCACCTAATTCTCCGCCAGTAAGTCTCTCGGCACTCAACGAGGCGTTAGCAGCTGTCACGACGTTGCCCACTCGAAAGCTGCGATACAACTCATTCAACGTGGGTGACCTAAACGCTTTGTAGATTGAGCCACCAACTGAAAAACCGTTCGCGAAGCTACGCCAGATCGAAAGCTTCGGACTCCAGGCGCTCTCCGACCGATCAGGAAAGTCTATAAATGTTGGGCTTCCAGTAACCGGGACTCGCTCTGAGAAGCCGTCGCGATTGGTCCACCTGTCGACGCGTGTTCCAATACCTAGCACCCATGAACGCACTTGCAAGGTGTCTTGAGCAAAGAGGCCCAAGGAATTTTGACGTCCACCTCCATCGATATGAGCGGTAGTCCGTCCCGCATTAAAAGTATCCTCCGCGCTGTGTCCACGAACATCACGCCCCTCTATACCAGCCGTGATCGAATTGTGTCTGATCGAACTGAGCCTCCATTGAAACGCCGCACCCAACTGCTGCGAGGGGTTATGTTGGACATTCGTTAGCGACTCAGAGTTACGGTTGGCCGTTACTGTCGAAAAATTCTGATTAAAAATTTCCCCGCCGCCGTATGCACGAAACGAGAAGTCTCCTATTCTTTCCGCAGTCCAATCCGCTCCTATATCAATCGAGGCGTTGCGCGTGTTGTTGAGCTGAATAGGAGTTCCATTTTCTCTGCTCTCGCCAAATGAATTCAGCCGCACAAAGCCTCGTCCAGACTGAGGCAAGGCCCTTGCAAGAGTTATTGAGCCGGAGATGTCTGCTGTCCCCGCAGGTGTATCAACTGTTCCACGCTGATCTTTTGCAACTGGGATGTAGCCATCAGTGCGCAAAGCTTGACCGCTCGCGGTAATGGTCCAAACGCCGAGGCTTATTCCGGAGAGAAATGAAAATGCCGGAGTGACCTTATTGCCCATTGATGTCTCAGTATCAATAAAGGTTTGGTCCAATATACGGCTCTTCAAGTTGATGGCACCACCCAGTGCACCGCTCCCGTAAAAATCAGAAGTCGCGCCAATGTAGGTCTCGACGCTTTCGATGCTGACTCTCGGCAGCCGCGTCCAGTAGACCCAACCACCGAACGCGCTGTTGATCGGCACGCCATCCAGCAAAACAAGTGCTCGACTCGCACCGCTTGCTCCGATTCCTCGCAACGAAACTCCCTGAGAAGTTGGATTGGCAGACAAACTTCCCGATCGGCGGAACAACGAAAACCCTGGGACTTGTCGCAAAACATCATCGATCGTTTGCGCACCCGCTACTTCGAGCTCTCGATTGGAAACGGCAAACTGGTTATTGGCTACGGCCGGGATTCGATCTTGATTCGTCAGCACGTCGAGGCGCGCTGCGATTGGTGCGGGCATTAGTCGGACTTCCAACGAAGAGCGGAATGAGTCACGACTGATCGAAACCGTGTCAGTAAGAAATCCCGGCGACGAGACGCGCAACAACCCGGCGTCTGCAGGAACAGTTAGGGAAAATGCGCCACTTTCATTTGACATCACATGAGCAGTACCCGAGCTTGAGTCAAATGCAATATCGGCGTTGGCGACTGGAGCACCAGCTGAGTCAATCACTACTCCCGAAAGAAGTCTAGACGAGTGTTGGCTATGGACCAATGTCGCACAGGAAAGCCAAAGCAGAGACAATACAAACCGGATTAATAAGGTGCGCAAACGGTGCATTGACTTTACGGTACAACAATTTTCTGAAAGTTTCCTACTGGTGTAGGTGGGCAGAATTTAAAGAGGATTCGTCGTCGGAGCAGAGTAATGCGAATCGGTACTGACCCAGGCACACCACCCTCCCTGGAGTGCGCCGGCCTGACGGCGCTTTGTTATAGATCTACACGTGGTCCCGACCAAAAATCTACCTGTTAGCGATTTTCTCAGCTCGCGACAAGAATTCGCCGGGTAAAAAAGCGGCACCAGGCTGCCGCACTCCAAAGAGAGACGCATTGGGCACAAAGATCGCACAGAGATTTTAGGGCTTGCGAATGGGCTTGGTCATCAACTCCACAAATAAGTCTTTGAATCGATCGTGATTTACGGCTGAAAGAACGTTAACTGTCTGAGCTGTCGGTGGTGGACCAGCCGACCATTGCGGCTCAGAACCTCGTGTTCGCCATACGTCTTGCCAGTTTTTATCCCAAAACATCGAGGCGCCATACGTCGCACCGATATCGGTATCGATATCCACATACATATCCTTTGCGCTCGGAAAGATGGACGGTTCGATGATCTGTGCCGCCATCATTTCGTCGGGCATGCGAAACCAACTCATCTTCGGATTTTGCTGATATGGCTTCAAGGCATGTTCGCGAAACAGGTCCTTGATCGGGCTCGCACCACGTTGAGCCACTTCTTCGATCATCATGCGACCGCTTTTCAACTTGTCTCCGAGATGAATCTCCTCCGCAAGGTCCACCGTCACTACGGTAAATTTGGGCCAGGGTGCTCGTAACACGATTTCGCCCGCTTCAGCGTCGAAGAAAATATTGAAAGCACTGGTGAACTTCTGGAGTCCTGTTCCCATAAAAACAACTTCGGGAACAAGCGGGACAATATCTGGATCGAGTTTGATAGCCAACGCCAGGTTCGTTAGTGGTCCACCGGCATAGAGCGTTACCTGCCCCGGATTCGCACGGACCGTCTTGATAATGAACCGGGCGGCATGCTCCGTCTGCGGCTTTATCTTGGCAAAACCACCATAACTCTCGGCCAGGGGTTTGACATCGTCTGGTCCACCGTTGTTGCTATTAAAAGCGCCGAGCCATGGATCGAGCCGGTGACCACCATAAAGCTTATATCTAAGTAGCGCTTCTTCCTTGGTATTGAGCATCGGATACTCAGCGCCCGCGTAGACAGGCACTTCAGTACGACCCATCATCTCGAGCAATCGCAACGTATAGGCCATTTCCTGTTTGAGCCAGGCATCGCCCGTCACCAGAGTGATTCCTAAGAGGTCGATATTGTCAGCTTGCAAGAGCATCAACAGGCCGAGGATGTCAGTGCTGAATGGACCAGAATTATCCTGGTCATAAATTACTTTTCGCCGCCCCGTCTGTGGTGCCGGCGTGGTGGGAATTGTCGACGACGGTTCTGCAAATTTAACAAAACTTCTGCGACTGAAATTCATCTGTTCTCCTTTTTGGAGTGCGGCGGCCCGGCGCCGCTTTTTCAGGTCTCGTGTGCTTGCTACTTGATTGAAAACCTTCTGCTTGAACGAATAACAAAGCGCCGCCGGGCCGGCGCACTCCAAACGCTCACTTACGAATGGGTTTGCTCATCAGGTCGATAAACAGATCTTTGAAGCGCTGCTTGTCCAACTCCATCAGGACTTGCACCTTGCCGGCTTTTGGAGATGGCCCATTCTGTCCGGCTGTCGGATTACCTGGCGGCCGGTTGTTCCAGTCCGCATCCCAGAAAAAGGTATCGCCGTAATGCCCATCATTGTCAGTCAGCACGTCGACAAACATCTCTTGTTTAGCTGTAAAAATTGATGGGTCGATGATTTGCGCCGCCATCATCTCGTCAGGCATTCGGAACCAGCGCAAGTTCGGATTATCGCGATGGGGCTTCTGCTCGTAATCTCGGAACAATTCCTTGATCGGTGAATGCGCGCGCTCAACTATCGCGTCGACACGACCGTCATCCCCCATGTGAACCTGTTCTGCAATGTCAACAGTTACCACTGTGAACTTGGGCCAGGGCGCACGAAAGGCGATTTTCGCTGCCTCTGAATCAAAGTAGACATTGAATGAACTGGTCGAGTGATGCAGTCCGCCTCCCATGAAAACGACCTCTTCTGTCAGCGGAACAATATCAGGCGCCATCATCACGGCTAGGGCAAGGTTCGTCAGTGGACCACCACAATAGATTGTCACCTGGCCTGGATTTGCCCGCACCGTGCGAATGATGAAATCGACAGCGTGTTCTGGCTGTGCTTTGAGTTTTGCGAACTCATTGTACGGAGGCGGCAACGGTTTTACTTCGTCGGGCCCCCAGTGATCTTTATTGAAAGCGCCGAGGAAACCCTCGAGCTTTCGGGCACCAAACATCTCATACCGTTTTTGCGCTTCCGCTTTCGTGTTTAGGAGCGGTTCACGCGCGCCCATGAAAACCGGAATATCAGTGCGACCCATCAACTCGAGTAGACGCAGCGCATATGCAGTCTCCTGTTTGACCCACTGATCGCCGGTAACCGTGGTTATCCCGAGTATCTCCACGTTCTCAGCCTGGAGCAGCATTAATGTGCCAACGGTATCAGTCGAAAGTGGGCCCCGATGGTCCTGATCGTAAATGACTTTTCGGGTGCGTCTGGATCCTGTCTGGTCCGCGAGCGGCTCAATCGCCTTCACCAGCATAGACCCTTTTAAAAGTGGCAAGCTGCCCAACGTGGCGCCGCTGGCTACGAGGAATTTTCTTCGGTCAACACTCATAATTTGCTCCCTTGGAGTGCGCCGGCCTGGCGACGCTTTGTTATTCGACTTGCTCGCTTAGTCATTCACCCTTTTAGTCGGACCGTAACGCGAGTGTTAATTTAGGAAATTTCGTGGATCGTTCTTCTGGGGTTGGTCCACGAAATCACTCGAACTAACACGAACAACAATCGACCCTAATCCGAGTTTCAACCAACTCCATCAGAGACTAGGAAAAACTCAAATCTTCTCATTCTCCCCAAGCTTCAGCTTGGGGCTAAGTGACACCTAGCAGAAGCAGTCAACCGTTTCAACGGTTTATATTGAGCTCGCAAATCCTAGGCTCAACGCAGCTTCGCAAACCGTTAAAACGGTTGCGAGATTCGGATCGGAGCGCGCTCTAACCCCAAGCTGAAGCTTGGGGAGAATGAGAAGTTCAATCCTCAAACTAGCTCGGGGACTGCTCGGGGCCCGACCACTTTTTCAATTCGACGCACGACCAGCAGAATGATCAGAAATGCTGTCGGATGAAGCACTCCTGAAATCGCGAAGACAATTGAATAACTGTGGTAGTGCTGCAAAATCGCACCCACCAACAGATTGAAAAGCATCGCCCCAAACGATCCCGCAGCACCCAGCAAACCTGCTACCGAACCAACGACCTTCGACGGAAACATATCTGCAGCCAGACATTGAATAATCGTCGACCAAAATTGATGCCCGAAAAGAGCCATACTGAAAAAGACAATCGCGAGACTTAGTGGCGACGCAGTTATAAACAGCGAGGCAGGCATCAACACGGCCGCGATCCCAAGAGCAATCTTTCGCGAGCTGTCGATACTGAAATTCTTCTTAATGAGATAACTACTGAGCCACCCGCCGATAAAACTCCCAGCCCCAGCGAACGCATAGGGGATCCATGCGTAATAGCCAATTTCTTTGATATTCAAATGCCTGACGTCCCCGAGATATTTTGGCAGCCAGAAAATGAAAAAATACCAGGCAGAATCGGACAAGAATTTTGCGGCGATCAACCCCCAAACCT
>DATIBX010000163.1:0-2125 GCA_035457105.1 Pyrinomonadaceae bacterium
TTGCTTTCTACTCCGGTTTATCTGGCTGTGGCGTGCAAGGAAACTCTGAACCAAAAACTCTGGAAACGAATCCCTATTAGTCGTCTTTGCCTTCAGGGCCATTTCCCAGTTCCTCGGGGTTGGTCCTTTGACGACCGCTAAGCAACCTATCGAGATCTCGCTTCGAGTTTCTCCCTAAAATCTGAACACCCGACTGCTATGAAAAACATAATTACCGTCATCGCACTTTCACTAGTTCTGACCACTCTATCCATTGTCACATTTGGTCAAACTAGTAGTGAACCCAAGAAGGCCAGGTCAACGTCCTCGCAAGGAGATGAGTCTGTAGCCACAACATCCACTCTCTCAAGCACCATCTCGGCCGAACCCGCCATTGCAACGAAGAGCCCAAACACGAACGAGGCAACGGTTGCGACTGACATTTATCGAGTAGGACCAGGTGATGTTCTCGATATCCGATTGATGAACTCCGTTAATGCAAACCGGTCAACGTTGTTCACCGTAGTAGCTGGCGGAATGATCGACTTCCCTCTGGCTGGTGGACCAATCCAAGTTTCAGGTTTAACTACGGAGGAAATTCAGACAAGACTTTCGACAGAACTGAAGCGCCGCGCTGTGGAAGAAAATGCGCAGGTCTCGGTAGGTGTACGCCAGTACTTGAGTCATTCGGTAATGGTAACCGGTCTTGTCGGCTCACCCGGCACGCGAATTCTCCGAAGAGAAGCAGTTCCGCTGTATGTGATCCTGGCGGAATCACAATTACGTAACGACGCCGGCACGGTCGTGATAATGAGAAACGGCACCACAGGTCAGCCACTAAATCTAAACGATCCGCAGTCGCTCAATACTACGGTGATCAGCGGCGACGTCATTACGGTATCCACCCGGCCACAGGAGTTCTATTACATCGCTGGAGGAATCAACTATCCAGGCCAGAAAAACTTTCACGAGGGCATCACCTTATTGCAGGCAATTCTCGCAGCCGGTGGGACAGTGAAGAAGTCTGACGCAAAGGTTGAAATTTCTCGCGACACAGGCAAAGGACGACTCGTAACAACCCGGTTTGACCTGAAGCAAATTAAGGTGGGTGGAATGGAAGATCCCAAGCTGCAACCTGGCGATAGGATTGAAGTTCTGCGATAGAGATGAGCGAACAATTATCGGCAATTTTATTGACAATCCTCCCCCTGTTTGTTAGTTATTCAGATTGAATCGAGCCATTCCTGCTTCCTAAGATCAATTACTTTGGTTGTGCCATTTTTCTTGGCGGAAGAGTACCTATCTGATGAATAAAAAACTTGTGGCTGCCCTGCTTGGGGGATTGATCGTTGGTGTCCTGTCTGGAGTTTTCTCTCTTATTCCGCTGGTAAGCTTGTGCTGCTGCCTGTGGGCGATCGTAGGCGGTGCAGTGGCAGGTCTCATTTACATCAAGAAGTCACCGGAGCGTGTGACTGTAGGTGATGGAGCTATCGTCGGAGCGTTGAGCGGCGTCTTTGGCGGTCTCATTTACTTGTTAATCAATCTTCCAGTCAACTTCATATTCGGCGCAGGCGCTATCGAGGAGCAGCTAAAACGATCAGGATTAGAGGTTCCTTTGTCCGGCGCGATCTTGATTCTGCTCGGCGGCCTCATGGCAGCAGTCTTTTTAATCATACTAGCCACGCTTGGTGGCATGCTCTCCGTACCGATTTTCGAAAAGCGAAAAGATGCTCCAGTTCCACCACCACCACCAAGTGCTGAACCGCCTGGTGGAGGTTACGCTACATAAATTCATCAGATCGTTACTTTACAGATTTTGGAAACTAGTCCTCGATTCAGGAGAAAACAATGTCACAAGAATGGACTCCCCCACCCGCAGCTGGTGCTCACGACAAAGTCCCAAACTACTTAGTTCTGGCGATACTGTCGGCTCTCTGCTGCTTTCCGCTCGGGATTATTAGTATTGTCTTTGCCGCTCAAGTAAATGGAAAGGTAGCTGCTGGCGACATGGCGGGCGCACTCGATGCATCGAAGAAGGCAAAACTTTTCGGCTACATCTTTCTCGGCCTTGGAGTTCTGGGCTGGGGAGGTTACTTGCTGTTCGCATTTGTGATAGGTGGTCTCAGCGTTCTGGGAAACATGTAAT
>DATIBX010000164.1:0-2480 GCA_035457105.1 Pyrinomonadaceae bacterium
TGATCGCTTTCACCTCTATTGGTGCATTAGCGGTCACTAAGAAATCTACGATCCGCATCGAGGGAATGAAGTGCAGCAAGTGCACGGGTTCCGTGGAGAAGGCATTGAAAGCAACTCCCGGCGTAGAGAAAGTTGAAATGAGTTTGGACCGAAAAGAAGCAGTCGTTGAATATGACGACGCGAAGGTCACGGAAGCGAAGCTTCGCGAAGTTATCAACGGCACCGGCTTCAAGGCAGTGGAAGAGAAGTCTGGCTCGCAATAGCGGCCGTTGTTTCTAACACATTCGCATTCAATTACTTTCTTTAACTTCCAGGGGCTCACCAGTCATGTGTTCCTTGATCTGGAATTTCAGGAACTCGTGTATCGCTTTCAAGGCCTGGCTGTTAGCAGTGGAGATTTGAATTAAAGCGCCGCGATCTGTCTCTTTGTATTTGTAACTGATTTCTCCCTTGAGCTTCTGCATGACTCCGCTTCCCGGCGGCGTCTTCTCGTGAACCAGCATCGGAACCTCGAAGTTCCCCTCGCTAAACATCATTGTGATGTGCCGTAGATGGCCACGGATCTGATCACGACTCGACGTGTCTTTAATATCGTTCGCTTCAACCTGAATCGCTCCTCCATCATTTGCGAGGAGAAAGTGATGCGTGGTTTTCAGATGGTCGAACCCCATGTGTTTATCGCCACGCCTGTTCATCTCGTCCATTTGCTTTTGCGTCATTTGGCTATCGCGCTTCTCTTGTTGCTGGGCACTGATCAGCAACGCCGAGGTCGGGCTGAACGCTATTAGACCAACTGTGAAATACAGCTTCTTTCGGTTACTCATGCTTTCTGTCCTTTCTTCTTTATCGAAGGTCTGCGTAAGAGGAGACTGGTTGATGAACGCACGCTGTTTCTCGCCGTAAGGGTTTTGAGCAGGCCGGCCCGTTGACCGGACGCTGTTTTCGCCAGGCGCTTATCCCACTCCTTCAACGCGTTTTTCAGGTCGTCACGCAAGACAATCACTTCCTGTAAGTGAGTTTCTATTTGCGCAAGTTTGTTGGCTGCAAGGCTCCGCACTTGCCGGCAAGGCGCTCCTCCGCGATCAAAGACCTTGAAGATCGACTGGAGCTCGTCCAAGGTGAATCCGATTGCGAGCCCTTGTCTGACCATCCGCACGCGTTCGAGCGCGTCCTCGGGATATTCGCGATAGCCGTTGCCGGCTCGCTGTGAGTGCAATACTCCCTTTCGCTCGTAATGACGCAAAGTATCGGTACTCACACCCGTAGCTTTTGCCAACTCACCGATTCCCCATGATCCACTGCGCGGAGCGCTTCGTTTCATCACCGGCATCCTACACCTTCGAATTAGTTCCAATGTCAACCGCTCATTTTCATCGCGAAGATCCGGAATTAAAGAGGCCGCCTAACCAAAGAGCATTCTGTGAGTTAATCGGGGCAATATGCCTCAACGCGAAACAATGCTGCGCTACCCGAGCGCCCAGATAAAGCCGACCTCCAAAAGAATTTGGGGGTCAGGTTTTTACCGATTGCTGGCTGCGAAGCTGGAGCGTATAACATAAGCTGACCGCTCCCGTCATACCTCCCAAGCTAACAACAGGTTACCTCTTGCTTCATTGATTGTTGACCTCCCAAACCGTTGTTCGTTTTCAAATCCATCTGACTGACTTTCAGTCATTTGATCCGGCCACACCCGGTCGGTACAAGGAGAATACCTATGAAGAATATCCGCTCCACTTTTGCTCGCTTCCGCTTCCTCAACAGTCTCCTGCTTCTCGTTTTGATGTTGGTTGCGCTCAAAGTAACCCCGGTAGTTCACGCCCAAGGGTGCGATTGGGTTTGCTCGGGTTGGACTGCGAAAAGCGGCTGTACCAACTGTAGTTGGTGCTGCGTGAAATCCACCGGCGGTTTTACTTGCGAGAAGGTAGTGAACAACAACTGTGGCACGGGCGGTCCGAGTCACGAGCTAGTTGACTGATGCATATACACAAACAACGGCTCAATCGAGGGGCGTGGTGGCGGACCATTGGTCTAGTTGGTTGCTTATTGGTCCTGTCATTCTCATCTCTCTCTCAAACGAAGACGCAAAACAGTGTTGCCGCAGAACGACCGGAGAAAAGAAAAACTGAGATCGATGCCAATGCGACCGAAGCGCAACGGCGAACTTTTGCCGCTTCGATGGTGATTTCGCTCGCCACGGAGGCTCGAAGCTATAAAGATCTTGCGCTGAGGTCGCGCGTGCTGGCTCGGGCAGCTGACGCTTTATGGGATGCAGACAGAATCACTGCACGCGCGCTGTTTGTCCGCGCGTGGGACGCTGCCGAGGCTGCTGATGCAGACGAATCAACAACAAGCGTAAAAATTCCCGATAAGAAGCTGGCTGCTCGAATTTCCGCTCTCAGAAAGATGAACGGACGTGATCTCAGAGTTGATGTATTGAGCCTCGCATCGCGTCGAGACAGATCTCTAGGGGAGCAGTTTCT
>DATIBX010000165.1:0-3618 GCA_035457105.1 Pyrinomonadaceae bacterium
TCGCTTCGGCTAGCTCACCGTTGAGCATCGTCAATTGCGCGGTTCGTTCTGCGATTCTCGCCTCGAGCTCACGATTAAGCTGTTCCAGATCGGCGCGAGCCTTTTGCTCAGCCAACATCAAACGTCGATGCTCGACACCGCGTTTGATAGTGTGGCGCATATGGTCTATGTCACACGGCTTCGTCAAATAGTCGTACGCACCTTCCTGGAGCGCCGCTATTGCAGATTCGACAGAGGCAAATCCGGTCAAGACAACTGAGATGGTGAGCGGCGCTCTTTGCCTTACCTGACCCAAGACAGACAGGCCGTCACCACCTTCCATATGAAGGTCGGTCAGGACAAGATCGTAATGTGTCTGCTCCAATAACAAGATCGCTTCATCACCGCTCGCGGCAGTATCAACTATGTAGCCATCCTTTTCGAGGATCGCTGCCGTTGTAATTCTTAAACTCTCTTCGTCATCAACGACAAGCAATCTACCGTGCTCCTCGAGGGCGTCGAGGGCAGCTTCGCTAATAACGAGAGAAATGTTCCGATCGGCTTGCTGCTTCATGGGCATCTGACCAAGTTATTTCTTCTCCTGAAACTCCAGGATAGGTGAATCCACCTGAAGAATTATGCTAAAAGTGGTCCCCTTCCCCTTCTCACTATTAACTTCAATCCGCCCACCATGCTGTCGGACGATGTCCTGGGTAACCCACAGACCGAGCCCAGTACCCTTCTTCCCGGTCGAAAAGAATGGCTCAAAGATTCGAGTCAAATCATCTTCGGCAATACCTACACCCGTATCGCTGACTTGAATCTGTATCGAGGGCTGCAAGGCCTGCTCGTAGCGTGACGTCGAAATTGATATGCGGCCCTCGCCGGTAATCGCCTGCTGAGCGTTGATAAGCAGATTGAGAAAAACCTGGCGTAACTGGTCGGCACGAGCTCTGATGGGAGGCAAGAACTGATCGAATTTTACTACGATATCGATATGCACTTGCTTTAACTTCTTTTCCAGCAGCACCAAGGTTTCTTCAAGCACCTGATTGACGTCCACCCAGTCAACTTCACCAGAGCTCCGAGCGAAACCTAACATTTGCCGAATGATATGAGATACACGCTCTGTCTCTTTACGAGCTATCTGAAGAAACCGAGCATTTGTGTCCCCTTCTGAGCCTGATTGCATCAAGTAAAGCGCATTCTTAATTGCCTCCAATGGGTTGTTTACTTCATGCGCGATTGATGCGGCGAGACGTCCTACGGCCGCCAGTTTTTCTGACTCAAACAGTTGTTGTTCAACCCGCCGGCGTTCGAGTTCGCGAATTTCGGTTAGATCGTGTAGCACCGAAACCACGGCAGTCACCTGCCCGGTCGGATCAAGCACCTCACGCGACGTGATCTCCATCGGCAGAGTCCGACCTAACTCCGGATCGATGAGCTCAATTTCGGCTTGCCGCCCGGTTTCCGAACCTGAAGCGAGACCTGAAATGAACGAGGTGAACTTCACTGCATTGGTGCGAACCGCAGCAGCAGCGCGTGGGGTAAAGGATTCGTTCTCCTGAAATAGCAGTTCGGCTCGTCGATTAAAGAGTATGAACTTACCCGAGGCGTCGCAGACTACGATGGGGTGGCCCACATTCTCAATGATCAGATCCAGGCGGTCGCGCTCGCGCCGCGATTCGGCTTCGGCACGCTGCAGCTTGCCAAAGTTTCGCGCGAGCTCTTCATTAGCTTCGCGCAAGTCAGTGACGTCGCGAAAGATCGAAACGAGACCAAGAGGTTCACCTCTCGAGTTGACCGCGGGTGTTGAAATAACTTCAAAGTGGATGTCTGATCCTTCGATTGGATCAACCAGAGTGATATCGCGCTGAACGAGCTCCGATGACGAAACTGTGGCGCTCGACAAATACGCTGAGAACAGCAGATCGTTCATCTTCAGCGCCCGACGTTTACCTTCACCGGCATTCGCAGAACCGCTAAACAATTCTTCAGCGCGTCTGTTTTGAAGCAATATTTCGTTATCCAGATCCGTTAATACAATAGGATCGGCCACCGACTTCATAATCGATTCGATCCACTGTCTTTCGCGCTGAAGTTTCGTAACGGTTGTCACCAGGCGCTCTTGTTGAATCGCCAGCGAAGCGATGACACCGATGCGGTCAGCAAAACGTTTCAGTAGGCTCAAAGAAATCGGATCGACATTGGCTTCAGAGGCGCCGATGTACAGCACGCCTAGCCGCAAACCTGGCTCAAAGGTCCAGTACTGATTTGAGAGTCGAGAGTTTGAGCCACTCCGAGCACTCTTTGGCGATATTTCAGGGATTCCGAAAAGCGGTAACGCGAGCACGTCTCCGTCCCAGCGCATTCTCTCGAATAGAGTTTGCGACGCCGGATCCTGATTGAGCGCAATCCATGAGTAATGACCATCATGGATAACGCGGACACAAGCTGCGCCCGAGTCGATCGGCATTTCTACTCGCGTCGCTGCTTGATCAGACTCAAAGCCGATGGCCGCTCGAATTTGCAGCACGGCATCGCGTTCGTTGATTAGAGCGATTGCGGCCTGGCGATGTCCGAAGATGTTGACGATAGCTTCAAGGGCGAGTAAGAGGCGCTCCTGAAGTTTTGGAGTGACGAGCATTTGCGTCGTGGTCTCGATAAAGACATCGTATAGCCGCAGATGTGCGCCGATATCTTCAGAGTCCGCGATGCGCGGTGTAGCTCGAAAGGACAGTTCTGTTGGCACTTCCCCCATAAACGAATCTGGCAGTTAATACTCCACTATCAGCCGTTTATTACTTCTTATCGACTTCGACGGTCACCCGACGTCTGGTTTCACTCTCAGTTGGTTCGGCGCCTGGCGTTAAGGCTGGGCGCGAAACTGCGGGTGTGAGTCCTACGGCCTCGGCATATTTCAGATAGGTGTCGATCGAAGCCACCACAACGCGCGCTTCAACCGTAATCAAATCGATGCCGACAAGGGAGATTCTCACCCACGCGTCGACCACGATGCCCTTATCCAACACGCGATCGAGAACATCGATTAGACTAGTACCGCCTGGAGCTCTTTCGACTGCCATTTGCTTGGGTCCTTTTTATAGAAGTTTGAAAAGCAGCACGCGGCGCGAGAGTCGACGGTGCCTGGTTGTGAATTATGGTCACGAGTTAAAGTTGGATCTCCAAACTTTCTATGAACGCTTTTTCTGTTTAGCCTTTTGCCGGGGGGCTCGAATTGAGGAATCTTCTCCTCTGACCGTTGCGCCGGAAGCTCCGAGTTTCCGTATTTCTCGTTCCAACTCGCTTAGACGCTCTCGAAGTTCTAAATTCTCAGCTTCTGCCCGCTCAGCGCGGGTGGTCAGATTTGTGTCATACCTCCACCAGTTCAAGCCGATTTGTTCGGCTTTATCGATCGAACAGACCAACAATCTGATCTGCAGAGTGAGTAACTCGACATTAGCCAACGACACTTTAATGTCGCCGGCAATCACTAGCCCTTTGTCGAGAATTCTGTCGAGAACATCGACGAGGCCCGGGGGACGAGCCGTGATAAGGGTAGACCGTTCGCTGGACACTTTCGCCCTCCAAAATAAGGGGGCGGCTTTTGAACAGCACTGGTGAGCCGCCACCATGTAT
>DATIBX010000166.1:0-2617 GCA_035457105.1 Pyrinomonadaceae bacterium
TGATCACGTTTACGCGTCCCTCGACAACCTTCTCAATCGCACGCGTCTTAAGATTGATGGTTGAGAGACCAGTCGGCGTGGTGATGATTAGCTTTTCACCATCCGGCGAGTATGCATTCTGATGAAAGTAGAGGTTGGCGCTACCGGGTTCGTCACTCAGCCGAACCACGCGATGTCCCGTGTCTGGGTCTATCCACTCTCGTGGCAACTCCTGAGAGATGACAGTAGTTGCGCTAAAGATTAGCGACACGAATAGACTAAAGAGCCGCATCTTCTCCCTTTCTTTTTCCCTTTCTTGTTTGTATTTTCGGGGTGTCTTTACTGGTTTGATTCCTGGTCCTTAGTTACCGACCAACCAGGCGCTATACAGTTGTGTAACCACCATCAACCATCAAATGCGTTCCAGTTATGAACGAGGCTTCATCTGAAGCAAGGAACAAAATGGGATAGGCCACTTCTCGTGGATCTCCAACCCGATTCAGTAAATGTTTCGGAGCTTCTGCCGCTATAAATTCTTCCTTTGTCATTCCTACTCGAGCCATGTGTTCTTCAGAAGCCCGGGTGAGAATGGTCCCGGGACAAACACAATTCACCCGAATGTTATAGGGCGCAAGATCCATTGCCATGTTCCGCGTCATCTGGAGAATCGCTCCCTTTGTCGAGCTGTAAGTGATAAAGGACGGTTGGGCCACAAAGCTCGATATTGATCCCAGGTTGACAATAGATCCGCCACCGAGAGCTTTCATGTACTCGGAAGCATACTTGGCCATCAACGCCGTACCCATCACGTTCACACTTAACATTCGTTGCCAATCAGCCACCGTCGCTTCGAGCCCCTTCAGGATAAACACGGCCCCATTATTCACGAGTATATCGAGGTGTCCAAAGACTCTAACCGCTTCATCACATGCATGACGGCAATCATCTTCATTCGAGATATCGACTTGCACAAAAATCGCCTCGCCACCTTGAGCGCGAATATCCTGTGCAGTCTGCTCGCCTGCAGGCTCGCTTGGATTTGCGATTACAACTTTCGCCCCTTCTTCAGCGAACAGGACCGCGGTTGCCTGGCCAATGCCTACGGAGCCGCCGGTAACAATTGCCACCTTATTTTGTAAGCGATTACTCAAAGCCATTCTCCATTAATCGAGATGAAACACTTCGGTCATCTCGGTGGCCACAGGACTGTTATCAGCGTTCGTCAACATGAGATCCTTCAGATACGAGCCTTACTTGAATCTCTGCAAACGGTATTGAGCTTCCGGTTCGTAGAGAGGGATGAACAAATCCGTCTCCGACCGGATCCTGTCAGTCGTCTTGTAATATTCCTCGAGACTTTCCTGGATTCCCAGCGGTTCTCCATCTTCAAGATTCCCATACTTAAAAATGCAATCAGAGACTCCCACACGACCTGCTTTAGTTTCGATCACGAAACACATTGAAGAACGGTGATGCACTCCCGCCCAGAAACAACGCAAGCCCGGCAATATCTCGTCTTCATCTTCTAGTAACCGCAGCCGTTTTGCCCCGTCAAAAGTCAGGTAGTGAAGTGTTTCGTTCGACAGTCGAAATTCCTTCGGCACATGCATCGGGAATTTCTCAGCATGAAAATCTTCAATCCAGCCACGCTTCGAAATACAGACCGTCGCGTTTTTAAACAACTGGATGTTTGCAGTAGCGTAAATTTGAATCGGAGTAATCAGGACAAAATCCACGTCTTCAGGCTTGACGCCGATTGAGGCGAGAGCGTTAAGCGGCCGCTCATTTTCCTGGCGAGCCAATTTGCCGCGCTCACCAAAACCGCCACTCCATCGCTCATTCAAGGCAGTTAAATCATCGGGTGGTCCGGTATTGATAATTATCGTCTTACCTTCGCCGCGGATTACCGCCATCCAGAAATACAGCTGGACCCACTCGTTCCAATGACTCATCCAGTACACTTCCGGACCCATCACGTCACATTGGCCCATCTTCAGCAGTTGAATGTCGTAGGTCATCTAGTAAGTCGCCCGTCCGCCAGTCATATCAAAAGTAAAGCCGGTCGTGAATCCTGCTCCCGGAGACACAATGTAAGCTGCAAGGTGTGCTATTTCTGTTAATGTACCGCAGCGCCTCATGGGGATCTTATCGGTCATATATTTCACCTGGTCCTCGGGCATCGCCTCAACCATGGGTGTGCGAATTACCGCTGGAGCCAACGCGTTCACGGTTATTCCGTTTTCGGCATACTCCTTACCTTGCACCTTCGTCATTCCGATCACAGCAGCCTTTGATGCCGAGTACGCAAGCATTCCAGCATTTCCTTCTTTGCCGGCGACTGAAGCGATATGCAAAATTCTCCCGTAATTCTGTTTGAGCATCAGCGGCAAAACAGCCCGCGAAGTAAAAAATGAAGCCATGAAGTTTACTTCAAATACAAATCTTACATCTGCCGTTTTTACCTCATGACTCTTGATGTTGGTGACGCCAGTCACGCCCGCACTATTGACGAGGATGTCGATTCGGCCGAAATGCTCCGCGATTTGTCTAACTACGTTCCCTACTGCCTGTTCATCCGTGAGATTCAACGCGAAGCCAAGCACGTTTGGACCCAGTTGCGCCTTTGCCTTGACTAAAG
>DATIBX010000167.1:0-2821 GCA_035457105.1 Pyrinomonadaceae bacterium
CGGCATCCATTTAAGTTGGCGATGACAGATTGGCATCGCAAACGGGAGATGAGACGCACAGTCCTCGCGAAACGTTTTGCTATCGTTTATGCCTCGGTAGCCATCGTCGGTCTCGCTCTCGCCATTAGGACCAGCGGCGAAGAATTTCTTCTGCCGCTCGTATTTGCTGCGCCAATCGCAATAGTTCAATTGTCATACGATTCAGTGGGTAAGAGCCGAGCAGTGGTTGCTGAGTTGTCCGGATCGCTTTCGACCGGAGCGCTCGCTACGGCAATCGCAATTTGCGGTGGCTGGGCGCGCCCGCTTGCCTTCGTCTTATGGGTGCTCATCGCAGCGCGTGCGGTGCCGACGATTCTGTATTTGCGCGCGCGATTGAGACTGCTCCGTCATAAACCGGCTTCAACACGCATCACGATCGTAGCTCACCTGCTTGCTGTGTTTGTAACTATCGTTCTGGCGTGGGAACAGGTCGCACCGTGGCTCGCTCTCCTCGCGATAGTAATGCTACTAATTCGCGCTTTCGCAGGTTTACGATCAGTCAGGCCGATCACCCCGCAGAGACTTGGCGTCGGCGAACTGTTTTTTGGCGTGTTTACCGTTGGGGCTGTTGCAATCGGTTATGCCTTAGGGTGGTAGCTGGTGAGGGTTAATCATGGGCAGTCAAGTGGCAGACTAACTTACCTTCAACCTGAGGGAACGCGGTCTACCAAAGAGCCAATGCTCCGTGCTGGTTAGCACAGAACTCTAATCTTCAGGGGTGTGGGAGCGATTAGTACGGTACCGCGAGCGACGCGACTGGATGGTACAATCAGCTTTCGGAATAGATTCTGATGATCGTTCGCGTTGAGTGTGGCATCCGGTCGCTTCGCTCGATGGTACTGTACTGATGGTTGTTTCTTTTTGTGCAAAGTTCCTCCGTGCTTATCTTATTCGGGACCTGCTTGCTCAAAACTCCGCACCGGTGCGTAACTTTTCGCACTGAACTCTCGCTTTACTTCGGGCCATCTTTCCTCCAACCAAAAGGCTGAGCTAAGTAAGAACCAGTTCCGTCTGTAGCCGGTGTCAAACCCGTGACGTAAGTCACTGCCTTCGATATTACAGCGCTCTAAAATCGCGCTCGGGATTTCTTTTAAATTTCGGTTGGTTTTTTGGCGCAGCGCTTGCTCTGAATATATCGAATCGACACTAGTCTCTCTCATATGAGTGCGCCCAAATACAAAGTAGTTGTTCCTGACGTGGAATTCTGGATGGGCATGATCCCCTGCCAGGCCGCCTGTCCGGTTAAAACGGACGCGGGTAAGTACGTTCAACTCATCGCTGAGGGTCAGTTCAAAGAATCATATCTTACCGCCCGCTCGCCGAATCCATTCGCGTCTGTTTGCGGACGCGTATGTGCGGCGCCATGTGAGGACGCTTGCCGTCGCGGGAAGATCGATGCGCCGATCACAATTCGGGCGTTGAAGCGCTTCGTCACTGAAAAGTATGGCGTCGAGTCGATGGAGCCCGACACTCAGGACGAACTGCGTGAAGGAACTCAAGATGCAGGAAACAAGCGACGTTGGCATCTTCCGGTGCTGCAAGAGAGTCGCTCAAACGTAGCTCGTGGACAGAAGGTTGCCGTGATTGGTGCTGGCCCAGCGGGAATCGCTGCCGCTCATGACCTGGCGTTAATGGGTTATCGGGTTTCGGTTTTTGAGGCTTCGAACCAGGTCGGCGGAATGATGTATCACGGCATCCCTGAATTTCGCCTGGCGCGTTCGATCATTGAAAAGGAGGTGCAAAAGGTCACGCAACTCGGGGTTGAGATCAAACTCAACTCTCCTTTGAATGAGGAGTTTGGCATCGAGGAACTGCGAGCTGATGGTTTCGAATCCGTCTTTATCAGCGTGGGAGTGCAAAAGGGTCGCGACATGAACATCGAGGGATCCAATCTCGATGGTGTGATCAAGGCGATCGATTATCTGCTCAACATCAACAACGGTTACCGCGTCGATCTGGGACAAAAGGTCTTAGTAATTGGCGGTGGCTTTGTGGCTTTTGACGCAGCACGTATGGCCTTACGCGCAAGGATGGAAGCGGCGGAAGGCCCAAAAGAAAGCCTGCCCGCGCAGACCAACGAAGGATTGCATGCGGCGATCGACGCGGCGCGAACCGCCATTCGTGCGGGCGCGGTTGAGGTTCATATTGCCAGTCTCGAATCATTTGCTGAGATGCCGGTCATGCGTACAACCCAGGGCCGTGAAGAGTTTGAAGAGTCCGAACGCGAAGGCGTGCACTTCATACCACAGCGAGGCGCCCGACGATTTGTAGGCGAGGACGGAAAACTGAAGGCCGTCGAATTTATTGGCGTGAAGCGCACCTATGATGACGATGGCCGCTTCAATCCAGTTTACGATCCAGACGTTAGCGAGACCTTTGAAGTTGATTCAGTAATTCTCGCCATCGGACAGCACGCCGATCTCTCTTTTCTGAGTCCTGATGATCGTGTGGAGTTAACATCACAGGGAACTATCAAGGTCGATCCTGTAACGCTGGCAACGTCCGCTCCGGGTTTGTTTGCTGGCGGCGATGTTGCGTTCGGCCCGCGTAACCTGATCGAAGCCGTAGCCAATGGCAAACGCGCGGCGCTTTCAATCGATGATTATCTGCGTGGTGTGAAAACCGATCTGGTCGTCAATCTGCGCATTGAAGAATTGCCCACTCGGTCGTACCGCCGCCCCGAAGAATATGAGAAGTGCGAACGCGAAACGCCGCCAACGATTTCTCTTGATCGGCGCACGGGCATCTCCGAAGTTGAGACGGGCTACAGTGAAGATGAAGC
>DATIBX010000168.1:0-8718 GCA_035457105.1 Pyrinomonadaceae bacterium
CTTCCACCTGGGTCGATCCCGCTAGTTTGCCGAAGCCATTGCCCACAAAAACTGCGCCCGGAACCTTTTCCTGAAAAATATTTCCCGCGTGAGGAAGTATTGCCGTCACACCCGTGCGGACGTCATCACCTTTGATGATTGTCTTGTGTCCGACCATTACTCCCGCAACATCGGTAATGGAGTTGTTTGGGCCTCTCGGAAGAACGCCGACTTTAATGCCGAGCTCCTTTGTTCCGGGTCGAGCTTGCGTGGTGATGTTTTTTTGCATTGGTGGACCAGGCGCTGCGGGTTGGTAGTAAAAACCAACGAGGATCGCGAGCAGCAGGTAGATTGGAAGGAGCTTGAGCATTTCTGAAACGCGGCGGCTGGCGCCGCTTTAATAGTGACCCGCTTGTCGAGAATGTAAGTAACAAAGCGGCGCCTGTCCGCCGCACTCCAAGGTCAAGCCCCGACGCCGGTGTTCCGAGGTTGGACCGGGAGATTCGCCTGTTGCCAGGCGTCCCAGCCACCTATCAGCGCTCTCGCCTTGGTCCAACCAGCTTGTCTGAGTTCCTGTGCCACACGGGCACTGGTAGCTTCGTTTGGTCAAGCGCAATATGCGATCAGCCAGGCATTCTTCGGCAATCCTAACTCGCTCGCCTCAATAGCCACGTGTTCGGGCGGTAGTCTTATCGCTCCACGCGCCTGCAGTTCACTATCCTCAATGCTACGTTCGGTTCTTACGTCCAGTAGAAAGACCTGGTCACCAGATTTCTGCAGTTCAGCTAAATCCTTCAGCGTTATGGATTGAGCACCAATCGCACTGGCATCAGCCACTTGAGTCGAAGACTCAGACTCAACAACAATTGGTAGCGCGCGTTCGCGTTTCTCTGGCTCCGACGTTTTCTCCGGCGTTGGAGGAGCGGGAGTTGGAGTTGCAGGTTGTCTATCGCTCCTGCCGGCGAACAGCATCGGCGACCCACCATGGATCACCACTGAGAGCACAACTATCAAAGAGCAGACGGAAAAGAGTCGCTCACTGCCTGGCAGTCCGGCAAAAACTGGAAGTAAGACTAAAAGTAATGAACTCAGCCCGCTAGGACCAAACCAGGCGATCAGCAACCGGGCGCTTCGATCAACCTTCGACCCAACAAGCGACAGGAGATAGACTGGTAAACGGATCAGCATCGCGAATACCGTGAAGATGATTGTTGCGACAGTCAGCCCACTAAATCCGCTCCAGATCAACGACGCACCAAAGATTACGAATGTGAAGAGCAACAGCATTTCTGCCGTTACTTCACCGTATTCGATAAAGCAATCACATAGCTCAACGTCAAGCGCGGCGATTGTCAGCCCGGCAGCAAATGCCGCCAGAAATCCGCTGCCATGTACTGCTTCGGCGGCGGCGAAGGCCGTGAAAGCGACGCCAAGCGAATAAAGAGACTCGTAGTCCCGCCGCACACCGGTTCGCTTGCGAACGAGATCGAGGGAGGCAACGGCTATCAGTCCCACTGCGACTCCAGCTCCCGGACCAAGAATGAACAGCCCCAATCCCAATTTGGCCAGACTACCAGCGCTGAAGTCCGTGTTGCCCATTAAATCCATCGCCACGATGACGATTGGCAGGAGGACCACGTCGTTCAGACCGCTTTCTAGTTGCAAAGCCTGTCGAGCATCAGTGGGAATATCGCGCCGGCGCAGCAAACTACGAAGGAGGACGGGATCTGTCGAAGCGAGCGCGGCGCCGAGAATTGCAGCCCCGGTCGGCGGAATTTTCAACAACCACCATGCCGCCACGCTGGTCAGGATGGCGCAGAAGATTGTGCCTGGCCCAAGCATCCTAAAAGTGAGATTGGCATTTCGCTTAACGAGCTTGGTGTTGAGGGAAACGGCATCGGAGAACAGCACCAGGGTTAAGCTTAAAGTTGCAACCACCCGAAGAATCGAGGAGTCGAGCGTTGGATTGAATATTCCGAGACCTGCTGGCCCAAGAGCGGCACCGATGGCAATAAACACCGCCACTTGAGGCAGTCCGGTTCGCTCAATTAAACCGGACAAGAGAGCTGAAACAATTATAACTATGCCTATTATTGCAAGACCTGCCAGTAGCATGTGCGTATCGAAACCGGTCATTAAATGATCTCCCACCAGGGGCACGAACCGTTGGCCCCGTTTCAGCTCGATAAAATTATGCTTTGATCCAATCGTAGCTTCGCTTGAGGGTTTTCGCCAACCTGGCGGCGTTAACTTTGAGTGCTTTGCGGTCCTACAGTTTCGCGCTGTTTGCCAATCCCATGTTCGTTCGATTTCTTCCAGGTCAGCCCGTCAACGCCTGGCGCAAATCCGAAATAAAACCGCGCCCACTTGACAACTAAGCCCTCATGGCTTGAGATCACTCGAGTTCCAGCGATACCTGCCTTGCCGTTTGAAGCTAAAAAGTAACTGTTCTTTTTGTATCGACCGCCACTCACATTGGAGAATCGACGTTGAAACTGGTCACTATCGATTGGTTAATTATTGCTGCATATTTCCTACTCTCGTTGTTAATTGGTCTCTATTACGCAAAAAGAGCGGGCCGTTCGACTGAAGAATACTTTCTTTCGGATCGTTCAATGCCCTGGTGGTTGGCAGGAACGTCAATGGTCGCGACCACATTCGCAGCTGATACACCTCTTGCCGTGACTGAGATGGTCGCCCGTAACGGAGTGGCCGGCAATTGGCTTTGGTGGTCGATGTTGGCGAGCGGTATGTTGACCGTCTTTTTCTTTGCGCGATTGTGGCGTCGCGCCCGCGTGATGACTGATGTTGAGTTTGTGGAACTGCGTTATTCAGGAAAGGCTGCCGCCTTCCTGAGAGGCTTTAGGGCGCTCTACCTGGGATTTCCAATCAACCTGATAATTATGGGTTGGGTCAATTTGGGAATGGCAAAGGTTTTAAGCGGAACGCTTGGGCTCGCAAAATGGCAAGCGCTCGCGTTGTGTCTCGGTATTACTTTTCTTTATTCCATTCTCTCTGGCCTTTGGGGAGTTGTGGTAACCGACGCTGTCCAGTTTGTAATCGCGATGGGTGGTTCCATCGCCCTGGCTTTCTTCGCGGTCAAAGCCGTAGGTGGGATCGAAAATTTGAAGACGCGTCTGGCTGGAGTTACCCCGGTTGGTTCCACTCAACCGTTTGGACCAGGTGGCGCTGTGGCCCTCTTACCCGATGGTTCAGCGGTGTGGATGTTACCGTTGTTAACATTAGCTGTTTATCTGGGTGTCAATTGGTGGGCATCGTGGTATCCAGGTGCGGAGCCTGGCGGTGGTGGCTACATTGCTCAGCGCATCTTCTCCGCAAAAAATGAAAAACACGGACTGTTCGCAACACTCTGGTTCAACATCGCTCACTATGCTTTGAGGCCCTGGCCGTGGATCATCGTTGCCCTCTGTTCGTTGGTTCTCTACAACGGAACCACATTGAATCCTGAAACTGGAAAGCCTGACGCCGCCTTCGGCTACGTTCAGGTGATGAACGAATACCTGCCAATCGGTTTTAGGGGTCTTTTATTGGCATCATTTGCAGCTGCTTATATGAGCACGATCTCAACGCAGATGAATTGGGGCGCCAGTTATGTAATCAACGACTTCTACCGGCGCTTTGTTAAGCCCCAAGCCACCGAGAAACACTACGTGTTTGCGTCGCGGATTGCGACCTTGATTATCGTGCTCTTGTCGATCGTGGTAACTTATTTTATGAATCGCATCACGAGTGGCTGGGAACTCGTGCTTGCCCTCGGTGCCGGAACCGGACTCGTTTATATCCTTCGGTGGTACTGGTGGCGGATTAATGCGTGGTCCGAAATTGCCGCCATGGCCTCGGCCTTGATCGTCTCGTTGGCTCTGCTCGAGTTCAGCGTCTTCGACTCGTCGACTCCAATTGGATTCGCACAACAAATACTGACAACGGTGGCGGTCACCACGATTGTTTGGCTGGTTGTGACTTTTGCAACTAGTCCGGAACCGATGTCAAAGTTGATGAGCTTCTATGAGAATGTTGGACCAGCGGGACCTGGTTGGCGTCCGGTTGCCGCAGCTGCAGGATTGAGCGAGCGAGAGGGAGAAATTTTACCCAACGTCCTGAACTGGATTCTCGGAATCATTCTTGTTTATTCGACTTTGTTTGGCATTGGGGAAATGATTTTTGGGCTTTGGTCGAAGACTATGTTGCTGGGTGTCCTGGCGGCTGGTGCGGCTCTAGGACTAATTTGGAATCTAAATCGAACCGGGTGGGCGGGACTCTCTGAGGCTGCTGAGTCTCGTGTGAAAGAGACTGTCGTTGAAGGTGCAGACTAATCAAAACGAGAGTGCGTGAATAGTTTCTTGATGAAAAAAATACCCGAACCTAAACAAAAATATGTCCTAGCTGGCGATTTGGGTGGCACGCACTTGCGGGTGGCCATTGTTAGTTCTTGTGGCCAGATTGTGACACAAGTAAAACAGCCAACGCCGAGAGACGCAACAGATCCTGAAATAATCGTCAAGGCACTGGTTGAGGCGGCCCAACGATGTGCAGGTGATGGCGAATACGATAAGCCCGCCGCCGCTTGCATAGTCGTTCCCGGGGCAGTAGATGTTGATAATGCGGTTGTGGTCCAGGCTCCTAACCTTCCTTCACTGACAAACTTTGGTCTGAAAGCGGCGCTCGAAACACGACTTGGATTAAACGTCGTACTTGAGAATGATGCTAACGCAGCTGCCGTCGGCGAAATGTGGCTGGGCGCAGCGAAGGGTTGCCGGAATGTGATCAGTGTGACGCTCGGAACCGGCGTCGGTGGCGGAATCATACTCAACGGAGTTTTGTGGCGTGGGGCTCACGGTTCGGCCGGAGAGGTAGGACACACGACAGTAGATCCGCTTGGTGGTCTAAAGTGCAAGTGTGGAAATTCAGGGTGTCTGGAGTTATTTGCCTCGGCGACTGCAGTAAGCCGGATGACGAAGATGCTACGTCCGGAGTTTCCAAACACTACGCTTAAGTGCGACGAATTGACCGCCGAGATGGTTTACGAGGCCGGAATCGCTGGTGACGAATTGGCCTTGAGCGTGTTTCGCGAATTTGGAATGTATCTTGGAATTGGTATCGCAAATCTGATTAACCTCCTCGATCCTGAGATAATCGTCATCGCCGGTGGCGTGGTAAACGGCTGGACGATGTTCGAAAAAGTTATGCGCGAAGAGGTGAACGAACGCTCATTTCGTTTGGCAGCGTCTCGAGTGCGCATCGTCCCTGCTGAGTGCGGTGACAATGCGGGTTTGCTTGGTGCGGCAAAGCTCGCTCTCGATTCGGCTGAGTAGCACTCCAACAAATCGTCTTTTTTGCGCTTAACGCGCGGTGATTAATCAGCCGATTCCGGTCAGGCGCACGCCAAAAGCTCTCGGTGTCGTATACTCACCGAATCGGCAATGAGCACCTTAATCATTCACGGCCATTTCTATCAGCCTCCGCGTGAGAACCCCTGGACCGGAATTATCGAGAATCAACCCAGCGCGGCTCCTTATCACGACTGGAACGAAAGAATCCATGCCGAGTGCTATGGACCAAATGCCTTTGCCCGCATAGGCGACGGCGATAATGCTCAGGTTGTAAATAACTACGCGAACATCAGCTTCAACTTTGGGCCAACCTTACTCTCATGGCTCGAACAAAAATACCCGCGAACGTATCAACGAATTTTGCAAGCTGACAGTGATAGCGCGCGCAAACGCAGTGGACACGGCAACGCAATTGCACAGGCGTATGGACATGCGATCTTGCCGCTCTGTAATGAGCGGGATCTGCTTACGCAGGTGATCTGGGGCCTCGAGGACTTCCGGTATCGCTTTCGTCGCGAGCCAGAATCGCTGTGGTTGCCGGAAACCGCATGTAACGACCAGACCTTAAACGTCCTGATCGACCAAGGTCTGCGATACGTGATTTTGGCGCCCGAGCAGGCGAAACGAATCAAGCAAAGCAATAAGTGGATCGACGTCGATGCGAGTACCGTCGACACAAGTCGACCATATCGCTACTTGCATTCAGATGGGTCTGGCCGTTCCCTGGCGGTGTTCTTCTATAACGGACCATTAGCTCGAGCCATCGCCTTTGAGAAACTATTGACCTCCAGCCAGATTCTGATCGATAGATTCATCCAGGTTGCCCAGTATAAACCGTTGGTCCATGTTGCCACCGATGGTGAGACTTATGGTCACCATTTCAAGTTTGGTGATTTATCCTTGGCCTATGCGCTGGAAGTCGAAGCGAAGAAAGCACAGTTCACTGTAACCAACTATGGCGAATACCTCGACCGCAATATTCCTGAGCTTGAAGTTCAGGTTGAGCAAGGAGCTGATGGAGAAGGTAGTTCATGGAGTTGTGCGCATGGTGTAGGCCGCTGGCAGGCTAACTGCGGTTGTTCAACTGGAGGTGAACCAGGCTGGAACCAGCTGTGGCGCGGTCCTTTGCGCCGCGCCCTCAACTTTCTCAGAGACGACGCAATTGTCCACTTTGAGAACATCGGAGCAGAACTATTCGTCGATCCGTGGGCGGCGCGAAACGAATACGTAAAGGTACTCCTCAATAACAGTCTGCCGGCGTCGGCCCTTTTGCGGCGTCACGCCAGGAGCCAGCTATCCGAGCCGGATGCGCAGCTTGCATTGGATTTGCTCGAAGTCCAGCGAAACTCGTTGCTCATGTTTACTAGTTGTGGCTGGTTCTTCTCTGATTTGGGAGGAATCGAAACCATTCAGGTCCTGCGTTATGCTGCGCGTGTCCTGGATCTGCAGCGCAAACTCGGGATTAAAAGCCCGCGAAAAGAGTTTCTGGAGTTGTTGGCACTGGCGCAAAGCAATGATCCCGCTCTGGGTAACGGTGCCGAAGTCTTTTTACGAAGTGCTGAACCCGCGAGTTTGAGAATTGATGCGGTGACGCGATGACTACGCCTCCAGGCAAGAGCCGAAAGAAAATCGAGCAAGCACTATCACCGGGCGAAGCTTCCGGCAGTCAACTCGATGGTCAAACAGTGGAAAGACTCTTGGCCCTTCGCCATTCCAACCCACACACGATACTTGGTCCAACATCGAGTGACCTGGGTATCACGATTCGGACCTACTGGCCCACAGCCGAAAGCGTCGAAGTTGTTGTTACAACTTCGAAAAAGCGATATCCGATGCGTCGAATTCACGATGCCGGTATCTTTGAAGTAGTCTTACCCGCATCAGCAAAAATCCCGAGTTATCGATTGCACATTCGGTCAGGTGGCGATGTGAAAACAATCCGCGATCCTTATTCCTTTCCGCCGACCATTGGGGAACTCGACCTGCACCTTTTTGCTGAAGGCAAGCATGAACAGATCTATCAGAAGCTGGGCGCACACGTGATGAAGATTGGGCGTGTCACGGGCGTTGCCTTCGCGGTGTGGGCGCCGAATGCCGCTGGAGTCAGCGTCGTCGGCGACTTCAACAGTTGGGACGGCCGTTTCCATCCCATGCGAATGCTCGGAAACTCTGGAGTGTGGGAGGTATTTATTCCAGACCTATCGCCCGGATCCCTGTACAAGTTCGAAATTCGCGGTCGGCGAGGTCTTCCTTTTCTCAAGGCAGATCCCTACGCCCAGTACACGGAAGTACCGCCAAACACGTCATCGATTGTTTACGAATCGCAATACTCATTTAGTGATTCCGCGTGGCTCGAAAAACGAGCGGCAGGCGAACATTTTCGTAAACCCATGTCAATCTACGAGGTCCATTTTGGCTCGTGGCGCCGGCGACTGGAAGAGAACAATCGACCCTTCACCTATCGAGAGATGGCGATTGCTCTCGCCGATTACGTCGTCGAGATGGGTTTCAGTCACGTTGAGTTTCTACCACTGAAAGAACATCCCTATGGACCATCATGGGGCTACCAGGTCAGTTACTACTACGCTCCTTCCGCCCGTTACGGCACTCCCGATGACCTTCGCTTTCTGATCGATCATCTGCACCAGCGAGACATCGGTGTGATCATGGATTGGGTGCCCGCGCATTTTCCCAAGGATGCATTTGCTCTTGGCCGATTCGACGGCTCGGCGCTTTATGAACATCTCGATCCGCGAAAGGGTGAACATCCGGATTGGGGCACCTATATCTTCAATTATGGCCGGAATGAAGTGCGAAACTTTCTCATCGCCAATGCGCTCTACTGGTTTCAAGAGTTTCATATCGATGGCTTAAGGGTGGATGCCGTGGCGTCCATGTTGTATCTCGACTACAGCCGCAAGGAAGGAGAATGGGTTCCGAATAAGTTCGGCGGCAGAGAAAATCTCGAAGCGATCTCTTTTCTGAAAGAACTCAATGAATTAACCCACCGAGAGTGCGTGGGCACGATGATGATTGCTGAGGAATCAACCTCCTGGCCCGCGGTCAGTCATCCCATTTATGCCGGCGGACTCGGATTCGACTTCAAGTGGAACATGGGTTGGATGCACGACACTCTTAAGTACTTTCAAACCGATCCATTATTTCGCGGCGGCAATCACAATGCGCTGACGTTTGGTTTGCTTTACGCGTGGAGCGAAAACTTCATCCTGCCGTTTTCGCATGATGAAGTCGTTCACATGAAGGGATCGTTGCTCAACAAGATGCCGGGTTCAAACGAGCAAAAGTTTGCAAACTTGCGGGCGTTGTACGCCTACATGTGGGCCCATCCCGGTAAAAAACTTTTGTTTATGGGGGGCGAGTTCGGTCA
>DATIBX010000169.1:0-4488 GCA_035457105.1 Pyrinomonadaceae bacterium
CTTTGGGCGCAAGCTTAACCTGATGCCCGCGCCTTCCTTGAGGCCGGCGCCGCACGGCGCACCACAACGACAGAGCAAGGCGCGTTCATCGCAACCGCTTCGGAGACGCTCCCTAACAGAAATCGCTTGAAACCGCGTCGCCCATGTGAACCTACGACGATGAGGTCGGCATTCCATTTTCGTGCCTCATCTAGAATGACCTCTTTCGCGTTACCGGAAAGCACCGCCGAGGTCGCTTCCAATTCTGCGGAAGCCAGCACTTGTTGGGCGCTAGTAACTGCTTCTTGTGGCTCCATCCTGGACGACTTGATCGCCCACGGCTCTTCGACGCTCACCACCCTGAACTCGCTCCCTTCGGGCCATGGTCGTCCGGCAAGAGCGCGGGCTGCTGCCGCCGAAGTCTCTGAGCCGTCGGTGGCGAGCAGCACCCTTCTCCCGCTGTGCAGAGTGTGTGGGCGATCTTCGCCTAAGTCACGAACGATCTGAACCGTGCAAGGAGCATCTGCCACGACAGTCCTGGCCACACTGCCCAGCATCCAGTGAACCAAGTCCTTGCGAACATGTGCGCGGACAAAGATCAAGTCCGAAGACCACTTCCGCGCATAAAACGGAATCAGATGTCGCGCGTCGCCTCGCGCTATAACCACTTCTGCCGGAATGCCAATTTCTTCAAGGCGCTTGGCGACAGGCGTTATCTGTTCCCCACGCGTTTGCATTTCGCGCCGCACGGCGCCCTTCCGATAGCCTTCTTCTCGCCACACCTCTGCGGGGACGTCCATGTCTGCTACGACCGAAAGCACATGTGCGGTCGTGCCCTCAGGCCAGGGACGAATTCCTACCGCCTCAACCAGCACCTCGGCCGAACTCGCCGAATCCACCGCAATCAATAACTTCATAGTGCAAGACCTCATCAATCTTCGCTCTAACGACTCCTTAGGAATGCTTTGCCTCAAAAATCGAATCGCACTTGGATCGGGTCAGTACAGGGAGCGGTAGCGACCTGGTCCAGCCATCAGAGTTCAAAATCCTTCGCAAATGTTGCATGCCGATCACTCACCAGGTCGCTACCGCTCCCTGTACTGACCCGGTCCAACAATGATTCCGACTTTTAAGGCAAAGCCCCTCAGGAATCTATTTGCTCATAGTCGCGAAGCCAACCGCCGGAAAATCCTGCGCGACGAAGCCCGGTGACGATGTAAGGACAGCTACGCATCAACCGCCAAATGAATTCCGATCGATAGTTCTCAATCATCAAAACTATTGGACCCTGATCCAGGCCGTAGTACCCCTTTGAGATCCACCCGTTGCTCGAAGTTCCAGAAAAGGTCGGGTTGAAGCTGCACTTGAATCCATACTTGCTCGTCATCTCAGGAAAGCTTTGGTCGAAGTAGCGGATCGAGGGCAATACAATTTCAGGAGCGAACGGAAGTGACGCGATCACCGCCCACGGAGCCAAAGTGCCGTCATCCGGCCCGTCCGGAATACCGCGGTTTATGTAGTCATAGAATTGGCGTTCCTTGCCTTCGATCCTTTCAATTGCTGGCCCAGGACCATCGCTCGCAGTGAAACCCCAAATGAATTCACCATAACCTTTGAAGCCTCTCGGATTCTCAATAGCGTACCGTTGCTGAGCGTAAGTCGCGCGACGACTGTTTTCGAAATAATCGATCCCTCTGTGCCGCATATAGTCGTCCTGAATCGAGCGAAAATCGATCCACATGTGCGAAAGCTGATGAATGAAGAGCGGACCGGCGTAGACGAAGTCGTATCCATAGAGGGTTCTCCATTCATAAGTCTTGGTCCAGGCCTGATAACTCTCTTTTGGTAAAGGGTGCGTTGGCGATGCAAGACCGAGAACGTAAAGAATCAGCGCCTCGTTGTAGCCATTCCAACGATGCTTTAAGAACCCATGTTCGGGCGTCCAACCGTGCGATACGGTTTCAGCGCCATTTTGCGCCCATTGCCAGTCCGCGCGTCGATAGAGGGCGGTAGCAAGATCGCGAATTTCACGCTCGTCTTCAGTGTCGCGATCGAAATATTCGGCAGCCGTCAAGGCACCAGCGATCACAAATGTCGAATCGATTGTTGAGAGTTCGCAATCGAACGTCCGGCGGCCTGTCTTCATGTCAAGAAAGTGATAATAGAAACCCTTGTATCCCGTTGCGTCGGGTTCCGGACCCTGCGGGCTATTCCAGAAGAAGCGTAGGGACGTGAGGGTTCGGCCAATCGCATCATCGCGCGTAATGAGACCACGCTCAACACCGACAGGATAAGCAGCCAAAGCAAATCCGGTTGGAGCGATACTGCATGGCGCGCCTTGGCGAGTGCTATCAGGCACCAGGCCGTTCTCAGGATTTGTTTCCTTCAGAAAATAGTCAAACGTAAGACGCTGGAGCTCTTCAAGCTCGCGATCAGAAAAGGGCCGCGGCCTTGACTGCGCAAATCTTTGTTCGGGATCCTTCATGGTGACTTCAAAACACTCGTTTCACCTTGTTGCCGCAACAGCATCAGTTCTCATAGGACTTTGCACCTTTGACCGAAGGCTTTTTGGCTTCCCCTGCGCTGCCTGGGCCAAGGCACGCTTGAGCAATTCAACGATAGCACTATAGTCGCGTTCTATCGCGACCACCAAAGCAGTCTTACCGGGTCTGCAGACTGTTCCTGGATCAGCGCCACTGTGGAGCAACGCTCGAGTGATTCCGATGTCACCACTTCCGGCCGCAAGCATCAGGGGAGTGCAACCACAGGCAGCCTGGACATTGACGTCCGCTCCAAACCGCAACAATGTTTCCACTGTGGAAGTATGCAGGTTGATAACAGCAAACATTAGGGCAGTACGTCCCTCACGATTTTGCGCATTTACGTCGGCCCCTCTGCTCAGCAAGGCTTTCACAGTCTCAGTCTCACCATCAAGGGCAGCGCGCATCAAGGGCGTGTTTCCTCCCTTAACTCTTTCATCAATCATTCTTTTATTCCCGAGATGAATCCCTGTTCCTGACCTGTTTCAACGATCAAATTCGTGGCTTAGACGAGCAAGGGCGAGGGCGCCTAACGCCAGACCAAAGTCGCGTAGCGCGATGTCGTAGTAGCCCGGAATCATCAGCAGGTTCACCACGATCATTAACAGCCAAGCCGAAACGACGTACGCAAAAAATTTCGGCTTAAACAAAACTCCGAGTCCGGCGATGATTTCGGTAACACCGGCGAAGAGCATCAATTCGTGACCGTGACCGCCTACCATTTTGTTGACAAAAGCGGGTAGGTACTGTTCCCAGTTCACAAGGAGATTGAAAAACTTATCCAGTCCAGCGACTATCGGTGCGACGACGAAGCCAACGTGCAGGATTTGGTAAGCCTGATAGGCGGGACCGGAAACGTGAGCGCGAGCTTCGGTCCTGGTCCGAGTGTGGTTGTCGATAATGTGTTCCATCTTTCGTGTCCTTCCATTGCTAATCGATATCAACTTAAATGAAGGTTATGCGGCTCTGCTTTTACCTCTACTCAAATCCCTGAGGTTGTGACTCATGTCGCCAGCGCCTTCTATGATGGCGGCGGTCTGCATCTCCGCCTCTCTGGCTTCCAAGTTCGAAAACGCTACTACAATCATTAGTCCGCATACTGCAAGGGTCGAAAGTACGTAGAGGACAGCTACCTGTTCCTCAAACAACAGCGCACTAACGGCAGCGGCTGCAAATAACCAAAAGAGCTTTCTACGACGTCGTCTCTTTATTTTCATTTTGTCCTGGTGCCTCATTGAACCAACCCTTCGTTTGTTTGATGGTGCACTCATGTGCAGTGCTTCCGAGCCTCATAACGGTCAAACACACTTACCACCTTCGTTTTCCCATCTCTCAACTGCTCTCTTCTCATCAGTGTTTGGGATCTGATCATTCATCTTCTTAATTGGCCTCAGCATCATGATTACCAGCATAGGGTGGATTCAAAGATGACGAAACCGTGTTATCACGCGCGCATGGCAGGTGTTTTCACTGTGCTTCAATCACAGCGGTGCAGAAGAAGGGTTACCACCCGGGAAACGTAAGACCGTATTCGGAACTGGATCTCTGGCTTAAGATGAGGAAGCCACTAAAGGTATGGACACTAGCAAAGAGCCACGAATGCTCCGCCGCATTGCTTTGATGTTATGAAGCAAGCGCCTCCCGCCTTGAGTAAACTCAGGGCTGTCTTTGACAAGAGACTGAAAGGAGGCGCTATGAGCACAATATATATCGGCGTTGACTTTCATGCACGACAACAAACGATTTGTTATTTGACAACTGAAACAGGTGAACTCGTCACCACTGAACTTAAGCACGAACCCAAAACGGCGGTGCGAACTTTCTATGAGCAATTCAACGGCCAGGTCATCGTTGGGCTGGAAGCCAGCGGTTACAGTCCCTGGTTCGAGCGACTGCTCGAGGAATTAGGGCACCAAGTCTGGCTCGGCGATGCCACCGAGATCCGGCGTCGAGCGCGCTGGCGCCAGAA
>DATIBX010000170.1:0-2709 GCA_035457105.1 Pyrinomonadaceae bacterium
GATAAGTGCCTGGTGCGAACGTTCACCGATCGATCACTTGGCGCCTACTACTTCTACGATCGGAAGTCGAAAGACTTTCGAAAGCTCGCAGATGTCAGTCCCTGGTTGAACGATCAGGATCTGGTTGCGATGAAACCGATCAAGTACCAGAGCCGCGACGGGCTGACTATCAACGGTTACCTGACGCTTCCTAAAGGCGTGCCGGCGCGCAATCTGCCTGTGGTCGTAAACCCGCACGGTGGTCCATGGTATCGCGACTCGTGGGGCTACAACCCTGAAGTGCAGTTCCTCGCAAACCGCGGTTATGCGGTGTTGCAGGTCAACTTCCGTGGCTCGACCGGATATGGACGCAAGTTTTGGGAGGCCAGCTTCAAACAGTGGGGCAAGACCATGCAGGACGACATCACTGATGGAGTTCAGTGGCTCATCAAGCAAGGGATCGCCGATCCGAAACGTGTTGCGATTTACGGCGGCAGCTACGGCGGTTACGCCACGCTCGCGGGACTCGTTTACACACCGGATCTTTACGCTGCCGGAGTTGACTATGTAGGAGTGTCAAATCTCTTTACCTTCCTCAAGGCGATTCCGCCTTATTGGAAACCGTACCTGGAAATGCTCTACGAGATGATTGGACATCCGGAAAAAGATAAAGACCTGCTGACAGCAGCTTCTCCGGTTTTTCACAGCAAGAACATCAAGGTTCCGCTATTGATCGCACAGGGGGCCAACGATCCGCGAGTGAACAAAGCGGAGTCAGATCAAATGGTGGAGGCGCTCAAAGCGCGCGGCATCGAAGTGCCTTACATCGTCAAAGCCAATGAAGGGCACGGCTTCTCGAATGAAGAAAACCGTTTCGAGTTCTACCGCGCGATGGAAGAGTTTCTCGGCAAACATCTTGGTGGAAGAGTCGAGAAACCTAGCGAGTAAGAAACATTCCAATTGAGAGCCACGGATTTGCACGGATGATTACGGATCACCTGTGCAAATCCGTGTTTACCTTGACTCACTCGCCCTTTCTTCATAAATTCAACGTGCTAACCTACCGCCACGCCGAATGGCCAAGGAGTCCAACATGTACATGAGATTGTTCACATCCCTTGTGTTGCTTGCTGTGCTTAGTGTTGTCGCACTGGCCCAACAACCAGCTCCACCCAAAACACACTTGAAGGTCGGTGACAAAGCGCCTGAATTTACGCTTCGCGCCACCGATGGAAAGACCTACAAGCTCAGCGATTTCAAAGGTAAGAAAAACGTCGTACTTGCGATTTATGTACTCGCATTCACCGGAGGTTGAACGAAGGAACTGAAGGCATATCAGGCTGATATCGCCAAATTCGAGACAACCGACACGCAAGTATTCGGCATGAGTGTAGACAGCGTTCCCGCCAATCGCGAATTCGCAAAGCAACTCGCAATCACGTTCCCGCTACTGAGCGATTTCAAACGCACTGTCGTCAAAGACTATGGCGTCTTCAATGAAGAACAAGGATTTGGCAACCGGGCTACGTTCGTCATCGATAAAGAAGGCATCATTCAACACATCGACGAAGGAAACGTCGCCATCGATCCGACCACTGTGGTCGAAGCGTGTAACGTGCTCACACGCAAGAAGACCGCTTCGCCTTAGAGGGTACGTTTAAACCGCACGTTGAAGAGATCGAGAAGCACACCTGTTCTCGATCTCACAACGTGGTGAGACAAGGAGCCGCTCGATGCTCGCTCACAGTTTCCGCCTGGTGGTTGCAATACTGACCTTCATAACTCCGCTAACCCTCTTTGCTCAAACTGATGACGCAAATGAAGTCTATCGTGCGGTTATTCAAAAGAAGTTCATCCACAATACGACTAAGGTGATTGTCTTAGAGGCTGAAACGAAGGGTTTCTGGATGCATGAGAACGACGAGGTCAGAAAAAAACGGTTTCCTTCGAAGACAGCTCAGCAATTGCTGAAGGAATGGATGCCCGAAGCTCAAACGCAAACACTCGACAACTATCTGGCTAGTAACAAATCTCGCGAACGATTGCAGGTGTCAGATCTCGGGATTGACTATGTGTTACTAAAACCTGACGAGCTTCCCAGGGCTGACGTGGAACAATTTTGGACCATGTTCTATCGTAAATATCGAGACTCTTCCGGAATAATCGCCTTCTCTAACATCGGCTTCAACGAACAGCACGACGAGGCATTCTTATACGTCGAGAACAGATGCGATGGATTATGCGGGCAAGGTCACTACGTTTTGCTCACCAAGTCACAGGGAAAATGGGAGATTCGAAAAGAGAACCACCTTTGGATCGCCTGATCTCTAAGGCGTCGAGTTCAGGAATTCTCCTCGTACGCGCGGCCTAGCCATAACAATGCTTCATTGATATCGTTCGCTGATTCGAGTTCGAAGGCTACCCAGCCACTGCCTGGTCCAGTCGCGTCCTTAAGTCGCTTATGGCGCACGCTCGGCAGCTTGATGAGCAACGACCTCGCCGTCACCGGGGCCTTTGTGCGTGGTATGGCCGCGAAAATATTTTGACCACGATAGAAGCCGGTCATGCCGAACATGGGTTTAGCAGTAACATCAGGCCAGGCTAACAGTTCGTCGCCGATAGCTACACACCACCGCTTCATCTCATCGTCGATCTTGAAAAGTTTTGGTCGCTCAGCCATACACTTCCAGTTAGACAGGATTATCGCGTAAATCATGAAAATCCTGTAAT
>DATIBX010000171.1:0-8597 GCA_035457105.1 Pyrinomonadaceae bacterium
GTGGCCGCCCCCTTTTCGATTGGTCACCTATGAAGGAAATGGTCAGCGGACAGATGGGGTGGCCACAGAGTGCCGCCCCCTTTTCGATCGGTCACCTATGAACGAAATCGTCAGCGGACAGATGGGGCGGCCACAGAGTGCCGCCCCTACGAAAAGTCCAATTAAGAATTGTTTTTACGAAATGTAACCGGTGCCGGAGTCGTTAGCAAAAGTTACCCACTCTCATCTATTCACTCGCCACCTAACAACTATCAAATCTCAATCTACAATTATCCAATACCTAGTCCATGTACATGCCGCCATTGATTTCTATCGTTTCGCCCGCAAGATAACTGGCCGCATCCGAAGCCAGAAACGCGATCACGCTGGCGACTTCTTCTGCCTTACCCACACGACCGAGAGGAATGGCGTTGACGTAGTTTTTCATCATTTCGGGTGTGGAAAATTGTTCGTGATACGGCGTGTCGATCACACCAGGCGAAACTGCATTCACTCGAATATTGAAAGGCGCGAGCTCTTTTGCGAGTCCCTTCGTGAACGTGATAATTCCGCCTTTCGCTGTCGCGTAGTGCATCGACCCCAACGCGCCGCCATTTCGTCCTGCAATTGAGGATAGGTTGATGATTGTTCCGGTCTTTCTCTCGATCATCGACGGGATGACTGCCTTGCTGCATAAGAAAGCGCTTTTTAGATTTAGGTCCATCACCTGGTCCCAACGCTCTTCAGTGATATCAAGGATCTTGAGTCGCTCGATCAAAGAGCCTGCGTTATTCACCAGGATGTCGATTGGACCAAGCTCAGCCGCTGCTCGCCTCACCAGTTCTTCGACCTCGCTGGCTTTTGTCACGTCGGCCTGAATAACGATTGCGCGACCCCCATTTTGAGTGATCTGCTTGCATAAAAGCTCAGCACCGCTCTCGTTGCGATGATAGTTAATGGCGACTGCGGCGCCAGACTCCGCAAGGGCAACGGCCGTCGCGTGACCAATACCACTCGCACCTCCGGTAACGAGTGCGACCTTGCCTTCCAGTGATGTGTAGTTATTCATTTGACACCTCTCTAATCTTCAAGACGATGAATTCTTCCGCACAAGGTAAATAAGACGACTGTACCGAGCGGCGCCAACACTCCGGCTCACCAGGATCGGTATATACGAGAAATGATCTACAACCCAACCCAGTTGTTGTAATTGCAGTTGGCGACTGTTCTGCGTCAAGCATTCAGATGCGCTCAATTTTAACTCAGCGAAAGTTCTGGGAATTTTCTTTGTGCAACCTTTGTGTTCTCGGTGCCTTCTTAGGTGGAATCTCGGGCCGCGTTTCTAACCACAGAGTCGCAGAGAACACAAAGGTCGCACAGAGGAGAACCACAAATTACCTCGCTACATATCTGCTCAAATCCTTTTGAGCAGGGTGTTGCCGTGGTGGTTGGACTTGTAAATAGGTCCACCGCAGAGTCAAAGAGCACTGAGGACTTGACCTGGGATTTGGTCTTTGTGCTTTGAGATTTTGATTTGAGAATATTTGAGAATTAAGATTTGAGAATTGCCTGGACTCAGGCGCTATACCGGGATCGGGTAAAGCCCGTTATCAATCGGAGCAGAATTTCTTGACAGGACGCCGGCCTATAAACATTTTGCTCCTCCGGAGGGCAAAAGCCTCGGAGCAAAGCTCTAACTCTAGCGGGAATGTCGTAAAGCGAAGGCGGCCACAATTAAACACGTATGTGCCAAGCACCAAGCACAAAGCGCAAAATACCAAGTACAAAAGCCGAAGGCCTAAGACCCAACCCTACATCATCACTTCGTGTTCGGTGAGGGAAATTCCAAAGCGCTTAATCTTGCAATTCAGTGTCGAAACCTTCACCCCAAGCAGTTTTGCAGCACGTCGCTGATTTCCGCGAGTCCGCTTAAGTGCGCCACGTATTAAATCAATCTCGTAACGCTGGACCTCGTCATGCAACGCAAACCTGCGATTTGGTTGCGATTTTTGACCATTGGTGAGTGACTCCACTTCTTTCAGTAGAGTCAGAGCTGCGTCCCTGAGATTTAAGAGACTATGAACCGCAACTTCCGGAGTTTGAGCGTCGGTTTCCCTGGGCGTTGCGTCCACTTCCGGCTCCCAACTGAGTGCACTGCTCATCTTTTACCCTCCCGAAATCCTTTGTTCCATTGACGTGCAGGGGAGTAACACCATTGAAGAGTCAACTAGGTACTGACTGACTATTAGACGGTCTATCCATCTATCTGCTTAACAACTCGCCCAAAATGCTACTGCCCGTTCATCTCCCGTTTGACCGAGTACGCGTATTGCCTGTTTACGAACATCCATACGAGGATGATTCCGTATGGTTCGGATCAAAATTGGAACGGCTTCATCTTTTGGCCAGCGCCCGACGGCAATTACGGCCTGTTTTTGCATCTCTACCGGCCGATCCCCGTCAATCGTGTTTACAAGCGCTCCCAGACTCTTATGACCGGGACCCTTGCAAGGCTAATGATCGTGGTCTTTCTGAGTTCGACATCGCCGCTCGGCGTGCATCACTTCCTTCACTGGTATCACGCGCGATCCCGGAAAAAAGTTCATTTTTTGTAGTCGTTAAATCGCCCGAGAACGCAAAGGCTCTTCGAGGGGCTTTTTGACCATCTCAGTCAGCAGTGTATCGACCAGGGCGTCGTCATGAAGCGCAATGGCAAAAACCGCTCGCTCGGCGAGATGGTTGACGTCACTCGACGATGAATCGACGATTGACTTTAGATAAGTCTAACTCTCTTTATTTGTAACTTTCCCAGCCCAGTAAACGGGATAACTGACTGTATTCGTGATTCCGACGAAGGCTATAGACCTCAGCCCGTATAAAAAGTTCCCTTTGTACATCGAATAATCGACTTAATAAGCGGGCCAACGTATGGCATTACCCTATCAAGGCGCCGCCGGGCCGGCGCACTCCAAGGAATTGAGAGGGTTCTACGATCTTCCCCGCAATCGCCGAAGCGGCAACCACATACGGAGAGGCCAGATAAAGCTTGCCAGGCCCACTGCGGCCAGGGAAATTTCTATTTTGAGCGCTCACAGTAACAGTTTCAGCCGACGGAGAAGCACCTGGCCCCGCGTTGATGCATGCTCCGCAGGACGGGTCGATCAGCTCGGCGCCGACCCGCTCGAAGATCTCGATGTATCCTCGTTGCCGGGCGTACTGCTTTATTTTCTGCGAGCCAAATTGAATGTAGAGATGAACTCCGTCAGCGACTCTGCGGCCAGCCGCAAGCGCGTTTCCGAGGACCTCGGCATACATATCCATGTCGGCCATTTTTCCGCCGGTGCATGAACCACCATACGCCGCGTCAATCCATACATCCTCTGAAAGCTCATCAATGGGAATACCATTTCGAGGATCACCCGGGGTGGCAACCATTGGCCGGATTGCGTCGAGATTAATTTCAAAGACCGCGGAGTATTGGGCATCAGGATCACTATAGGTAAATCCTTTTCGGACCTCGTCGGCATCAAGCCCGCGAGTCCCTACGATGTACTCAAGCGTGACCTCATCAGGTTCAATAATCCCTGTAGTCCCTCCGGCTTCAACTGCCATATTGGTCAACGTGGCGCGTTCATCCATCGACCAGTTCTTCAAGTCTTCACCGGCAAACTCCAACACCTTTCCAATGCCTTGACTAGTCTTCATGTATTCGGAAGAAAGGATCTCGAGCATCACATCTTTGGCTGCCACGTCGTGGCGCTTCTTGCCCTTTAACACATAACGGACCGTCTCAGGAACTCGAATACGAATATCCTTGGTGTACCACGCGTTTGCCATGTCTGTTGAACCAACCCCAAAGGCAAAACATCCGAGGACACCGGCCATGCAGGTATGGGAGTCAGTGCCAATCACCACCTGACCGGGCAAAGCCAGGTCTTCAACTACTGCGTTGTGACAGATCGCTTCTGAGCCACCTTCGGGATTCTCGCCATAGAGTTTGATTCCCTGTGCGGCGGTAAAACTCTCTTGTGTTGTGGCAAGCCCTTCAGCTTTTTCGAGCAGGCCCATTTGCCGGTGTTTGGGGGACATGACTCTGCCGAGAAAAGTGAGGTGATCGCGAAATGCAAAAACTGATTCTGGTTCGGAGACTTGGGCGTCGCGACCAAGAGCTTGCTTAAAGAGTGATTCTGCCATCGGCGTAACGTACTCATGTGAAAATCGCACGTCAGCTACTGCGAAGAGCGAATCGCCGGGCTGTACTGCCTCAACGCCAATCTTTCCCGCGGTGACGAACGCATGTCGGGCAATAATTTTCTCGACAATCGTCATCGGGCGCTTCGGAGTATCGATCGGTGGTGGAGAGACTCGGCCGGCAAGACGTGCCTTGTTATAACTAAAGAGCCCGCCATGGCTAACGATGTCCTGAGAAATTGGATCGAGGTTTTTAGTAAATTCGCTGAGCGGAATCTCTTCACCCAAACGTATTCGTTCTATGAGTCCAAAATCGGTGGTGGTAAGCAGGCCAATATTTTGAGAGTTCTGCCCGTAGATCTTCTCGATGCTTCTCGCAATTACCAGTTGAATTCCGGCAGCCTTTTCGGCGTAAGGCGCTGTCTCTCGCGATGAGCCACACCCCTTGGACAAACCGGAAACGACGACAGCAAACCCGCCCTTCTTAACTTCATCTTTCTGCACGGCGCCTTCGCGCATTCCCACATAAACGTACTCACCTAGTGTCTCGTCATAATAAAAACAGACCCATCCAGGAGTAATTTCGTCCGTTGAGATATTACTCATCAACGGCAGGTCATCGTTAAGAAGCCGGCCAAACAGCTCAGTCTCCAGGGCTGCGGCGGCGTCCCCTTCAGCCTCTAACTGGTTTCGGATGAGCGAAGTATCCTCGGTGAGGAACAAAATCCGACCTGAAAAACTGATGTGATCTGGTCTTTGGGTGATTTCAGTCATTATTATGGCACTGGCTCCTTGATCAGAAATTCCTACGGGTTGTGATATTTATCAAAACAAGCTAATTATAACCTCAGCCTAATAAAACCCTTAGCGACCAAAAGAGCGTCTAAGTAGGGTTGGTGAGAAGGCCTAAGACCTTGCAGTTCAATTGAGAGGAAAGTTGTCATGAATTCGCTTCTGAAAAACGTAATGCCCGCCCTGATCCTGGGCCTTTTAATGGTTGGGATCGGTGGCGCGCGTGTGCAGGCGCAGGCACCAGAGACAGATGATCAGGCCAAGATTGATATCTACAAAAGGTTTGTCGATAACCGCGTTCCGAACCCAACCCTGGCCTATCAAGCAGCGAGAGACTACTTGCAGAAGTATCAGAAGGACAAAGACCAGTACACGGATTATCTTCAGAAATGGGTCACCTTTTATGAGCGGGACGACCGAAAGAATCAACTGCCCGGACTGATCAAAGAAAAGAATTTTGCAGAAGCCTTTAAGGTTGGGCAACGAATTCTCACCGACGAGCCCGATTATCTCCGAGCGCAAATTGACCTTGGCTATGCTGGGTACCAAGCGGCGACAACCAAGAACGACGCCTACAACGCTGAAGCTCTCGGCTACGCTAAAAAAGCTATCGCCGCAATCGAAGCTGGAAAGACGCCTACTGAATGGGCGCCATTTAAAGGGAAAGAAGATACGCTTGCATATCTTTATCGTTCAGTTGGTTACCTGACACTCAAGACTTCACCAGAACAGGCGATTGATCCACTGATCAGTGCAGCTCGTCTCGACAGCGACCTCAAAAAGAATCCGTACCTCTATGTTTTATTGGGGAATGCCTACGAGGCTGGTCCATACAAAACGCTTTCGACTTCTTATCAGAAGGACTTCGCGAACAAGCCGGAGACTCCCGAGAGTAAGGCCGCTCTGGAAAAGTTGAATGTGCTGATGGACCGAATGATTGATTCATACGCCAGGGCAGTCGCGGCCGCCGCTGGTGATCCAACTGCGGAGCAAAGCAAGAAGGATTGGATGATCCCGCTGACGAACTACTATAAGTTTCGTCATGAAGGGAGTGAGGCGGGGCTTCCAGAATTCATCGCCGCCGCGTTGCAGAAACCTCTACCGCCGAAGCCCTAAAATTGGGTCTTGAGCCTTGGGCTGGTGCTTTGTACCTTTGGGCTTTGTGCTTGGTACCCGTTTCTTCATATGAGGCTTAACACGTCCGGTGGCAAGGGTCAGATACCCATTCGCGGTAGCGTCCGGTGAGTCTCGCTGATATGCCTGGCTAGGGCTGCCTCCTCACCCGACGTTACCGCGAGTCGGTACTGACCCTTGCTACGCCTAGACTTTTCACACGGACCCTTCAGCCCGGTAGAATGAGAGAGCACAATGACTGCGCGGATCAAATGGACCGACAGGACTTTCAACTTCGATTTCCCCGCCGGCATTTATCCAGAAGTGCTCGAACGATTCCGTGGAACTCCCGCCCGACTCGAAGAGCATTTAGCTTTACTACCCCGTTAACTATTGACGCGCCGCGCGGACAACCGCTGGTCCATGCAGGAAAACGCCGGACACTTGCTTGACCTGGAAAGCCTTGTCCAACAACGCGTCAACGAGTACCTCGCCGGTCAGCCGGAACTTCACGCAGCGGATATGTCAAATCGCAGGACTTACGATGCTCATCACAACGATGTCGAAGTAAAAGTAATCCTGGAAGCCTTTCGCAAATCCCGACAGCAAACAGTCGCGCAATTGCTAGCGCTGGATGGCGCAGTATTCGCGCGCAGCGCCCTCCATCCGCGCTTGAATAAACAGATGCGTTTGGTTGACATGTTGTACTTTCAGGCGGAACATGATGACTATCACCTGGCCCGAATCAGCGAACTTAAACACGAACTTGCGAAAACCGACTCCCTGGAGCCTACATGAAACTGTTGATCCCGACGTTTCTATTCCTTGCGATAACTTCTTCATTTGCCGTTAATGCTCAACAACCCACCATCGACTCGCTTATAGACCGCGACATCGCTTCCTTCGTTTCGACTTACAAAATGCTGCACGCTGCACCGGAGTTATCGCATCGTGAGGATAAAACGGCAACATTTTTCGCCGGCGAATTGCGCAAAATGGGCTACACGGTTACTGAGCGCTTTGGGAGGTTTGCAAACCCGCAATGGACTAGTTACGGCGTCATCGCGTTGATGAAAAATGGCGCCGGCCCAACTGTCTTGATCAGAACCGAATTGGACGCATTACCAGTTGAAGAAAAAACAGGTGCTCCTTACGCCAGCGTAGTTAAAACAACAAATGACGCGGGCGTCGAAGTCGGCGTTATGCACGCCTGCGGTCATGACATTCACATGACCAGTATGCTGGGCACCGCAAAGTTACTAGCTGAACTTAAAGAGCGTTGGCAGGGCACGTTGGTGATAGTGGGCCAACCTGCGGAAGAGACTGTCGACGGTGCTCGAGCTCTCTTGCGTGATGAGCTGTACTCAAAGTTTCCGACTCCTGATTTTGCAATCGCGCTCCATGACAGTGCTGACCTGGAAACAGGCAAAGTTGGCTACACATCAGGCTACGCGATGGCCGGTGGAAACTCGGTAGACATCAAGGTGCGGGGTCTGGGCGGGCATGGTGCGAGGCCTGAGACAACTAAAGATCCAATCGTCGTGGCCGCTCAAATAGTGATGGCCTTGCAGACTATCGTCAGTCGCGAGAACTCACCGTTCGATCCGGCGGTAGTTACCGTTGGTTCGATACACGGTGGAACCAAATACAACATCATTCCCGATGAGGTGAATCTGCAGCTGACTGTAAGAACATATAAGCCTGAAGTTCGACAGCACGTGTTGGCCGCAATCGAACGTATTGCGAAGGGCATCGCTTTAGCAGCAGGTATTCCTGACGATCGCGCTCCAATCGTCACGGTTAGCGAATCGGAAGTAACTGTTGCCACCTACAACGATCCAAAGCTCACCGAACGCCTGGCTGCCGTTTTTACGAGCGCGCTGGGCGAAGCGAACGTTGTCAAAGTTTCTCCGCTTATGGCCAGCGAGGATTTTGGTTATCTAAGCCTGGACCACAAGATTCCATCGGTAATCTTTTGGCTCGGCGCTGTCGATCCTGAAAAAGTGAAGCAGAGTAAAGCCACTGGTGTTGCACTGCCATCCTTACACTCGGCGTTATTTGCGCCGGTTCCGGAACCAACCTTGCGGACAGGAATGAAGGCGATGACCGCGGCGGTGCTTGATTTAATGAAGAAGTAAATCTCTATCTTCCAAGGGGGGAAGTATGACTTTACACATCGTCAACGGCGACTCAACCGCCGGGACCTTGCGACTCAGCGGAATTAAAGGAGCTGTCTTCTCGTTTGCCGATGCGCTTATTAGTGGACCAGCACCGGCTAATATTGACCGCAAAACATGGCGCGAAACGCGGGCGACTCACCTTTCGACTCTATATGGGATTTCGCTGGCCGATTGCAAACGCAGATTACTCCAACAGGAAGTCGCGCTCGAGTCGTTTAGTCAACACGAAGAAGTGGTCATGTGGTTTGAGCATGATCTCTTTTGCCAGTTAAACCTTCTGAGTCTGCTCGCGTGGTTTGGTCGCGTTGAGAGAGGAAGAACTCGCCTTAGTTTAATAAATAT
>DATIBX010000172.1:0-3418 GCA_035457105.1 Pyrinomonadaceae bacterium
TAGCACTCTCCTTATTGACTGTGTTTCATTCGACGCAACGAATGTGCCTACGTGATGCCACCTGAAAAGCTGATGGGTTCTTAGCGAGACCCCTTCCTGTGTGAAAGTTTTCGCTAGGTTGGGGGAAAAACCCGCATTTAAAATCGTTTTCCCTTGCCAGGCAATTTCGTGCCTTGCACATCACGGGTACAAGCGATTTCTACCGAGAAAGCACGCCATCGATGCTGTCAGAAGCCTCGTGGCAAGGGGGCAGAGTTTAAGCGGCTTGAGCTTTCGAGAGTGATTCGAGTGCCTGGTAGGTTGCGCGTTCTCCCCTGGCAATCAGGCGTTCAACGGCAGCAGTGCCAGGAACATAACCTGCCAGCGGTATCTCTGGCTGAATGTGGATCTCAGTCTGGGCCACGGCGAACCTATAATGTGAGGGATAGGCTTGAGTGGTCCAGTGCCGTTCTGATGGAGAACAACCTAACGAACGCATTACGGAACTCCACTCCCAAACATCGGAAGCAATAACCAAGTCAGCGTTCTGCGTACGGCAAACGTGCGAGGGCAGCACGCACGAAAAACCGCCATCTTTGAGTTTCTGACCTTCACGGCTAACAGGCCGGCGAATTAAACGCAACGCGCAGCTTGCGCTGATGGCCGACGAAAGTGGTCCAGTCGTAATGGTGAACGGTTTGTTAGATGGCACTATAGTCGCTACTGCAGCAAAGGGAGTAGCGAGTTGTTCGAAACTTTCAGGCAGATACTGAGCACAGAATCGTTCGAGCGTTTTGCCATGCAGCAAACGAGGCCAGAATATAGACCGCGCCATGTTCGCGATTTCGCGCCAGTCCATACCGGCGGCCAGCGCAGCGCCGATAATGCTGCCCACGCTGGTGCCGGCCACCACTGCGGGTTTCACCCCGAGTTCGTCCAGCGCCTTGATAACCCCAATGTGAGCGAGCCCGCGCACAGCGCCGCCGCTTAGAGCCAGACCAACACGTTTGGATTTAAGTGAGCGGAGAACGTCGTACATGTCTGACCATTATCACATTGAAAAAGAGGAGCCCAAAGCGGAGATCGGAGTCGCGGCTGAACGATTGACTCGTATTTCCGAACTACTCGCGTCCTCTAAAAAGCAAACAGACAAAAACCCAGGTCGAAATATATTGACACGTGCTATCGACTCAACGTTTGCTCTGTTGCGCAAATATCTTCCGCCACTTCACTGGCTTGTCGTCGCATTGGGCGCAGCGGTTATGTTTCTCTATGCGCAGGTGGTCGCATTTACCACACGGCTCGTCTCAACTGGCAGCCCGCGGTGGCCAAATATTCCGGCACCCTGTGTTCTGGCGCTGTGGCACCATGATGCGCCTTCCTTCCTGGTAGTCTTCGCTAAACGACGTCCACCTTGCCGTACAGCAATCATGGTTTCCCACGATCCACGAGGTGACTCCCTGGCATTGCTTTGCCGCATGATTGGTTTTCACGTTGTTCGAGGAGATAGCGAGGAAGGTGGCTGGGATGCTCTGCTACAACTAGCTCGGGAACTCATGAACGGCGCCTCGGTCATTCTAACTGCCGATGGCGGAGGTCCCGCACGGCAAGCGAAAGTAGGCGCAATTGCTTTGGCTTCGGCGGTTGGCGTGCCTTTATTTCCGTTAGGTGCTGATTGTTACCCGGCTATTGAAGAACCGCACAAGTGGGATGTCTCTCGCAATCCAGTCCCCTTTTGCTCCTTGAAGATCTTGCTCGGACCATTTCGCATGTTCGACCCTTTCGCAGACCTTTCGTCCGTTGAAGAGGCTCGAGCATGGCTTGAGAAAACATTAAATGAGCTAAGACCGGAGTAGCAGAAACCATCGCTTACGATCTGCCAGCACCCATTTCATCAAGCATCTCCTGAATTTGTTGTTTGAGTTCTGCCGTCACTCTTTCATAAGCCCGCTCTTTATCAGTCTCACCTGAAATAACACTTTGGACATCAATCGGTTCGCCGAACCGTATCTTCACCTTTGCGAGTCGGACACGCCACGATTTGCGCGGCCAGATGCGATAGACTCCATCCAACGCTACCGGCACTATCGGAAGATTTAGCTCAGTCGCGAGAATGGCCGCCCCTTTTCTAAACTCATACAACTGACCATCAAACGAGCGCTGCCCTTCCGGATAAATGTTGAGTATCTTGCCAGCGCGAAGACCGGCAGCTCCGGCACGCATTGCACGCATCAGTTGCACATCCGGGTCAATTGGTACGACATTTATCAGCCGCGCCAGCCACGCCATAAAGCGATTTGTAAAGTACATACTTGCGCCAACCTGGAAAATGTCTTGCAGAACGCGCCGCGGGTACGTCGAACACACAAGGAATGGATCTAAGTAGCTCTGGTGGTTCGGACAAATCAAATACGGCGGTTTGACACGATCGAGAACCTCCCTGCCTCGCACCTCCATGCGAAACAACAGTTGCGCTCCGATCCGAATGATTCGCAACACCAGGTAAGCAAATAGCACTACTGCTGTTTTGCGTTTTAGAACCTGCTCGACATCCGGCAGCGCCTCAGCCGTTTGCGCCAGTTCTGTTTGCCAGCGAAACTCCGGGCGGGCCGTTCCGAGTGATCGTGATCCGCCATTGAGTCTTGACGTTGCAAGTTGGACCAACTCGCCGACTCTGTGAACGGTCGAGAGTTCCTGCGAATCGAGTTCGATGCCCAGTGTTTGTTCGACACTTGCAAAGCATTCTGTCCGCGCCAGCGAGTCCAGCCCGAGATCGATCTCGAAATGCATGTGTGGATGAATCAACTCGACGTCACGGTTGTGCTGTTTCACCGCTGCGGCCGTTGCTCGCCCCGCAACGGAATTCATCAACGCTTGATCTGCCTCGCTCAATTGAGCCGGCTTTGCCTCTCGTTTCTTCCCATTCCGCTGCTCCAGTTCTTCGAGCCGGCTTTTCACTTCAAACCGCTTTACTTTGCGAGTGGAGGTGCGCGGTAAGGGTTCAGCACGCAGGATAAAATCATGCACGCGCTGGTATTCGGGCAGTTCCCTTCCGAGGTTCTCCAACTCCCAGACAACCCACTCACGTGCATTACCTATGTGTTGAGCTTTGAGATATTCAAAGTTGGGCACCACCACCCCGCGCAGTTTTTCCGCTCTTTTGAATTCGCTTGATTCGTCTCTTACGCCGATCACGCAGACTTCGCTAACGAACGGCGATCGTTCGTAATGGGCCTCGACGTCTTCCGGGAAAACGTTTTTGCCCGAGGGTAATTTGATGACGTCTTTCTGGCGCCCGACGATATAAAGATGTCCCTGCTTATCGAACCGGCCGAGGTCACCGGAGCGAAACCAGCCATCACTGGTAAATACCTCGCGGTTAGCTTCAGGATTTTGATAATACCCCGACATCACAATCGGTCCGCGGATCAAGACTTCG
>DATIBX010000173.1:0-12406 GCA_035457105.1 Pyrinomonadaceae bacterium
CAAGACGGTCGCGGGCTGCGACAAGTCTGATCAGGTCGACATCATTACCCGGAATAAATACAAGGACTTCGAACTCGAACTCGAGTGGCGGGTGGCTCCAGGCGCAAATAGTGGAATCATTTATCGACTGTCAGAAGATGAAGATCAGACCTGGAAAACTGGTCCAGAGATGCAGGTCCTGGACGACGAGAAACATCCCGATGGCAAGATTCCCAAAACCTCAGCCGGCTCTCTTTTTGATTTGATAGCTCCAACAAACAAAACTCTCCGTCCAGTCGGAGAATACAACAAGGTGCGTTTGGTGGTGCGAAACGGGCACGTCGAACATTGGCTGAATGGGAAAAAGGTTCTCGAATACGATCTTATGAGCGATAGCCTCACTTCGTTGATTACTCAAAGCAAATTCAAAGACTTCCCTAAGTATGCACGCTTGTCAGAGGGCCACATCGCTTTGCAATTCCACGGCGATAACGTTTGGTATCGCAATGTGCGTATTCGCGAAGTTACTTCAACGCACTAACGTATGGCTCCGCTCCGCGAATCGCCCTGATGTTCAATCTGGAGCTCTCAAAATATAGCCGGGCTCGAATCTGGATCAATGATTTGCCTGAGCGCATCCGGTTTGAAAGGAACAGTCGCCTTGAGCAAGCATTCTCAGCAAATGGGCGGGCAATCAATGAGGTGTCTTGCTTACTCCCCTAGATGTTCGAGTGCTCGTTGCAACGGACCGGGAGAAACTCTAATAACTCCGGTGAGAGGCTGGTCCAACTCAAGAATTAGAAACGTTGCGCCTGAAACTGCCAGGGCTGACAAACAAAGGGTCACAGCCACTATCAGATTGCGCGGCGAGTACACACCCCAGGCCGCAAAAATAATACTCAGCCAGAGCACCATTACTACCAGTAAAGGTATCGAGATACTGCCCCTCCTTTGCATGATCAGAAGCCAGCGTGAAGTAGCCAACTCTGAAGTTATCTGTGTCGCTCGCAACTGCAAGCCACGCTGAGCATCGTTGCGCGGTGTGAGTTCTCTAATGCGGAGCTGAACCCCTTCCAGCCGGGCCACGCCTTCCGAAGAATCAAGCTTATCTTGTTCCGCCTTGTTACCAGAGATTAACGGCCTGCTACCTTCGGTGAAGCCGGTTTTAAGTAGCTCACGAATTTCCGCCGCCTCTGGTCCATACTGGGCCAGAACCCGATCAAGGACCACGATCTTGACGGCCATTTGCATCAGTTCGTTCTTAGCTTGATCAAAAGTTCCCTTTGCCGAAGAGACCAGCAAACCAAGTACGAGAGCGGAGAGGGTAGCAATCAAGCCAGTAGCCAGCTTGACGATATCTTTCGAATCACCATCCAGATGGCGATCTGGCAGCTTTTTCCCAAGGTAGAAGCCGAACAAAGCGCTGCCAAACACTGATGCAAAGACTATTGGTGCTAATGCTCCCGAGTCCATAATTCACGCCTCCAATTTTTGCTGGGAATAGAAGTCACTACCACAACGCGCCCTGACGAACGGACCCTCCGCTGCTCGATTCTAGCTACCACCAGAGAGTTTTAATACTGTCTCTTTTGACAGTGGGCTGGAAGTGACCCACTGTTGAAAAACCCAAGCGGATTTAATGGAGTCAGGCTAACGGCTGCAATCCTATCCCTGCGAGGATCATTAAGACCATTAAAACGAAATGGACCGCTAAGCCGTTCGGTAGAAGAGTATGTTAGGGGGGCTGGTCGAGAATTCACGTTGTTGACCAGGATAAGAACCGGTTAATCAGGTTTGACAGACAACATAATCCTGGCGCGGAGTAACCACCGAGTGTTCGTAGACTTCACGTGCTCGAGAAAGTGCGGCCTCAACGTGGGGTAGCATGTTGTCCTCACCGAGCCGTCTGAGAAACGGAGACTGTCTCAAGAATTCCTCCGGTTGCCGACGCGCTCCACACAACAAGAGGGTTCGTCCCGAAGCCTGTAAACGGTCTGCTAGCTTCTCCAACTCATGCAATCCAGTGGCGTCAATGGCGGTCATGTTTCTGAGCCGCAATATCACCACTGAGGGTAGCGACTCCACATCAGTTGTGGCCTCGGACAATTTCTCCGTGGCGCCGAACAGAAATGGTCCATGAATGCGTAACACGAGAACATAGGGGGGTAACAGCTTGTCTTGCAGAACGTGTGGACGACCGTCTTCTATGTACTCCTCCGTCACCGGTGCCACAGTGGTCGTTTGCGAAACGCGATAGATGTAAAGCAGCGCCGCGAGGAGCATTCCGATCTCGACCGCGACAGTTAGATCGACGAGCACAGTAAGACCAAAAGTCATTAACCACACAACTATGTCTGCATTAGATAGCTTGAGTATGGTTCGTACTTCGCGCCACTCACTCATGTTGTAGGCCACCACGAAAAGAATTGCTGCGAGTGTAGCGAGAGGAATAAAACGGGCCAGTGGCGCCGCGACCACTAGAATCACGATCAGCGTCAGCGCATGGACCATACCCGATACGGGAGTACGAGCGCCTGATCTGATGTTAGTAGCTGTACGCGCAATAGCACCAGTGGCTGGAATCCCTCCAACCAGTGGGACTGTGAGGTTTGCAATCCCTTGAGCGAACAACTCCATGTTGGAGTTATGTCTGTCGCCACTCATACCATCTGCGACCACGGCAGATAATAGGCTCTCAATGGCGGCCAGCATCGCCACGGTTACGGCAGCGGGCAATAGAGGGACAATCAACTCCGGCCGAAACTGCGGCACGGAAACATGGGGCAAGCCGGTCGGAATACCGCCAAACCGGCTGCCGATTGTTTCTACCGGAAGTCCCAAAACAGCCACGCCAAGCGTTGCCAGGACGAGCGCAAGGATTGAACCAGGAACCCGTTTCGTCAGTTTTGGCATTATCAAAATAACCGCAAGCGAACCCACCGCAATGATTACGGAGGGCCAGTGGATGCTGTCGAGACTGTTAACCAGAATACGGATTCGCATAACGAACTCGCCTGGTATCGCAGGAGTTTCAAGACCGAGGAAATCCTTCACCTGGGTCGAAGCAATCAAGACGGCAATGCCGTTCGTGAAACCGATGGTGACCGGTCGCGGGATATATTTAACTGCTGTGCCCAAACCGGTGACCGCCATCAACATCAGGATCACACCAGCCATCATCGTGACCATTAGCAACCCTGAGATTCCTTGGTTGGCAACGATTCCGGCGATGATGACGACGAACGCCCCGGTGGGACCTCCGATTTGAAGACGCGAACCACCCAAGGCAGAGATCAGAAAACCAGCAACGACTGCCGTGTAGAGACCGGCCTGTGGCGAGACGCCGGAAGCGATTCCAAATGCCATGGCCAGGGGGAGCGCCACCAATCCGACAGTCACCCCGGCGATTAGATCGGCCATGAAGTCCTGCCGGGTGTAGCCAGCCTGGAAGCACTGGACCGATCTTGGAATCCACTTTTTGTTGAGCGACGGCACGGTTTAAAACGAGGAGTTCACAGGCTGACCCAGGACTGTTATGCGACCTTTTGAACGATCCGCAGCCGACATGAAGTCGTACGACAGTGACAGACAGAGTGGTCCTGTGTGAATGAGTTTAGATAGTCGACGGTAATCTCCTCACCAGGCGCTATCTCCCGCAATGCATAGATGACCAAAGCTGGACCAACTACGAAGGCGTCTGCGTTCGGTTCGCAGGAGTGGTTTATAAATTGTGTCTGGTTGCCATTTACGCTGCCGTCGATGTACCAGTTTGGATCGAGTTCACTAATGCGCTTGCCGCGGGCGCCTTTCATTCTTCGCCTTGCTTCGCTGTACGTAATTCTTTCGCCGGCGTATTCGCCTATCCGGCTACCTTTCAGAAAGCGGACTGTCGCGAAACACCCGCATCCATGAAGCAAAGACTTCCTGACGGACAAGCCGCGACACCTCACACTGAGACGAGGGCTTTTTGGCCGACGATGGACACCATTTATGAGTTGCAGCATCGTTCTCTCAACGAACTCGTGGCGATGATTGACGGCGGGATGTTCGCGTTGGCGGGTTGGTATGAATCTCTTCGAGCATAATGCGCACTCCGACCAGGTGGTTGTTAAAAATCTCCTTGGCCGCATCAAGCAACTTGAATATGGTTTTGTCACTCACTGCGTAATAGACATTTGCGCCCTCTTTGCGAGCAACTACAATGTTTCTATTACGCAACACAGCCAGTTGCTGCGAGGCGTTTGCCGGCTCGACGTCAAAATGCTGACTGATCTCGTTGACTGTTAGCTCGCCTTCTCGTAAAGCATCAAGAATAGAAATTCTTAACGGGTGAGCCAGGGCCCTGAAAAAGTCCGCCTTAAATTCACTCAACTGTTGTCGCATTCAAGCTCCGTTTTCCCTGCCCGACCCAGAAATGGCATGCATATCTGCACATTCTTGCATATTCTAAAATGAACACTCCTGCGTCGTCAACTTATCTTAGTTGCGATGGTCTCCTAAGCTGACCTTCTCGGTGCAACCATTGTGTTCTCTGTGGCTCTGTGGTGATGGTTCTATTAATACTTCGCCACCACACAGACACAGAGCACACAAAGGTTGCACCGAGTAAGCAAACGATTTCACTACTTAGTTGTGCCACAGTTGCCCACGAAGTAAACCTCCAGGTGCAAACCTGGGGCGGGTAACCTGTAAGGGTCAGCTAGTCGCAATCGAGTTAAGCTCAGCAACCATTTCTGTCGGCAATCTCAGGGAGGCGGCCTTGAGATTCTCACGAAGATGACCGACAGAAGACGTGCCCGGGATCAGGAGAATGTTGTTTGAGCGCTGCAGCAGCCAGGCGAGCGCCACCTGCAGTGGAGTCGCGGACAGTGATGCTGCTGCCGCTTCTAACTTTGAAGACTGTAACGGCGTGAATCCTCCCAGGGGAAAGAATGGCACATAAGCTATTCCCTGCTTTGCGAGAGCATCGATGAACTCATCATCTTCACGGTCTGCCACGTTGTACATATTCTGAATGCAGACGATGTCGGTAATCTTCTGGCTCTCAGCCAACTGACCAGGACTGACGTTGCTTAGACCAATATGGCGAATCAATCCCTGCTGTTTGAGTTCCGCTAGCGCGGTTAGCTGCTCATCAATTGGCTCGTCCGTTGGCCTCGACAGTCCGCCAACGCGAAGATTGACGACGTCGAGCTTTTCCAATCCAAGGTTTTTCAGGTTGTCATGCACGGCATCAATCAACTCTCGAGATGAAAGCGCAGGAATCCACGACTTGTCATCTCCACGACGAGCACCCACCTTGGTCACGATCACAAGATCATCCGGATAAGGATAAAGCGCTCGCTTGATAAGCTGGTTAGTCACATAAGGACCATAATAATCGCTGGTATCAATGTGATTGACGCCTGACGCAACTGCTTCGCGCAGTACCGCAATGGCAGCATCAACGTCTCGGGGTGGTCCAAACACCCCGGGCCCAGCAAGTTGCATCGCACCATAGCCCATCCGGTTCACGGTCAGCGACGTACCCACAAACGTGAACTTTCCGCCCAGCTCCAATCGTTCTACCATTGTGTTTCCCCTCAACTCTGTTCTATTTACTCGATCAGCGATAGTAACAAAGCAATCTCCTCCGCGTAACTCAGCGTGATCTTCCTCTCTGCGTACTACGGCGTGATTTAATGGCGAAATTGTTCTCTTTTAAAGATGTGTGATAGGTTCGCACACCATCTGACAAAACCAGGCAGCACAATATGGGCTCTCTAAATCTTGATGACAATCCGGAACCAGGTGACTGATATGAGCGCTGAAAACATGGAACGAAAATTCGCATCCGAATATCCCCAGGAGTTGTTGGACCTTTTTCACGAATACCAACATGGTGACATCAACCGCCGCACTTTCCTCGACCGGGCCGGCAAGTTTGCTGTTGGTGGTCTAACCGTCGCCGCAATTTTCGAAAGCTTGACACCCAATTACGCCTGGGCCCAACAGGTACCGCCGGATGACAAGCGGATCAAAGTGAGCCGCGAACTCGTGGAATCACCGGCCGGAAATGGCTCAATCAAAGGCTACCTGGCGCGGCCATCAAAGAATGGAAAACCTCCGGTTGTACTCGTGATCCATGAAAATCGCGGACTCAATCCTTATATAGAGGACGTGGCGCGCAGACTGGCTGTAGCGAATTTCATCGCCTTTGCTCCAGACGGATTGACTTCGGTCGGAGGCTATCCTGGCGACGACGAGAAAGGCGCCGCAGCGTTCCGAACTGTCGACGGCAAGAAGATGACTGAAGATTTTGTTGCGGCGGCTAAATGGCTTAAAGCACGTCCCGACTCTACGGGAAAGCTGGGTGCGGTTGGGTTCTGTTTCGGCGGCGGAATGGTGAATCAATTGGCGGTGCGGTTGGGCCATGATCTAAATGCAGGGGTTGCGTTTTATGGAAGACAAGCAGGCGCGGATGATGTGCCCAAGATATCTGCACCACTCTTGCTTCATTACGCCGGCAACGACCAGGGAGTGAATGCGGGAATCGCGGCCTACGAAGCAGCACTGAAAGCCAACAATAAGGTCTATACAGTTTACATGTACGACGGCAAACAGCACGGCTTTCACAACGACACGACTCCACGTTACGACGAAGGCGCCGCCAAGTTAGCCTGGACCCGCACTCTCGATTTTTTTAACAAGTACCTGCGATGAAAGTCGGTATGACAACTGCTACTAATAGGTGTCTGTTTGCCCCAAGCTGAAGCTTGGGGAGAATGAGAAGATTTGAGTTTTCCCCCCGGCTCTTACCGCGATACTCCTGGCGCTGTCTAGTTTAGAACTGGGGCTCGTATTGCTCGGCCGGGATGGACGTCTGACTGAGGAGTTCCATCCTTAACAACCAAAGCGCCGTTGACGATTACAAACTTTATGCCTTCGGAGTACTGCGCCGGTTCCTGATAGGTGGAGCGATCCGTGATGGTTTTCGGATCAAAGATCGTGAGGTCCGCGTCAGCTCCAACCTTAATTCGACCTTTTTTTTTCATCGATGGTACACGCTTCTCCAGACGTTGGGCCGGCATCAACGTCATCTTGGTGATTGCATCCATTAAAGAAAGATCTCCTTGATCTCGGACGTATTTGCCGAGAATCCTTGAATACGTACCTGCAGTTCGTGGATGGCCTTTACCGTTTTCCAAAACTCCATCACTGGCAATCATCGTTAAGGGACTCTTAACTGCCGCCGAGACCATCTCGTCTGTCATTGAAAAGACGGCAACCATTCCACCAGTTTTACGATAACGCTGAAAACTTTCCTCCGTAAGGCGTTCTCCGGTTGCGGCCCACTGGAGATCTTTGTAGTCAATACCAAAGACCTCGCGCCACCCTTCATTGAAGATCGCCGACTTGATGTCGGTCATTCCTGCAAGATAGGGATAACATTCCGTGGTGACATCGAGGTGCCGGGCTTTCGCCTCACCAATCATCTCGAGCAGCTTCAGAGTATTTCCACCACCCGTACTGTTTATATGAACAACATGAAGCGAAGCTCCGGTAATTGCGGCCGCTGCGATGACTTCCTCGAGCGCTTGAACGCTGCTGGCTGGTTCCAACACTCCGGCGTTTCGCAAGTGCACGTGAACCGATGCGTCGTAACGTTTAGCAACCCGAAACATCTCCAGGATTTCCCAGTGAGATGCCAGAGGCGTGTATTGAATGCCTAACCCAACACCGACCGCTCCGCGCTTAAGACCTGACTCGAGCGTTTCCTTCATGCGTGCGATCTCTTCATCTGTAGCTGCACGGCGAGCGGCTTCTCCACTGGGCACAAAGGTCAGTGGCTCGTTCATTGCCATCATGCGCGCGGCCAGATGGCCCACACTGACGCCGAAATTTATCAGAGACTTTCCCTCGCGCTGAGAGTACCAGCGATCAATGTCGCCTGTGCCGACTTCCAATTCCAGCGCCGATGTCACGCCATCCATGGCTTTAAAGCGTTGGTTTTCTTCGTCCTGACCGTGTTGATGGAGATCTATAAAACCTGGAGCCACAACCAGGCCCCGTGCGTCAATCACTTGACGTCCCGTCAAATTATCGGATGTGATGATCTTGATAGATCCGTTCGTAATACCCAGGTTGCGAATGGAGTCAGTGCGAGATTCCGGATCCATGACTCGTCCGTTAAGAATAACGAGGTCGTAAACCTCCTGTGCGGTAGACACACGAGCCAATTGACTCGCGCTATAAGTCAACAAAAGTACGCCTAGTAAAATAGGCTTCACGAATGAGCGCCGTCGTAGTGGTTGATTCACCGATTGCTCCTCGCATGTAGGGAAATAACGGTAGTGATTCTCTGTACGATCTCCGTGTTCTCGGTGCCTCTGTGGTGAAATCTTTGGCCACCCTTTCTAACCACGGCACCGCGAACACGGAGGTTGCACAGAGAAATTCATTGAGCGACAACTCCTCATTCAGCTTTGCGAGGGACCAGCGGTAGCAAGACGTAGCTAGCGTGTGCTCGATCGTGGTAGATCTTCTGTTCCGCGACTTGCATCACGGCAGTCTCGCCGAGTGCTGCACCCGTATTCAAATTGCGATCATACTTAGGAAAAGCACTCGACGAGATCTCCAGCCGGATCCTATGGCCCTTCTTATACAACTGGCATGTATTCCAAAGATCCAGATCGTAGCCGTAAACTTTACCGGGCTCGATCAATGACGGCTTATCCATGCCGTCGCGGAAACGCGCCCGGACCATCCCATCACTCAGCCTCTGGGCAAATCCATTCGGCCAGACATCGATCAACTTCGCCATAAAATCGGTGTCGCGGGCAGAAGAAGAGGCAAATAGTTTTACTTTGATTGGACCACACACTTCCATATCGGCGCTCAACGACTCAGAGGTGTAAACAAGTACATCCGCACGCTCTTCAACCTTTCGATAGTCGTCAGGTCCACCTATCTGTGCGAAGCTTGCATCAGTTATAAAAGGGACTGGATTTGCGGGGTCATACTTGTAACTGTCAGTTGATTCATTAGCGGGCTCAGTCGTAGAGATTGAGCCATCGCCATTAAGCGTGTTTGCACGACCGTTACTATGGATGAAGTACTTGGCCCACTGGGTGCGGCCGATCGGCCATTCGTTTTCATTTCTCCAGGCGTTTTCGCCCATCACAAAGATTCGCACTGGCGGTTCCTTCATAATGCCGTTGTCAATCCCTTTCAGCCAGTAATCAAACCAACGCAGCCAGGTGTCGTTGAGATCGATGATAGCGGTGGAACCAAAATCGACTTCGCCGAGCTTGGACGTGGAATTGATGGCATGCGGCCATGGTCCCATCAACATTTTTTGGCTACTACGTACTTTCTCGTCGATCGTTTTACCAGTCATGGCCGCGAAATTTAGAGGCGTGCCAATCTGCTCGTCGTCGTACCATCCAGAGATACCGAGCGCCGGTACGTTTACCCGGTCGAACTTGTTTTGATATCGCCTTGGCTCCCACCAATTATCTAGTTTCGAGTGTTTGATCTCGTCGTCCCAGTTACGGTTGGGTCGGCCCATAGCATCGTCCATGGTGATCATGGGCAAATGGGAGTAGAGCTTGGTCCAATCAACTGCTTCCATATTTTGCGCTACATGGCCGGCTGTGAAGTGAAACCAGCTCAGGGTTTGCGGAAGCGGCAGGCCGGTGGGCCACTCAACAAATGGATCTGAAGGTGACACCATCGGAATCATGGCGCTGAGGTGTGGCGGTTGCTGAACTGCCGTGAGCCACTGGATGATCCCGTTATATGAGCCACCGATAGTGCCGACTTTACCGGTGGACCAGTCTTGCGTGGCACACCACTCGATTGCATCGTACCCATCCACACCGTCGTTGACATAAGGGACAAATACTCCGTCAGAGTCGCCTCGGCCACGCACATCCATAGCCGCAAACACATATCCATGGGAAACGAAGTACTTTGCGATTTTCAAAGTGCTGCCGCTGGTTTTTGTGTAAGGAGTGCGCGATAGGATGACCGGGTAACGACCGGCCGCTTCGGGCCGGTAGATGTCGGCAGATAGTTCGACACGATCGCGCATTGGCACTCGACGGTTAAACTCAATTTTGACTGCATCAGTTCCTGGACTTGGGCTGGGCGCCGGTTGCGTCGACTGTGCCAAGATGGGTTTGAAAGCGCCAGCAGCAATGAACAGGATCGCGATGATCAAGGTGGCTGATAAACATTTGTGTCTTAATTTGTTTGTCATTTTCCTGTCACTCCAAAAGGATAGGTGACCAATCTGAGCACTCAATAGAATGGTGCAGTCAGGAAGGGTGACCATGAGAGTACTGACTAGAATCCCGCAGTTTGGAAGGGTGCTCATCTGAGCACTCACTAGAATCCCGCAGTTGGGAAGGGCGCCCATCGGAGCACTTACTAGAATCCCGCAGTGGGGAAGGGTGGCAGAGCGGCGCATGTGAACAAATTTCTTAAGTGGACTCCAGCGTCGCCCCCGCTCTTGCTGCCCTGAACAAACACTCAAAGAACCTTTAAGCTACTAATCCTATTGTTATCAAGGATCCTCGAATGTCCAATTTCACACACCTGCACGATTCTGGATGTTTATCACTATTGGATGGAGAAGATCGGGGGCGTCGCTTGGAGTCCACTTAAGAAATTTGTTCACTTGGGCCGCTTTGCCACCCTGAATTCTACTCAGTACTCACTTTGGCCCTATCTGCTCAAAACGGACATTGCCGATGGGGTATTTCTGCCAGTCCTTAAAATCAAAGTGCCACCACTCTGCTTCGTAGACTGTAAAGCCGTCTGCCTCCATCGCACTTCGCAACAAGTCACGATGCCAGCGTTGCAGCGAAGTGCCGCCAGGATAATCAGGATAGGCCCGATCGGTAGTCTCGTCATAAGTGCTCACCATTTCGACTGGCTTTCCGGTCTTCAACTCATACAACGTCAGATCAACGGCCGCTCCACGATTGTGACGCGACCCTTTGGACGGATCCGCTACAAATAACTTCTTGTCGTCTGGAGTTGCATCCCAGAAAACTTTCGTTACGTACCATGGCCGGTAGGCATCGTGGACCAATAGCCCATAACCCAGTTGTCGCAACCTCTTATTGATCCGAACCAACGCTTCTGCAGCTGGGCGCTGCATGAAAGCACGCGGCTGCGAATAGAAGACCGTACCAAAAAGATTGTTCGTGGTTGCGTAGCGAATCTCGAGCTTGATCGTAGGATCGAGTTTTATTAGTTCGACAAGGTCAGGCGCCCTGAAGTCTCCAGTCTCTTTCGGCGGTTCTGCAGCGAGGGCTTCTTTAATTAATTCTGGAACTGGTCTCAGCGGCGTCACTCGCAGCTGATTAGCTCCCAACTCCGGTTCGATCGGGTGCCTTTCAAAGACGGCCTTGTCGACCGTAACTTTGGTTGCTCGTCCACCCGGGCCTTGAGTGAACGTGACGCGTTGACCGGCGCGTGAACTCTGTGCAGGAAACTTGAAAACCTTTTTGGAAACTTCTTCCAACGGTTCCGGCTGAGCTCGCTTAAACGAAAGCGACAGCTTTCCATCTTTTTCCAGGACATACAAAATGTCCTTGTCCTGCCCGTATTCGCCAATCAAACCTCGCCATCGTGAAGGCGCAGACAAGGGCTTAGCCCTGGAAACGATCGACGTTGCGCTGGATGCCTGAAAATGTTGCTGTGCATTTATCTGACTATAGACCAGAACGGAAGCAAGCAACGCAAACGCTAATTTTCGGCGGTAATCACTCATCCTCATGCTCTTATGCTCGTCAAACGAGTATCAATAATTCGACGTGAACTTAAACAGGTTCCCCGCGAACGAGAACCAAAGGAAACCCAGACAGGCCAGCGCGAACAGTGTAGCTTGGAGCTTAGACCAGATCCTTCGCTGGCTCCTCCATGTATAAGCCGCGTTAAATAAGACCACGACACAACCAATAGCTCCGATCACACCGATGACCTGGGCAAGAAAAAACCAGTTATCTGCTTTGTCACTAAAGAAAGCAAGGTGGCTCGAGCCGTAGGTCAACAGAATGCCCAGAGCCAACATAAATATTAGATTCAAGGCAAAAACAATCCGCACACCGACGCGTAACCACCATTCGGTTCGTGTGAGCTCTAGTTTCTGGCCATAGTGTCGCCTGACAAACCAGCCGATGGGCCACAACAATAGAGTCAGTAACATGATTACCAGTGAAACTACGAGCACGGTCAGTAGCGTTGACTTGTTTTGCCAGAAGCCGACGCGGTGAAAATCGTAAAAAGGAAACATCGACACTATCATCTGCATTCGGCCGTTCTTGTCCGGCTTAAAAACCAGGGTGTCCTGCCCGTTGAGTTTGCGAAACTTCATTGGCGCGATCTCTTGCCACTTTCCCGGTGTTCCATTCGCATCAAGGAGTTGGCCCACCTC
>DATIBX010000174.1:0-2214 GCA_035457105.1 Pyrinomonadaceae bacterium
TGCCATCAACACACAGTTGATTAATGAAATCGCTGAGCGCGAGCGCGCAGAGATCGAACTCACGCTCGTGAAGGACGAACTGGCTGCGGACTTGAAAACCATGCTCCGCCTTCATGAGCTCAGCACTCGATTACTGAAATCTACCGAACTCCAACCGCTGCTCGAGGAAATCCTTGATGCGACTATCGAATTACTCAATGCCGACTTTGGTAACGTTCAGCTCTGTAATCCGCAATCCAAAGCCCTGGAGATTGTGGCCCAGCGCGGTTTCAAGCCGGGCTTTTTAGACCACTTCGCCGATGCCTCCCAAGAGAGCAGGCTCTGTGATCGGGCGATGAGCCAACGCGCACGAGTGATCATCGACGACGTCGAAACGGATCCAGACTTTGCACCGCACCGGCAGATTGCCGCGTCCGTCGGGTTTCGTGCGGTCCAAGCCACACCGCTTTTTAGTCGTAACGGCGAACCTTTGGGAATCCTCGCTACCCACTTTTGCCAGCCCCATCACTCTTCAGAACATGACCTTCGTTTCCTCGATCTCTACGCCCACCTTGCCGCGGAATTCATTGAACGCAAACGCGCCGAAGAGAGATTGCGACGCAACGAGATCTATCTGGAAGAAGGTCAACGGCTTAGTCATACGGCCAGTTGGGCATGGAATGTTTCGACGGGTGAGGTGTACTGGTCAACTGAAATGTTTCGCATTTTTGACTTGGATCCTGACATAGTAAAGCCTGGCTATCCGGATGTTCTCCAATATGTTCACGGGGACGATCGAGTGCGGGTGAAAAAGACTTTTGAGGACGCGGTGCGGGAAAAGAAAGAATACGAACTTGCCTATCGCATCGTCTGGTCCAACGGAACAATCAGGTATATCCACAACCTGGCCCACCCCGTTTTCGACGGGAACGGGACTCTAATCGAATATGTGGGGACTACCATCGACACTACGGAACGCATTCAGGCGCAAGAGGCCGCGCTAAAAGCGCACCAACAAATCGATATGATACTTGAAAGTATCTCGGACAACTTCTTCGGCCTGGACAAAGAGGGACGATTTACCTATTTCAACCCACACGCTACCAATCAAATGAGAGCTCTCGGCAGAGATCCTGACGCTCTGATCGGGAGGGTGGCATGGGAGGAATTCCCCGACATGCCTAATAAGAAAAACGTGTTGCGCGCTCTGTCTGAGCGCGTTGTGGTCGTCGATGAACTGTATTACGAGCCCCTCGAAGAGTGGGTCGAGAACCACATGTATCCCAGCAATGATGGGGGACTGGTTACCTTTCAAAGGTACATCACTGAGCGTAAACGAACAGAGGAAGAACTTCGCAAGACACAGGATGAACTGGCACACGTTACCCGCGTTACGACTCTGGGAGAGCTAACCGCTTCAATCGCTCACGAAGTTAACCAACCGCTCGGCGCCATTGTAACCAACGGACAAGCCTGCTTGCGTCTGCTCTCAAGCAACGATCTTGATATCAAGGAAGTGCGCGAGGCTGTCGAGTGCATGATCGCTGATGGCATTCGCGCCAGCGAGGTAATCAAGCGCATTCGTAGGCTGCTGAAAAAGTCAAAAGGTGGGAAATCCTCCTACAGTATCAACGATAACATTCGCGAGGTGCTTGCTCTTATAGCCAGCGAACTAACAAGAAATAGAATTAACGTGCGAACCGAATTGGCCGACGACTTGCCCTGCGTAATTGCCGATCGAGTCCAGATTCAACAAGTAGTGCTGAATCTGGTTCTCAATAGTAAAGAGGCGATGAGTGCCGCCTGTTGGCAGCCCTGCGAATTGCTGATCAGCACCGAACATGCCGAATCGGCGATACTGGTGACCATAACAGACACCGGTGTTGGCATTGCCCCCGAGAATCGGGAACGTATATTTGCCCCTTTCTTCACCAGCAAGGAGGAAGGTTTGGGACTTGGATTATCAATCAGCCGGACGATCATCGAGTCTCATGGCGGCAGACTTTGGAGTAAGCCTACTCAAAACGGCCAAGGGACGACTTTCAAGTTTACGTTGCCCCTGGGTGAAGATCGTTGATGATAGCCAAGATTCCCAATCAGGTTGTGTGTGTCGTTGATGATGATGCGTCGATGCGCGACGCGATTAGTCGTTTGTTGAACGCGGTCGGGCTAACGGTCCAGACGTTTGCTTCCGCCAGGGAGTTTCTCGCAGGGAGGTTACCTGATGTTCCGGGA
>DATIBX010000175.1:0-3944 GCA_035457105.1 Pyrinomonadaceae bacterium
CAACAGCATTGGCTCGCTACTGTTCTATTCGGATGGCGTCCATGCCTACGACCAGACTCACACCGTGATGAATCCAAACATACCTTTGAACGGCCATCAGAGTACCGCGCAGTCATCAATCTCGGTTCCCGATCCAGGTAATCAGAATCGTTACTACCTCTTCACGCTTGGCCAGAGTCAGTGGGGCGGTAGCCTGTGGTATACGATTGTTGATTTTACCAACTCAACGAACGGCGTCCTGACGAACCTGAACACGCAGGTCACTCCGAACGGCATGAGCATGGGCGAGCAGCTAACGATCGTGCCGAAGTGCAACAACACTGACTACTGGATCATTGCTCACAAGACTTCTCCCAGCGAATTTGTCGTCTTTTCGCTAACTTCTTTGGGAGTCTCAACCCCAATCTTTTCCAATGCGGCGCCAGGAGTCTTTGGGAGCCTCAAAGCATCTCCCGACGGTACGATGCTGGCGTATTCCACTCTCCACTCAAGCAGTGGGGCGTGGGTGCCGTCTGCGGCGGTTTACAACTTCGACAGAACAACAGGCGCCATTACGCTGCGTGGTCAGCTTGCGCACGGAAGCTATGGGGCCTCCTTCAGTCCTGACTCGAAGCTCCTTTATACGAGCGACAACGCGGTCCTGGCGTCTGGGTTGAGTCACATCTACCAGTACGATCTAACGGTTCAAAATGTTAGTGCCACGGCTGTATTGATGGCGAGTGTTCCCTCCCAAATAGGAGCAGGTCTCCAGCTAGGTCCGGATAAACGCATCTACATTAGCGGGGACGGCAATTCCTTTCTTTCGGTTATCAACTACCCCAATCTGCGGGATACGCTGCTATCCCCGAACGCGGCGGGCTACAGCTTTTACGGCCCATCATTGCAGGGGCGAATGCCCGCGTCAGGGCTGCCGAATATGATTGACGCGTTGCCTCCGGCACAAATCCCGCCTGATTTTTCTTACGTCATCTCTTCCTGCTCGACGCTCAACTTCAGCGCGCCCGCCTGCGCCACGTCCTACGCCTGGAACTTCGGAGATTCAACCACCTCAACGGCGCAGAATCCCACACACACTTATGCGTCCAATGGCACGTATACAGTCAAGCTGACTTTGAATGGCTTGACTGTTGTGACTCACGCCATAACGGTTGGACTGCCGGCTTCAGCGGCAACCATCTTCGGCCCTTCACAAGTTTGTCTGACAGGAGGAAGTCCGCCGTTTTATAACTACTCTGTTAACGCGCAACCGGGCTTGACCTACAACTGGGCGGTGACTGGCGGCGCGATCTCCGGCGTTAGCAACAGCGTCAATGTTGATGTGGTGTGGAATACCTTGCCCGGCACCGTGCAGTTGACCGTGACGGATCCTGCGACGGGTTGTTCAAGGACCAATACACTCACCGTTATCCAGAACTGCAATCCCGGTCAATGCGTAATACCTGCCCCTGGGATCGTCGATTGGTGGACGTTCGACGAAATCAGCGGCACGACAGCGCAGGACATCGGTGGATCTGTCAACAACGTCGGATCGCATATGAACGGGCCGACGCCGGTACCCGGAGTCGTAGCAGGCGCGCTCTCTTTTGACGGGGCAAACGATTATGTTGAGGTCGCCAACGACCCGGAAATCAATTTCGGTACTTGCATTTTGGATGTCGCTGAACCGATGACTATTGATCTATGGGTGAAGACCAATTTACCTGCCACACAGCAAGGACCGAACTCCGGACTGAAAACCATTCTGGACAAGCGCATTATTAGTTCGGGTAGCCCGAACGGTTTTAGCCTCTTCAGTTATCAGGGCCGGCTCGGGTTCCAGATGAATAACGTGAATTACGTCGCTCCCAACAGCGGCCCGAAGTATCTAAACATCGCGGATAATCAATGGCACTTCATCGCAGTAAGTTTGCCTATGTGCCGTGGTCTCGGTAGCGCCTTCCTGTATGTTGACGGGCAGATTGTATTAGATATTCCGCGCGGCACAGGGTTTTCGAATACCGCGAAACTCAACATTGGGCGTAGCGATCCGGCTTTCGGAACGAACTATTTTAAAGGTGTGCTGGACGAGTTGGAGATTTTCAAGAACCCTCTCAGTGCGAACGATTTGTACGTAATCTTCGCGGCGGGCAGCCACGGCAAGTGTCATTGACTACTACAGACAAATACCTGTTTGTCCGATGGTGAAGCTGACTCTGTTTGTTAAAGACGGAACGGGTCAGACGTATGTTGTTGTTAAGCTGTCGCGACAACACAATCGCAAATCCCGCGTAAGGCTCCAGCTAATTGGGGTCTCAGAGGGATTGCAATCCCTGGGGGCATCAACCCTACGGGGAGTGCGGGAGTAGACACGGAAGATTTTCATGTTGAGTCTCCAAATTGAGGTCAAGCGAGCACGAGGGCAGCCGGGCTTATATCACAACTCTCAAATAGCAAACAATGTCGCGCTTACGCTTGTGTCGCGCGTACGCTTGCCAAGCGAAATCTCCGCAATCCGTTCGTAAGGTGTCTGCATCCAGGAAGAAGCTGCCTGACGGCTCATGCCCCGTCTATCTTTACACAGATCATCATTGACAGACTAAGATACGAGGCAATATAGTCCCGGCGTTTTTTGGTCCAAGGCTGAACTCACGAGCCTGCTTCACACTCGCTAATTCAGCCTCTCAAGCAGGTATCCAAGTCGGTCCACTACTCAGCCCAAACGGAGGTGCATACATGATTCAAGTTAAAAAATGGTGGCTTGGTGTTGTCTGCCTTATCACACTCTGTGCCTGCGCTACAGTTAAAGCCCAGGATCGAACAATCGTTATCAGCGGTACTGTGGTCACTCCGGAAAAGATTCTGAATAAAGGATGGGTTGTCATCAAGCAGAGGAAAATCAGCGGAGTGTTGGACAAGATCCCCAGGGAAGAGAACGCGATCTGGGTCGACACCAACGACATCATCTTTCCCGGATTTATTGATCTGCACAACCATCCCATGTACGCCATGTTTGAACCATGGGACGCCAAACAACTTTTCAACAACCGGTACGAATGGCGCTCTAATGACAAGTACAGGCAGGAAATTTCTACGCCAGCTCGTAACTTGCAGGATGATCCTCAGGGTTTTTGTGATATCGCCGAGTTTGCCGAAGTGCAGGCATTAACCGGCGGCACCACTACCTTCTCAGGCATGTTCACGCCCAGATCCGTGGGTCCGACTTTACCTGCTTGTTTGTCTCGCATCGCTGTAAGGAAGTTGGAGATTGACTCCGGCTTTTATTCAGAGCCCGGACACGAAAGAGTCCAAAATGTTCTTGGTGTCACTCCTCGAGATTTCAGTGATGCCGGCGCCGACGAAGTGCTGCGAAAGCTTGCCGCGAAGGAGTTGGATCTCGTGCTGATTCATGTCGCCGAAGGCAAGAGGCAAGATCTGGAATCAACCCTCGAATCTACTTTGCTTAAATGCCGCGCATTCCTCGCTCCCACTACGGCTGTCATCCATGGAACAGCATTCGACAAGAATGATTTTCGAAACATGAGATTAGCGGCCACGGCTCTGGTCTGGTCTCCGCGAAGCAACATCGGTCTCTACGGAAGCACGACGGACGTGGTTACTGCTTACAGAGAAGGTGTTTCGATCGCACTGGCGCCGGATTGGGCGCCGTCGGGAAGCAAAAACATGTTGGCTGAAATCCAGTATGCCGCTCAAGTTAACAAGACCAGTCTCGGCGGATTCTTCTCAAATCAGCAGTTGTTTGAAATGGCCACATCCATTCCAGCGAGAATCGCACGCATTGACGACAAAGTCGGAACTATTCAGCCAGGACTGTTTGCTGACTTATTCTTACTGCGCGGGGATGCAACCCGGCCATTCGATAGCCTGGTCCAATCAAAACCTCAGGACGTTTCGCTTGTCTTGGTGAATGGTGTCCCCATCTATGGAGATGCCCAGTTTATGAGTGC
>DATIBX010000176.1:0-2521 GCA_035457105.1 Pyrinomonadaceae bacterium
TCCCATCGACGCTGCACAAACGAAGCGGTCGGTAGATCTCTTAATCCTCGGCGGAACGATCGTTACGATGGATGCAAGCCGGCGTGTACTCGAAGACGGCGCGATCGCGATTGCGGCAGGTCGCATTGTCGCTGTTGGACCACGCACCGAGATCGAGCGAGACTATAAATCACAAAACACAGTCGATACTCGAGGGAAACTGATCACCCCGGGTTTGATAAACGGTCATACACATATTCCGATGGTGTTGTTTCGCGGCTTAGCCGATGATCTGGACCTCCAGGATTGGCTGACAAAGTATATCTTTCCGGCTGAGGCTAAGAATGTTAGTGAGGAGTTTGTCCGAGTCGGTACACGTTTAGGCCTCGCAGAAATGATACGCGGTGGGACAACTACCTACTGCGATATGTACTACTTCGAAGATGCGATTGCCGATGAAACAAATAAGGCAGGAGTTCGCGGTGTACTCGGCGAAACTGTCATCGACTTTCCGGTTGCTGATAACAAGACCAACGCCGAAGCAATGGCTTACGTCGAAAAATTTGTGAAGCGGTGGCAAGGTAACGATCTGATCGTTCCGGCTATTGCGCCTCATGCTCCTTACACGGTTTCAGAGGAACATCTCAAGGCTGCGCGTGCTTTTTCTGATCGTACGGGAGCACCCATCGTTACCCACGTGTCAGAGACTAAAAAAGAGCTGGACGACAGTCTTAAGACAAAGAATGCCAGTCCAGTTCAATATCTAGAAAGAATCGGTTTTCTGAACGATAAGGTGATTGCGGCTCACATGGTCTGGCCGCACGGTGATGACCTCGAGATCCTTAAGCGTCGTGGCGTCGGCGTCGTGCACAATCCACAGTCGAATATGAAGTTGGCTTCGGGTGTCGCTCCAGTGCCGAAGATGTTAAGCGAGGGGTTGCTAGTCGGGCTTGGGACTGACGGTGCTGCCTCAAACAATGATCTGAATATTTGGGAAGAGATGGATACGGTTGCGAAGCTGCATAAGGTTTTCAGCGGTGACCCAAAGATAATCTCTGCCCTGCAAGCCTTCGAACTAGCTACCATCCGTGGAGCTCAGGCCCTTCATCTTGACAAAGAAATCGGTTCCTTGGATGTAGGTAAGCGCGCTGATTTGCTGTTGATTGAGCGTGACTCTTTAAACCAAACGCCAATGTATAACCTTTACTCGGACCTGGTTTATGCCACCAAAGCGAATGATGTTCAAACAGTTATCATCAACGGCAGAATTGTCATGCGGGATCGAAAACTGCTGACGCTGGACGAGGCAACTATCAAAAAGGATGCGAGTGTGTTTCGAGAGCGAATTATCAAGAGCTTAAGCCAGCCGTCAGCTCAATAGATCCTTGGAGTGCGCCCGGCCTGTCGCCGCTTTGTTAAACGTTGTCGCTGTGATGTTGTGATTTTGAATCAGCTCGGATTCGCTGGGATTAAACCGAAAAAGCGGCGCCGGACCCAGGCACTCCAAAACGGTGCTTGCCTCATTTTAATTGAGCGGCCATAATAAGGCGTCAAGTTACTAAAGCGAGCCTCATGCTCGCTTTTCTTATTTTGGGAGTCAGCCTATTGAAATCTTTATCCTATTCTTCGTTAACGACTTATGCGATCCTCCCGACACTCGTAATTCTTATCACTGCAACTTTCGCAGTTGGGCAGTCAACGGGCTCAGCCGAAGACGCGTCCTCCTCAACTCCCGTTCTTCGTCGAATTGACCGAGCAAGAGCACTTGCTGCGGCCCACCAACTCACATTAGCGGCTGCTGAACTCGAGAACATTCGGGTCTCAGTTGGCGACGTTACAATGCGAAACGTCGCAACGCTGATGTTGCTCGGGATTTATCTCGAAGATGGTACATACGGTCGTGCTCAATCCCTCCTCGAAGAGGCCTTTCAGGCTCGAGCTGCGCAAAAGGACGAATCAATTCGGACATACTTTGCCGCAGCGGGGCAAACAGTTAATGGCATTAGATCAAGACTTGCCAGGTATCGTAGTTTTGGATTGAATCCTTCAGATGGCGACCTTCCGGTTGAGGCAAATACCGATTTAGATCGGATGCGCAGTTTGACTGAGCGTGTCATCGCTCAAGCAAAGGAAATTTCTCAAGAGCAAGGTCGCGCCTATGACGCACTCGCCTTACAGGAGGATGTCCTGGGGATTCGACTCTCGTTGGCAAGAGATAACTCAGATCGGGACAAATGGCAGACGGAATATGTTGACGCAAGAGAAAGGCTGGCATCGCTCCAAAGAGCAGCCTCACTCGGGCGTTCGGCTGCACTGGACGCTTTAACTTCCAGAATTCCAAATCCGTTTCAGACACAAAAGTCGGATAGTGCCGAGAAGGGCTCGACAACAACTGTAGTACCTGTTTCAGGTACGCCAGCCGGAAGTGCTCCTCTCAGTAGTCCCACTCCCACGCCAGTGACAAATGAAGGCGCGGAGCCTAAATTAGTTAGCACTGGTTCATTAAGCGGCCGGGAAACGAAAAGAGTAACTCCCAGCTATC
>DATIBX010000177.1:0-18236 GCA_035457105.1 Pyrinomonadaceae bacterium
TCGACTGATTGGTGCGTACTGGCTGCCAAACGCTTTCGGCGACGCCTATGCTTACACCGAACAGATCTATTACCTGCGGCGCGCTATCCTGCAAGGTACGTTTTCGCTATCAAGCCTCTTTGGATTCTGGCTGCCTCTGTATCAGTTAATTTGCGCTGTTATCAGCGCGATTGCTGGCAGTCCGGTTTACGTTCCCAAGCTGGTCTCAGCGTTTTGCGGCGGCGGAGTCTCCCTGCTAGTGTTGCTGTTGACCTGGCAGCTAACAGCTAGTCGTTCACTCTCTTTAGCAGCAGCCGCAATCGCAGCCGTAAATCCTTACCATGTCCTTTATTCGGCGTCGGCTATGACCGACATTCCCCACGCATTTGTCATTCTATTGTGTGCCTATTGCTGCATTAGGGATCGTTTTGTGCCAGCCACGCTTTGGGCGTTAATAGCTGGGCTCATTCGCATAGAGAGTTGGGTTTTGATCCCGATCATCCCGCTTGCCTATCTACTGAAGCCGTCGCACTCGAACACGATCCGCAATAGGATCCGTGCTTTGCTTAACACAACGCTGTTAACAGTCTTGCTCTGCGCTGGTCCTGTGTTTTGGCTGGTAGTTACCTGGCGAGCGACAGGTACACTATGGAAGTACTTCGAGATCCGAAATAACTACATTGTTGAGACGCTCGCCAGCAGTCCCTGGCTAGCACACCTTTCTCTCTCGAGAGTAGGACTCGACTCAGTAAGACTCGTCTATACCAGTAACCCAATTGTCTTGTATTTTGCCGTAGTGGTCCTACTGGTGCTTTTCAGGAACAATACATCCGGTATTGTCTGTCGCGTTAGGCAATTGTTAACGACTGCACAAGGCCTGGTGTTAGCTTTCTTCTTTGCGCATTTGATATTTTTAGTGGTGGCTTACCTCACAAGAAACCAACCAGAGATCTGGCCTCGCTATGGATTGATCTTTTTCTCTCTCGGGTTACCTTTATTAGCTTATGGTGTAGCTTTTTGCGCGCCTCCTACTGGTTCGCGCTCAGCCTGGAACCTTCGACTTCTTTATTTGACCGGTGGTCTTTTCGCTTTGCAATTCTGTGTGCAACTAATAGACGTGACTCGGATCGTGTTAAAACCTGACAACAACCTGATAACCGCGCAGTTTTTAGAAGACCAGCGGCGTGCAGACGACACAACCACTATCTACTGCGAGGATGGAGCGATCCGCGTGCTCTCTGGAATCCCGCTCGAGGAATTCAAGGACCAGTACAATTCACCTGCGGATGCAAATGCTTTCATGGATTCTTTAAAAAAGAACCAGGTCCGGTTACTCGTTTACAAGGATCTACCTGGCTCACGTTTAAAAGAGCTGATCGCGAGCATAAATTCTCGGCAACAACGCACTGGCATCACGCTCGAGAAAGTTATTCCCAAGCCTCGAAATCAAGTGGGCAGCGACATAATTGTCTATCGCATTCACGAAGGAGAGCTTGCAGAAGTTACGACAAAACATCGTGGAAGGTCCGTTGGGGCGGCACTCCGTGGCCGCCCCATGCTGAGGTAACGTGCCATTCATCAATGAGTCCACCCGGTGCCGTCCCCTTGTTAAAAACGTCAACCATGAATCGATGATTTGGGCGGCCACGAGGTGCCGCCCCAACAACCAGAAAGACGCGGAGATCATCACTGGGCCAGGTTCAGTTGGAATGCGGCCATCTCTTCGCCATTGCGCACCAGCAAGGTATCTCCGACGATCACGGGATGATTCCACGTTTTGCCGTTGATTGCCTTGAACCGCGCGATCTCAGCAAACTGATCAGGAGCGGCACGCACCAAAGCAACCTCCCCAAGTTCTGAAAGAACGAGTAATAAGTCTTGATCCGCCAGCAGCACAACCTGGCCGTGACCATAATCTCCGCCGGCCCATTTACTTTGGCCGTTGCTCAGATCGATGCAGGCCAGGCCATCGTTGTCGAAACCAAATGCATAATTTTTGTGAACAACGAAATCGTTGAAGTACGGCATCAACCCAATCGACTTCCAGCGTTCTTTACTGGTCCATCCGCCGGACTCGTGAGCAACCGCGAGTCGCAAGACACCGACGTCTGCTCCCATACCGGATCCGCTCCCCAGCAGAACGTCGCCGTCGGTAGTAATCGCCGGCTGTACGATGCTGTCACCTTCCCACTTGTGTTGCCAAAGCAAAGTACCGTCAGTCGGAGCGAGACTCGAAACGCCTTGACCGTTCACGAGGAGAACTTGAGGAACACCACCAATCGTCACCAGATGTGGCGAGCTGTAACCACCGCTTCCGCCTTTTGGTCCGGACCAGCGTAAATTACCAGTCGCCTTGTCGTAACCTGCCAGCACTCCAGCAGTAGCAACAATGACGAGATCGTTAAAAACTACTGGAGAACTCGCGAATCCCCAGTGCGGAGTCTTCGTGTTTGTGTCAGCGGCCGCATTGCGAGTCCAGATGACGGAGCCAGTCTGCGCGTCAAGCACGTTGAGAATGCCCGTCGCGCCAAACGTGTAAACGCGTCCCCCCTCGAGCGTCGGAGTGCCGCGTGGACCAGCACCCGCATTTGACTCGTAAAAACGAGCCGGATCCTGGTGTCGCCATACCGGCTGACCTGTCTTTAGCTTGTAACAAGAGACCATTTCATTGTCGCCACGTTGTTCCTGCGTATAGATCAGATCGTCGTTAACAGCGAATGAGGACCAACCCGGTCCAATCGGTCGACGCCAAATCGCAGCGGGCGCCTTTTGAGACCAGTCGGTAGCGATGCGCACTCCGTGAACCGTGCCGTCGCGCTGCGGTCCCCGAAAACCGGGCCAGGCAGAATCCGACGCCGTTTGCGCTGCACTCTTCACGCTTCCAGCCGCTGCTGGCGCAACTACAGGCTCATCATTAGCTTGAGCGAGGAGACGCTCTTCCGGAGTTTTGGTCCAACGCCAGTGCAAATCTGAATGGGCGTCGGCTGTAATTCCGCCAGTGCGCAAAAGAGTAAATGAAGCGCAACCAAGTAGGATCGCTACCACCAACGCAACTCGCCGTCGACCAGTCGAAAAATTACGAGTGGCCACCGCCCAGAATACGAGAGCAAGACTTAACACCGGGATTGAGAATACGGGCAACATCATTCCCATCATGCCGCCGGCAATCGAAGGATGAACGACGCTCTTCGTGGCGATGACAGCGAGCACCATAAGGATGACAGCCCCGATCCGCTCGAGCCAAAGCGCGCGACTAAAAAGGAGCCACCATACCAGTACTAATAAGCCGCAGATAATTCCTGCAAAGACTCCGTAAATTGCCAATTTGGGGAAAACAAGACCTAAGCCAAACCAGGCCAGCCACTGGACCACTACCAGGATAAGACCGGGCCAAAGGCGTAGGGATTTGCGACTGGATTGATCAATCTGGGGAGTAGTCATGAGTCTGTGTACGCTCGCCTCAGAGTGTTTGTTCATTCGGGTTCAAAGCAATATGTACGGCTTCAACTCTGTTGCATTCATTGCTAGATCAAGCTAACTCCGGTAGGAGTTCCATGGTTATCGCCGAAGAGAACCTCAAACATCGACCGGGAGGCCTTCGATACGCATGATCTTAAGCGCGTTCGTAGTTGGACAAGGCCCATCGCGCAGCAAGTAATCAAAGACCATTTTCCCGTCGCCAATCTCCTCGCGGAAATGAAAGTTCGAAATGCCTGCGATGTTGTCGGCCAGCTTTGTGAGTTCCAGATCGTGTGTCGCTATAAGGCCCATAGCGTGGCCGTTGTTGGATAACGATCTGATAAACGCCTCACTTCCAATATGACGCTCGCGGTTGTTGGTCCCGCGAAAGATCTCATCAATCAAAAAAAGAACGGGTTGTTCGCTGCGCAACTCGACTGCGTCAAGCAGCAACTTCAGACGCCTTACCTCCGCGTAGAAATAGGAAAGGCCATCTTGCACTGAATCGCTCACCTTGATGCAAGTAAACAATCTAAACAGCGATAGTTTTAACCGCTCCGCGTTAACCGGCGCACCAGCATAAGCGAGACATGTGTTTAGGCCAATGCTACGAAGGAAGGTGCTCTTGCCGGCCATGTTTGAACCGGTAAGGATCACGATTCGATTTTGCTCGTTCAGTTCGAAATCATTGCAGACTTTATGATCGGGTCTTAGCAGCGGATGTCCAATTTGCTGACCTGCAAAGAGACTTTTGCCGGAAACGATCTCTGGAAAAGAATATTTTGTGTTCAGCCATGCAAAATTTGCGAGCGAGTTTAGGGCTTCTAACTCGTACCAGGTATCCAACCATCGTGGCAGCAGCGCACTGATCTCACTCCTCAGCTTTTCCAGCCGATAAGTAAAAAAGAAATCCCAGGGCACAAACGCGTGGACCAACAACCACAGCAGTGCGTTTGTGCGAAGACCCAGGGCTGCTGCGATCCTGCCAATCCTGGTTAGCTCTCTTGAAGGCTTCTTACTCTTCTCGAGGAATGGGCCACATACTCTCTGCAGCTCGGGAAGGTTATTACAGCCTCTGATCTCCAAGTATTCAAAAACTGCTCCAAAGCGACGTAGTGACTGCTCTAGCTCCTGGACATCTCCCCATGAGCTCGTGATGCGCCCTTGTTTGATGACCATTACACCTATATAGAGCAAAAACACTATGGGCCAAACGAGCGGAGTAAGGCCTAGAATTCCAAGCACTACCAAGACAATGTTCACCAAAGCCAACACTGCGAGGCTAATCACTGTTGGCTTTAGCGATGGACCAACTGGCGCTTGTTCGAGCCAGGCGATCAACGTGTGCGATTCCCACCGTTGCCTGAGCGCTTGCTTGACATCCCGCCCGCTCATACTCGCACTCTCCGCGCTGACGATGGCTGCATACATTTGCAACTTGTCTCGGAATAACGAAAGTTTTTGCAATTCCTGGACAAGAGATTGTCTCTGGGCAATAACGGCAGCATCCGGAGCGTTCGTAAGTAGCCAGGCCTTGAGCCGAAGACTTCCCTCTTTAGTAACAGCAGTATCCAACAAACGATGGAGAGATCTCTCACCGGTCACGTCAATGTCGACTGCAAATGGGTGATCTTGTTCTTGAGTTGACTGGGCCGTCGCGGGTAAATGGTCCCAGTCGAGGTTGATCCGCGCGATCTGGATCTGTTTGAGATCGATCATCAACGCTGTGCGCTTAATACTTTCGCGCACTCGGTTGTGATAAACGGCTACCCAACTAAATGCGATTACGACTAGACCACCGATGGTAATGGCCGCCTTACCACCGGCAAAGTGCCAGACCAGCAACGTTAGCAGCAGACCACAAACAAAGATCAGGCGCCGGGCAAGCCAATACTTCTTGCTCCACAGTTCAAGTTGCGCGGATCTGCGGCTGAGCGTGGCTATTCTTTTTTGGAGAAGTTCAAAACGATCGACTGGCATGCTCACAGATTACACCGAGTATGAGCATGATTCGCAACGTCTCGTGGTGGACCTTCTGAGTAACTCTGCATAACTCAGCGTAGCCTCAGCATCAGGCAATTTGGTCTTCAGGGCATCGCAGAGTTACGCATTGAGAGAGCAGAATTAATTTCGTTAGCTGCGCCCTCTGAAGAATAAAAATAGGATGGCAAACAAAATAATGAGGACAATCGAACCAGGCCAGATAAACCATCCGCGACCACTACTGTAGCCACCAACCACCACGCAGCCATTGGTGAACATCAGGATCAACGCCACTAGACCGACTCGTTTCATGGCAACACCTCCATAATTTCAAGCAAAACTGCTTGAAAATGCATCCATTCAAAACACCTAATACGTCTGGAGGTGTAGTGGCAACGTTGGTGCCATTGCCCGCTTTGTGCTTTGTACTTGGTACTTTGCCGACTTTGTGCTTTGTACTTGGTAGTTTGAGCTTTGGTCTTGACGTCTGGTTACTAAGTACAACGAAGCACAAAGTACAAAGACCAAACTAGAGAGCTCAAATCGCTGATCTCACATCTCCGCAACTTCGCAATAAACCTTTATCGCGCTGTCCGGATTCGTCAACCTCTTACTATTCCAATGTCTCGAGTCGCTCTTGAAAATAAGCGCGCCAACTCTCTGGTAATTCTTCAACGGCAATCGCCCGCCTTAATAGCTCGGTGTCGGCTGTGCCGCTGATATATAGTCGCGTAATATCGCTGACCCTTAAATCGTGTCGACTTTTTTCGAGCAGGTCTAACTGGTCGCCCACCCCGACCTCGCCCTCCTCAACGACTGAAAAGTAAAATCCAGTCCGACCACTCTGCAGAAACCTTCGCAGGATGTCGGTGCGTCCAAACTTGATGCCGAGCTTGTAACAGGGCAGACGTGGCTGGGCCACCATCACGGTTGCCGTGCCAACCTTAAATTTGCCACCAATGTTTAATTCGTCTTCAAACATTCCCTCAGTGGTAAAGTTCTCGCCGAACATTCCCCACGGCAGATCCATCCCCGGAAACTCTCTCCTCCAAAATTCATAATGTTCTGATGGGTATCCATAGACCGCCTTATAAGGACCACCATGAACGGAAAGATCCGCCTGACGATCTCCTTCGAGATTCAGTTTTCGTAGTGCTATTCGTTTGGTGACAGGGTGTTTGTAGATTCCGGTTGAAACTGGTTCGCCGTGACTTAGGACCAGTTTTGGCAAACCAACATTCAGTGATATTAGTTTCATGTCTCTTAAATTGGTACGTTCGCGCGGCCGTATTTCAAGACCTTGCTCATCCACACATCTTTCAACACTCCAGGATAACCATGATTGTATCCGGAGCGATGATGATCAGGGCATCGGCGCGGCTCATAACAGTAGAAAACCTCGAGTCCTTGATCCACTCTCCGGCGTCGTCGGTCGGGAAGGCAAACTCACGAATATCGATCAGATCAGCAGCGACTCACGCTCTGCCGCCTGACTCAAGTCGATTCAGACGTTTACCTCACAGATTAATTGTCGTTTGGTAGGAAGAAACCTTACAAGGAGAGCGATTCAGGTATGTTTGAGCAGGTTGAGAGCGATTGCGCGGGTTCAGATCTGAGAGCTTAAATTGCGGCGAATGCGCTCACGAGCTTCCTCGGATAAGCTCGCTTTCAGAGGTGGAACGTCATCAGTTTTACTACGTGCAGTTTGTCTGATGACATCGAGCTGTTCCAAATACCACTGGCACCAGGCGCAAATCCAAAGATGAACTTTGATAGTCACACGCTCGCGGAGTGAGAGAGGATGCTCCATCGATTCCGAGATCTTTTGCACAGTCGTTTGGCAGTTAGGCAGGCGCCGCAGCAAGAAGAAACGGACTGCGTGTTTTAGCTTGTCGTAAATTTTCACTACTTCTCTGTTTCCTGTCGAAACCAATTAAGCTCGAGACAATTACGCAGGTGAAGTCGAGCTCGATGAAGCATCACCCAAAGGTTGTTTACTTTGATATTCAAGAGTTCACAAATCTCTTCGCTCCTGAGTCCGTCCACTTCCCTGAGGGTGAAGGCGCTGGCGATACGTTGCGGCAGAGGCGAAAGACAGTCGTTGAAAACATTCCAAAAGTCGGTCTTCTCAACTAACTCCGCCGGCGTCGCATTCCAATCGCTGGGGGCATAATCGGCATTCCAATGTCCAACCCACTCGTCCGTTCGTTCGAAAAACTCAAGATGCTCTGGACCATCGTCAACTCCTTCACCAATCGGAGCTTCACGATCTGCCTTGCGAAAATGGTCAATAATCTTGTGTTTGAGGATCCCCACCAACCACGTTCGTTCGGAACCGCGACCTTCAAACTTTTCATAGGCCCTGAGGGCTGCGAGAAATGTTTCTTGAACTGCATCCTCAGCCGCGGTATGGTCGCGTAGACGAAATACCGCGTACTTAAAGAGGTAATCACCATGGTCGTCTAACCACTGGCCAGGATCGGGAGACGGCAAAATTGGTTGGGCCCGGGGGTCGCTCATGACAGCTGCGGGCATCAGCTTAGTTCAAGTATTAACTGACAGCAATTGAAAAGCTATGACTGCGAGGCTTTATGAGTAGTAGACCGTGTCGTGATTGTGGCTATCTGCTTGAACCGGAAAGGCGGGGCTGTCCGCGGTGTGCTCGCAATATAGAAGCAGAAAACATGATTGAAAAGTACTTCTGGCTTGCTTTCGTGCCTTTGGTTCTCATCCTAATTGCCGTGATGGTCTACCTGCTGCGCTGACGAACCGTAAGAACTCAACTTCTCATTCTCCACGCCCCAAGCTTTCACCTTGGGGCTAAGAGACGCCTGGCAGAAGCAGTCGACCGTTTCAACGGTTTATCTTAACCTCACAAAATCCTAGGCATTGACCCAATTTGGCAAACCGTTAAAACGGCTGTCGGGATTCCGACTGTAGCATGCTAACCCCAAGCTGAAAAGCTTGGGGAGACTCAGAAGTTGGGTTGGTCTCTTAAGCGGACTGTCGGGCGCGTCTCATAAAATAGAGAAACAGAAAAGAACAGCAAGCCGCGATCAAGAGAAAGAATTCCATTCGTTTCATATCACTTATCACCTGTTGAGCGTTTGCACTAAAAAGAAATCCGATTGTGAATAAGAACGTCGTCAGGCACAGACAACCCAATCCATCAATCAATACAAACCTTGAGACCGATAGTGCTCGGATACCAGAAAGGACCATTGTCGCGACGCGTGATCCGTAAATCACGTGCGAAGCCGGGATTTGCCAATTACCCAAACGAGAAGTCAGCCTTTCGGCCATGGGTCCGGCCTTCTGATAAATCCCACTCGCCTTCACGCGCTCCGAGTAAAAGCGGCCGGCCAAATACCACACACAGTCACCCGTCAAGGCTCCCGCTGTCGCACAAGTAAGTGCCGGGGCCACTTCGATAAATCCTAAATGGGCCAACACTCCAGTGAGAACCGGAACGACATCGGCTTCCACGGCGGCCGCAAGAAAAACAGCCACTAACCCATATCGCATTAAGAAGACATGCATGTTTATTGAACCATTCCCTCGATTAGCGGCTGACTCTTCGGTGCACTCGGCAAGACATATGCCATTTTTCGCAGTCACTTATTGAAGTGAATAATTCGATTCCCTGTACTCGGGAAACGATACCGAGTGTGGCTTTTGTGGAAGTGTGGCCCAAAAAGTCACACTCACGAGCTGGAAAGTAGATTAAAACGTGCATGATCACTTTTTAGGTCAGTAATGTTTCGTTAAGACTGCGATGGCATGAGCGTTGCCGTGTGAGTCTTTTGTTAGACATATCATCCGTTCCGTTGAAAGGACACCAGCATGAAGAGGCTCATTTCATTTTCATTAAGCGCAGTCTTTATCCTGGGGGCACTCACCTTGAGCGCACCACTCGCAACTGCGGCCGCTAATCCAGCAGCCCCAAATCATCATCGCAACAAGAACTACCATCACAAACACCATAAGCACCATAAACATCAACACAGACGGCACCAGCATCACGTCCCACGGGCGGCATCCTTAAGTAAAACGAGTTGGTAAGGAACCGGTGACGGTATACGTCAGGTAAGTCTCCCCATTAACCATCTCCCCAGTACTTCTCAAAGACTCTGACTACTTTTTGGATGTTAGAGAAGACGGAGTGTGTAAGCTATGCGATCCCCCAAACTCCAAAGATCCCAGTTGACAATTGCAACGGTGTCCCCACTGGTTGGTCCAACAGTGGCGCGTACTCAGCTCGAATCATGGATTCGAAGTTACGGGTCGGGTTCAAGTTCTTACGTATTGCTCGAGGGCTCGAAAGGGTATTTCAATTCCCCAAACGTCGATGGCTTTCTCGCTTATCAGATTAGCGCCGGCATCATTGTAGTTGCGGGCGATCCCGTCTGTTCGCAGCAAGACGCTCCATTGCTGGTGGCCGAATTCGTGCGCGAGATGAACGGCCGTCCAATTTGCGCCTATCAAGTCTCGCCGGGCATGGTCGATGCGTTTCGCATTTCCGGCTTTGGTGACATCCAGGTAGGTAAAGAAGCCATCTTTGATCTGCGTCGTTTTTCACTCGCGGGTGGTCAGATGGAGCTTGTCAGAGCCGCAACCAACAAAGCCAGACGCGAAGGCGTAATTGTCTGTGAGCACAAACCTTTCGCGGCGGGAGCAGAAAAAATAAATGAGGAGTTACGAGCAGTATCGGCGGAATGGTTAAGCCTTAAAGGTGAGCGTGAGTTGGGATTTTTGCTTGGCTCCGTCGGTTTAGAAAGAGCATCTGCAAAGCGCTATTTCGTCGCCCGCTCAGGTAACGGCCATGGCCGAATTGAAGGATTCATCGTCTGCGAACCGATCTACGGACGCAACGGTTTCTACCTGGATATAACTCGCCGGCGAGTTGATGCCGTCCGAGGTGTTATGGAACTGCTAACCGCAGAGATCTTCCAATGCTTAAAGGAGGAGGGCTATGCAATGGCATCGATGGGCCTTGCTCCGCTGGCATTACTTGATGACCCGGACTTGAAGAAGCATCCGCGTCTAACCAAATTGATGCGGCTGGCCTACGAACAGATCAACAACACGTACGATTTCAAACTTCTCTATCGCTACAAAGCAAAGTATCACCCACACCTCTGGGAAACCCGTTATCTCTGCTTCAATCAAAACAGGTTGTCGCCACGTATGCTTTACGCGGTGATTCGCGTGCGCAATACGGCGACGCTCAGCAGTTTGCTTTGGCGAAAAAATCCCGAAAGTAAAGGACCCAAAGATAAGGTTAAGTCATGGAAACACGCTGCTTCAATCGCAATAGCCTTTCTTTCCGCCTGGCTCTCATCGTCCTTGTGATGGCCTTGAGCGCGGTGATGGCGGCTACGAAATCGCAAACGAAACAGACTGCCTCGGCGGCCGATGCGGAGACAACAACTCAGCAGAAGCAGGCCGAGACAGGTGATCCGAAAGCTCAAGAGGCAATACCGCCAGATCACTACGATCCCGATGACACCAAGACCTTTGCAGACGTACGCAGCGAGGATCGCGCTATTACAATCCAGGGCCATCAATTCATCGTTCACATGTACCGCCCGAAAAAGGATGGACCAACAGCTCCGGCGATCTATGCCTGCGGTGATGGTGGCTGGCGCGGTCTGGCGCCACGTACTGCGCAACAACTGGCCCATATGGGTTTTGCTGTTGCCGGGATTGATTCGAAAGTCTATTTGAGAGAATTCTCATCGCCCATGGCGCCACTTACCATCAAACAGTTAGCAAGTGATTACGTCACTATCGCTGAGAATCTTCGCGCCTATGCAAACGCCGCAGCTGACAGTCGTGTTTACGTCTATGGATGGTCCCTGGGCGCCGGCTTTGCAATTGCCGTCGGCACGGACCAGGCGACTCGCGCAAACTGGGCAGGGATCGTTTCGATTGGCTTGCCGAAACAGAATCAGCTCGTCAGCGGACTAGGGGCTAATCATGCCAACCTGAACACAGACGTCAACTCTCGTTACGGTTTTCGCAGTCAAGACTTGATTGGCTGGATCGCGCCACTACCCCTGGTGATGATCCAAAGTACGTCTGACACTGCAAGTCCACCGAAGGTGGGCCAGGCACTCTACGGTGCGGCTCGGGATCCGAAGTTGTTTGTTTCGATCAAGGCGAGTAATCACCGGTTTAGTGGGGCGCGGGAGGAGTTCTACGCTGCTTTGAGCAATGCTCAGTTATGGATTCGCGACCCGAATGCTCGCGTGAGCAGTCTCAAGTCGAGGTAATTATTTGAGAGAGATCATCACCGATAGATCATTATCAAATCTCAATCGGCACTACTCCCATGAGTAACTCAACTACGTCATACGTTCGTGGCAAATGGATCTGGGCTATCGGACTGTTCCTGCTGCTACTTGTCTCTGCAACTGCCTATGGTGTGGTTTGGTATCACAGCTTTTATCACCACCTGACCGTCCAGGAACTATCGCATGAGGTACAGCATTCCACATTTCAGACTACGATTCGTGGTGGTGCTCCGGTAACGCTTCAGATTTATCAACAGTCGAACGCAGTGAATCAACCGCTGGTACTATTTACTAGTGGCGATGGTGGTTGGAGTCCCTTTTGTGCGGACATTGCAGCCCATCTAGCGGCTACCGGGCGAACTGTCGTTGGCTTCAACGTTAAAGAGTATCTGGTCGCTTTTGCGAGCTCTCAGAAACCAGTCACACCCGAAGAGCTGACAAATGATTATGAGTCAATAATAAATGCATCGCTTACTCAGCCGGGCGTCGCTGCTGGAACACGAGCCACGTTAGCAGGATGGTCCATTGGTGCGGGTTATAGCGTTTTGATGGCGGTTGAGCCACGCTTGAACGGTCGAGTGGGCCAGGTGATCGCAATTAGTTTGCCGATCTACAACGAGCTCGCCTGGAAACCAACTGATGCCTTAATCTACTTTACGCATGGCACGCCACACGAGAAGGTGTTCGACACGCGAAAGTACTTACCCGAGTTAGGTAGTACACCAATTTCGATGATCAACGCGACTAAAGATGACACGTCTCCGTATAAGGAGGCTCAGTCGCTTGCCGCTTTTGTAAAGGGACCAAAGGAGTTCTACACGGTCCAGGCGGAAGGACACCACTTCGAGGGAGGTGAAAGGGAGCTCTATCATTCGTTGGACCAGGCGCTCCTGCTCGAATCCTCGTTGACTAAGGAGTGAGCGGTCGAATTCTAAATCACAATAGATAGAGCATGACGGCGAAGACTGCGATGATAAAAACAATCAGGCCCAACCACATCAAAACAAAAGAACGCTCCTGACTCGCACTTGCATTTTCAGGAAGGGTCGTAATACCAATCGCCCAGTGCAGGCCGTTAAATCCCTTCGCCAGAATGTGAAAGAATTTGTTCAATCTCTCTACGCTATCAGTTGGTTTCAGGCAGTAGTTTTTTCGCCGCAGTCACAGCCTCATTGTACTCCGGCATATAGTCTTTGTCGGGGGTCAGGTTGATGATTCCCTCAATTTCCCGGCGCGCGTCGCCCTTACGTCCAACTTTCAAATAGGCCTCGGCAAGATGCAGGTGCAAAAACGCATTTCCGTCGCCAAACGGCAAGCCTGTTTCCATTTCGGCTACCGCTTTTTTGGGATCACCACCAGCGAATCCTGGCGCGTTGAGATAGACCAGGCCCAGCACCATATAAGCGCTACCGTTTTGATAACCCTGGTCCAACTTTATTACCGTTTCCATTTCACTACGTATGTCGCCGACTGAAGCGAGACCCGCCAGTATGGACGACTGAGCAGTGCCGCCATAGTTTGCCCCCAGCCAGAAATGGCCGTCTGGTTTGCCATTCTGAAGTTGAACCGCGTCCTTACCTGCAGCAATTCCATCTCGAAAGGCCTTATCCCGTTCATTCTTATCAGTACTGTGCGTGGCCAAATAATAATTGAATTTAGCCAGCTTCCATGCGGCCTCGTAGTTGTCCGGATCAGTAATATGAGCTTGTTCGAGGAGAGCAATCCCCTGACGCAGTTGCAAAAGGTTGTCACGCTCGGCATACAGCTTGTCGGCTCTTACCACATCAGCTGCGGCAACTGCTGCGTCGCTCAGCGGCTGAGCATTCGACCGGACTTTACACGAGGCCGTGAAGACAATCAACGTAACCATAACTACTAGAACAAGATCACGATGATAAGAGAGTCGCTTAGTCGTCTGCATCTTTTCCCCGCTTTAACGAACTATAGATGAGACACAATTGCGAGTCGTTTGCCGGTTTGCGACGAATGAAACTTTTTTGCTGATTAACCAAGAGCGTTGGTGTAAGGGGTCAGCTTTCGGAGCGTTTCTGAGCGGCAAACGCTTGTCGTCCTTTAAACACACGAAAGAGATAAAAGAACGAGGGAAACAGGATCATTGCGCCGCCGCAAAGCGCGACCATTAGCAGTTCAAGAGTCTCCCTACGAGAGCCGGCTGAATAGATACTAACGTTAGGACCAACGATAAATGGGTACTGGGCCAGCGCCCAGCCCCAAAGAATTAGACTCACTTGCCCTGCGGCCAACAATCTGGCAAAACGGTAACTTCGTTTCCAAAGAGCAACGAACACGCCAACGGCGCAGATTGCAGTGGAAAGATGCAATGGTATTGCCCACGCAGTGGCACTTATGCCCGCCCTAATTTCTTTTGCGTAAGCGCCTGACAGCATGAACACAATCAAAGCGAACACGCCTACCGCAACACCTGAAATAATTGCGCGACGCCGAAAATCATCCTGCAGCTCGCGATCATCAGTCTCCAGTGTTAGATAGACAGCGGCGATAAAAGCAAAGAGTGAGAGTGCGAAAAAGCCGACCGCGAAGGCGAATGGTGATAACCACGGTCGAATGAATGTAACTACAAAGTTTGTGGTATCGATTTGAATCTGGCCTGAGGCTATTGCACCGACGCTCAATCCAAGCATAAATGGTGTGATCGCGCTAGCGATGGAAAACAATCGACTCCAACGTTGCTGTACGCTATCGCGCTGCGAATCGTAGGTGCGAAAAGTGAATGCGGAGCCACGCAACACGATACCAATCAAAAGTAACGTTAGCGGGATATGAAGAGCAGTGGCAATAGTCGCAAAGCCAAGCGGAAATGCAGTGAAGAGTATGACGAGGACCAGGATCAGCCAAACGTGATTGGCTTCCCAGATTGGACCAATAGCGTGCGCGATCAGATTGCGCTGTTGCTTGAGACGTGGACCACGAGCAAACAAATCCCAGACGCCGCCGCCATAGTCCGCGCCACCCAGCAGCACATAAAAATTCAAAGAGACAATCATTGCTCCTGCTAACAACAATTCAAGGGACAAGATCCATCTCCTAACGAGTAGATGCACTTCCAGCAAAATCGGTATCTGGACTCTGCGCGACTTGCCGTATTAGCAACCAGGCGACTACAACAGCCAGAAACAGATAGAGGAAGGTGAACAGTAAAAACGGCACAACTAAACCTGGCATTGGAGTTACAGCTTCTGCCGTTCGCATGAACCCGTAGATTATCCATGGTTGGCGACCAACCTCAGTTACAGTCCAGCCTGCTTCAATGGCGAGCATTCCCGCCGGTGCCGTCCAAACCAAACTCCGCAAAAACCACTTACCATCGGGGACGCTCCTGCGTCGCCACCAGAGAAAGGCTCCCCATAAAGCAACTGCAGCCATTACGGTACCCAGCGCTACCATTACCTGAAATGCCAGATGGACGATCACTGTGTTGGGCCATTCGTCGCGCGGAAAATCCTTAAGCCCGGTGACAGTGGCGTTCGGGTCATGGAAGGCAAGCAAGCTCAAGCCGTAAGGTATCTTTAAGGCAAACCGAGTTTCAGCCTTATCAACATCAGGAATGCCGCCAACAATCAGAGGCGCTGCCGTTTCAGTTTCGAAATGGGCTTCCAGTGCAGCGAGTTTTACCGGCTGATAGCGAGCGACATACCGAGCGCTAAGATCGCCGCTCAGTGGTTGTAAAATCGCGGCGATACCGCCAACCACAAACGCAATGGCGAGCGCCCGGCGATGAAAGAGGTTATTTCGATCTCGCTGGAGCAAAAATGCGTGAATTCCGGCGACGATGAACCCGGTTGCAGCATATGCCGCGATGGTCATGTGCAGACATTGCGACACCGCCATAGGATTCGCCATCGCCGCAATCGGATCGACGTTGACTGGCTTACCATCTAAGACGTCGAATCCAGTTGGACTATTCATCCACGAATTTGCAATCACGACAAACACTCCTGAGAGTGCACCGCTGATGGCCACTACTACACCTGATAACAAATGCGACCGTGGTCCAACTCGGTCCCAGCCATAGAGGTAGATGCCGAGAAAGATTGCTTCCGTAAAAAAGGCAAATCCCTCGAGAGAAAAAGGCATTCCAATTATCGAACCGGCATAGCCCATAAAGGTGGGCCATAAAAGACCTAACTCGAACGACAGTACCGTTCCCGAAACAGCTCCGACCGCAAAAAGGATTGCAGTGCCCTTGGCCCACTTCTTTGCAAGTAAAAGATAAACGTCCTCTTTAGACTTGAGCCAAAGCCCTTCAGCAATAACCATCAATAATGGCATCGCAATACCGATGGCCGCGAATACGATGTGAAAGGCAAGCGACATCGCCATCTGGGAACGTGCCGCTATCAGATCATCCATCTGGGTCTCCGCAGTCTTAATTTGAGCAGCGATTTGAGCATAAGCCTTAAATTCGCAGCATTGCAATTGCAACTTTGCGTATAATTTGCTTGCTTTGCCAAAAGTTTGCTGTACCCATCCAAGCGAAATAATAGCGAGGTCTCATGAAAAAACTTTCGGTTTTGCTTCTACTACTCGTCGTGGTCCACCCATTACCGCCGCAAAGCACCACTTACGGACGGCATGAGAGCAAAAGGTCGACTGCTCAAAAGCCTGTTTCGTTGCCGCGCAGCAGTCCGGAACAGCAGGGAATCTCGTCGGCAGATCTTCTTTCGTTCGTAGACGCCGCCGACAAAGAAATAGACACAATGAATAGCTTGATAGTGGTCCGACACGGACAAGTGATTGCTGAAGGATGGTGGAGTCCCTACAATCGCGACACGCCGCACATCTTGTATTCGTTGAGTAAAAGCTTCACGTCAACTGCAGTAGGGCTGGCGATTTCTGAAGGCAAATTAAGTCTCGACGATCAGATCCTCAAATTCTTTCCCGAAGAGGCTCCGCCAGACCCGTCAGTAAATTTGCGTGCGATGCGCGTGCGAGATTTACTGCGAATGTCCTCAGGTAACCAGACTGAAGCGCCGATCCGAGTCGTAGACCCGGCCGGCGGGAACGACACCTGGACGAAGATCTTTTTGGCGCACCCGGTTCCGTTCAAACCAGGCACGCATTTCCTTTATAACTCGCCCGCCACTTACATGTTGTCGGCGATCGTACAGAAGGTTACTGGCATGACGGTGCTTGATTACTTAAAACCACGGCTCTTTGATCCGCTGGGGTTTAAAGACCCGCATTGGATCAGCAGTCCACAGGGAATTTCTGCGGGTGCTTACGGTTTGTCGGCACGCACCGAAGAGATAGCAAACTTTGGCGTACTGTATTTGCAAAAGGGAATGTGGAACGGCAAACAATTGATACCAGCCTCATGGGTCGAGCAAGCCACCGCAATGCAAACGGCAAATGGTTCTGCACCAACCAGCGATTGGGACCAGGGATATGGTTTTCAATTTTGGCGCTCCCGCCATAACTCCTTCCGCGGAGATGGCGCATTCGGCCAATATTGTATGGTGATTCCTGAGCTCGACACTGTGGTGGCAATGACCAGCGGTGTGCGTGACATGCAAAAAGTTATGAATCTCGTGTGGGACAAACTCTTGCCGGCGATGAAAGAAAAGAGATTGCCCGAGAACACGACGGCCAGAAAACAACTGGAAAGTCGGCTGGCAGGGTTAACAGTGAAGTTTCCAAGCGGCAAAACGTCGTCGCAAATCGCGTCAAGCATCTCCGGCAAATGGTTTGAACTTCCCGAAAACGAACGAGGACTCAAAGCCGTTTCGCTCGACTTCAGTTCCGCGTCTCCAACCCTGTTGGTCCAAACAGCAGCGGGCGAAACGCGGACTCCTCTCGCTTTCAATCTTTGGAGTAAGAGCAAGGGTTCGTTCGCAAACGGGCTGGATAGGTTTCTGAGTGTTCCAACCGATCCCCTAGTCGCAGCCAGTGGCGCCTGGAGCGCCGAGGATACTTACACCGTAAAAATCATCCTTTACGAGACACCGTTCTACTCAACAATAAATTTCCGATTCGAGGGAGATCGAGTTCTGATTGACGCGGAACACAACGTCGCGTTTGGTCCAACAAAGCTACCGCAGCTGATGGGTCACCTGCGAAGTTGACTTTGGAGTGCGGCGGCCCGGCGCCGGTTTGTTATGTAGCCACTAGATTTGTTGGAGAACTTAAAGAAGAGATCCGATTGGTGCCTGACACTACGCGGCTTCAGCCGCGTGGTCCCTTAGCTTCCACCTACCCCATGAGCAAAGGTGCAGAGTAAAACCACCGGCTTCAGAAAGTGTGTGAAAACTAAACCTCTCATTCTCCCCAAGCTTCAGCTTGAGGTTCCGAGACACCTGTCAGACGAGTCCAACCGTTTCAACGGTTTATCTTAACCTCACAAATCCTAAGCATCGACACAATTTCGCAAACCGTTAAAAAGGGTTGTCGAGATTCGGATGGAGATCCTTAACCCCAAGCTGAAGCTTTTGGAGAATGAGAGGTTTAGTTTTCACACAGTAAGTCATGAATCTTGATTCG
>DATIBX010000178.1:0-3059 GCA_035457105.1 Pyrinomonadaceae bacterium
CACAGCGGTGATTGAACAATAAAGAGCCCGCGAGGACGCGCGCGGTCCGGCAGAAGATGTTGTGCAGTGTAGATGAGGGGCTTCAGATAACGGGTCCGGCAGCAGAGGGCAAAAGGAACCCATTTGAAGCCAAAGGCGAACCAGTATCCTCATGCCTTTACGGCCTCGACATCCAGTGTGATTGTCACGTCATCGCCAACGAGGATACCGCCAGTTTCGAGCGCGGCGTTCCAATGCAGACCGAAATCCTTACGATTGATCTTTGTTGTCGCCGATAAACCTATCCTGGTGTTACCCCACGGATCTTTGCCTGGCGGTGTAGGTCCTTCGACAGCGAATACGACTCTCTTCGTGACTCCGTGAATCGTCAGGTCGCCCTCTGCTTGCAACTCACCCTCTCCAGTACGCGTAATTCGCGTTGAAGCGAATGTCAACGTAGGAAACTTTTCCACATCGAGAAAGTCAGCACTCTTCAGATGAGTGTCGCGATCGGCCTCTCGGGTATTGATTGAAGCTGCTTCAATCGAGCTCTCGACATGTGAGTTGGTCACATCCTGCTCATCCAGTGTCAGCACCCCGGAGATGCCGGTGAATTGTCCCTTAACATTAGTAATCATCATGTGCCGAACCTTGAATTCAGCGGTCGTGTGGGCTGGATCGATGTTCCAGGTCGTCGTTGTTTGCTGAGGTGCATTAGCGCTCATCATTACTCTCCTTCTATTCTGTTGTTTCAAATGTCATCGCTCAATCAAAGCCTTCATTGTTTCGTTTGGTGCTAAACCTTACAGTGTAGCGACTCGAAATGAAAGCGCAGTAGGTTGTCAGTTAGCTGGTAGTTCGAGAGGGGATGTTAAGCGACATTTCTCAATGCTTCTTTTGGTTTCTTGCGGCTATCCTCTGAGAATTTGCTGAATTGGAACGTGAACTCGAGGTGCTTTGAAAGGGGAACGGCAAACAAAATCTCGTAATCCGTCGGTGTGAGATTCTTTCGATTGGCTCGTTGAGAATTTCCGCGTGTTGTCGCTAATTCATTAAAGAGAGTGGGGAGAAAAGGAAGATCTATGGTTCCGTAAAATTCGAGCATTAATGAGTAAAAATCACCTCTAAGAATCACCTCACAAAAATTAAATTGACACTGCTTCTCCGCCAGTCGTAACCTATTCAAGGTTTCATGCTGACCATTTGAGTCAAACGTCCTAACCTCATAGACCGAAGTCCGTTACCCGTTTAACTCTGACGTACAGAGAAGGAAGGTACTGCATGTCGATCCTCCAAAGACACTCCCGTCGAATATCGATCTCGAAGTTTTCTCAAAGTCTCTTTACTCTCGCGTTTTGCGCTGCGATGTTGTTTTGTTCACTCGAACAAGTTAATGCCGCAGGAATTTTTATTCCCGCATCGTCGCGCGTTGATATGGTATACGACTCAACCCGGGACACCTTGTACATAACCAATGGAGACTCTGTACTCCGTTATCACCTGACGTCAAATACGTTCCTCTCCCCGTTCACGATGCCGGGCGCCAGTTTGAAAGGAATAGATTTATCACCAGACAGCTCCACACTCGTGATTGCCGACCAGCGCCGACTTGATCCCAACGTTTGGGTGTATGTCGTTAATTTGTCCACGCAGGAGATTCGTCAGGTGCTGATGACTCGCTCTTTCATGGAAGGCGGAACTTACGCAGTAGCTTATGCCAGCGATGGTACTGTTCTAACAACCTCATCCTTCGAAGGTTCAGGCTGGATTCCTTTACGTAAGCTCAATCCGATTACCGGGGCATGGACCCAATTGGCCCAAGTCAGAAATTACTCGATGGTAAGATCGAGCGGTGACCTTGGAATCGTCGGTTACGTGGAAGCTGACAGTTCGGATGGACCATTCGGGCGCTATCGGATCGCCGATGGGAACCTGCTGAAGAAATCCGGATATACCGATGGCACGTCGTGGTTTAACTACGAGATGGGCGTGAACAGCAACGGAACTCAATTCGCCATTCCAACTTACAATGGCACCTACATCTGTGATGCGAATCTGGTTAAATATAACCTCATCGGTCAGTACGCAGGACCACAGCCAATTGGTGTGGTCTATCATCCTGTTGAGAGCACTGTCTACTTCGCATGGTCTGGCTCTACACAGGTCCGAGCGTTCGACACGAACTCTTTCGCGCAAACAGCTGCATACGATTTCGAGAATAATTTCGTAAATCCTGGCAACTGGGCGTTTGTTCAAGGTCGCTTAAGAATATCGCGCGATGGATCGTTACTTTTTGCTACTGTTGATGGAGGCGTGCGCTACTTACGACTGTATGATCCGCTCGTCGCCGACTCACAATCAGTAAGCGTGAGCGAAGACATTCCCGAATCGATCGTATTGACAGGACGAGTGGGGAACGGTGGTGCAGTTTCGTATGTAATCACGGCAAATCCTTCGCATGGCACGCTTAGCGGCGATGCTCCGAATCTCACTTACACTCCGGCTCCAAACTACAGTGGTCCGGACAGTTTTTCTTTCAAAGCCAAATACGGCGCCGCTACCTCGGCTGAGGCAACTGTATCCATCAGTGTAAGTCCCATGAATGATAGTCCGAGTGCTACGGCTGACGCGGTAACGACACTAAAGAATAGTGCAGTGAGTATTTCTGTCCTTGCGAACGATACCGACGTGGACGGCGATCAGCTGGTGGTGTCAGCTGTAACTCAACCGGCAAACGGATCCGCTACGATCACAGGCGGCGGAAAGTCGGTGAACTACAAACCGAAGCCAAACTTCGTCGGTACCGACACATTCACTTATACAGTGACTGATGGTAAGGGTGGCGTGGCTACAGCGAATGTTACAGTCACTGTTAATCGGAAGTGAGTAAGATAAGCATCGGGCGCTGTTTTATTTGTCACCTAATCAAAAATGTTAGAAGAAATTGTTCGACGTATTAATCTTTAACGTTGTGGATTTGCGTCGAAGGGAAAAGCCCGGCTCGGCCCAGGGCTTTTGCATCTCTGCGCGTTTGAGGTTTCTGCCTCACCGTCGTTACTCATCGTTGCCGTTGCCATTAA
>DATIBX010000179.1:0-3808 GCA_035457105.1 Pyrinomonadaceae bacterium
TCGGACTTACCAGCACGGTGGTATTGATCTCGAGCAGCAATGTAGTTGTCGAGCGCAAGCCGGTTCTGGTTGAGTTCCTCATAGGCTCTGCCAATACCATTGAGTGCCGCACCTTCACCCAACTTGTCTCCGAGCTTACGGAGCGCCGTCATCGCCTCATGATGTGAATCAAGCGCTAACTGTTTTTCACCACTCAGTGAATAAACACCGCCGAGTGCTGTTCTAGCCAAAGCTTCGCTTCTGAGATCGCCTATGACTTGCGCAGCAGACAGTGATTGCCGGTAGTATTTGGACGCTTCCTGAATGTTTCCGGAGTCGTAATAGCTGTAGCCGATGTTGACATACGCCAACGCCTGACCGGCGCGATCCCCAGCGTTGGTCCATAGAACAAGAGCACGATTGAAGTAATTCAACGCCTGAGGAAGATCGCTCTTAGCGTAGTAGAGTTCTCCGATGTTATTGAGCGTGATGGCGAGCCGTCGCGGATTTTCAGCCGCGCGTGGTTCGGTGTATTGAAGCGCGCGATTTAGATGTTCAAAGGCGCGGTCGAGGTCCCCGATATAAACATACATGTAACCGATGTCGTTTTGAGAATCGGCTTCGCCCTCGGTGTCGGCCGCCGTTTGCCGAATGGTTAATGCTTTTTCATACCAGCGCCGCGCTTCTTCATACTCGCTCAACATGAAATAGATGTCGCCGATACTCGAGAGCGCTCGCGCTGACTCACGAGTAAGACCGATCGTTTGCCATGCCTGGCTCGCGTCGACATAATTCGTGACGGCCTTGCGCAAAGAGGTTTCTTCCCATTGTGCTCTTAACCATTCTGCTTCGTTTACCGCTTTTGCCGCCGGCGCGTGTGTCCGGTCTGCGGGCGAGGCATCGCGTGGTTTCTCGAGTGACAAGGTATAAGAGTTCTGCGCCGCCTCCTTCTCAATTGATTGGACCTTGATCAGATACTGGCCCGGTTCCTCCGCAATATAAAATACGTTTAACGGTCCATAAGTCCGGCTTAAGAAGGTTGCGGCAGTTTGCCCCTGAGGTTTCTGAATGGCAACGGTCAGTTGCAAGTCTTTCTTTTGCAGCGAAAGACTCAGACACTGCCCCTGTTTTAAAGTGACGCCAAAAACCTGAGTTTGACCGGATGTGATTTGATGGTTGCTCGTGGATTCAGGAATGAGAGAGGAAACATCTGTATTCTGCGCGACGATTGCAGTGGGCAAAGAAACTTCGAGAGTCACCCAAAGGCCACACAGGCAAAGAACAAACAATGAAACTGATAAAAGAACCCGACGGGCTCTCCGTTTTTGGGTCATGTGGGATATCAGACTGATGGGGTCGGGAACGACGACACTTGGTAATTTCGCCGACGAAAGTGGGAGCGATCCGCGACCTGCTAATCCGAAGATTATGGTTTGTTAGTACCGCGCATAGAGTAGTGTAAATTGGAAAACTGATGCAATGGCGTGCGCACGCTGTAGTGAGAATTGTGGTGAGATTTGGAAAAGAAAAAGGATGGCCGGAGCCATCCTCTTTCCAGGGGGAAGAACGAGTAACAAAGGCGGGTGTTTTCGGAAATCGAGAACTCAGCTTTTAGCGCTTTTTCGCAATTCGCCGTACTCTTCCGTCTCTTCGTAATCTTTCTCAGTAGGAATTGATTTACCGGACACGTCGCCACCACCACGTGCGATAGGCTCCGTTGCCGATTTACCGGACACGTCGCCACCACCGCGTGGGTTGGGCTCCGTTACCGATTTGCCTGAGACGTCGCCACCGCCTCGCGGTCTCTCTGTTTCGTTGTTGTTTGTTTCGTCGGTCATGTTGGATCTCCTTCCAGCAGATTGTTCACTCTATCTTCATCATGAATATTCAGAAGATTACATTACAGCGACTCCGCATCCATGAACGCTTGAAATGTTTTTGATTGGCTAGCATATAACACGTAAGCATGTATGCTCTTCTCGAACCTTAATGTGTAACTGACGCAAAACGTTTCAGATGAGAGTTGGAATAACCGGACATCAAAAGCTTCGACAGGCGTCTGACTGGGACTGGGCCGAAAGTGAGATGCGCGCCGTGCTTGATACCTGCGCAGCGCCATTAATCGGAATCAGCTCGCTCGCAGCCGGCGCAGATCAGTTATTTGCTGAAATTGTTCTGCAAAATGGCGGCACACTGGAAGCAATAATTCCCTTTGCCGATTACGAGAAGACGTTCACCGAGCAGGAAGATAGAGACACGTACCACAGCCTGCTGGCTTCGGCCGCGAATGTTGAAACGCTCGAGCGGGGCGATTCAAACGAAGAGGCTTACTTGCTGGCCGGCAAGAGAGTAGTGGATCTGTCTGAGTTAGTGCTGGCGCTCTGGGATGGTAAACCCGCGCAAGGTTTAGGAGGCACAGCCGATGTAGTTCAATACGCGCGCGACAAACGGAAAAAGATCATCCATCTAAACCCAACGACGCGTGAAGTCATTTCGATTGAATAACTCAAGGCAATCGTGCGACGCGGATAAAATCAAGATTTACTTCCCCGCGGTCATTGGGAGTCTTCCTGTAACTTATTGCGTTGCGGCCGGCATGAAGAGTCAACACCTCCGTCTGCGTTAACCACCTGTTCCAGGTTTCATCGTTTGGAAGGCGCGTTTGCATCACGCGCTCATCATTGAGGAAAAGTGTTAGAGTCTTTGTCGACCCGGTAGCGTTCGCATAGCAGAGTTCAACCTGGTATTGACCATCTTTAGGGACATCAACCAGGAACGTTGCAGCCATTCCAGAAACTCCGTGACCAAATCCTGAAACGTATCCGTCGCCGGAGAATCCTGAGTGCTCTGAATCTTTAGAAGCCTCGCCGATCAGCTCCGCATTTTCTGCCTCATGATATTCGCCTGATGATGTCTTTATGCAGGGACGCGGCGGCGCTTGCCAGCGCTTGAGAGGACCCATCCATAAGGAAATTAATATTCCCAAAAGAACGCTTACCACAGCAACAACGTGAGGACGGATCTTTCTCGAACTTTCGCCCGGAAACGAGGGATACTCGAGCACTGAACGGGTAACATCGCCCGGAAATTCAGGTTTAGTAAGTGGCTTCGCTCGACCCCGTTGAATTCCAGCAAGCAACTCGGCCTTGGCTTGCGACTCATCCTTCCCTGCTAAGTCGATGTAAATTATCTGGTCCAACAAGCCTTTCAGGTCACACTCTTGAACACGCACTGGCAGCAACACGCCCAAACTTCCAGTCGGATCCTGACGAAAGGCGGAGACCCACTCAGGCTTGGTAAAGCTTGCGTCCAAATACGATGGTGAAAGAACCGCAATGATTCGTTCGGTGTCTTTAATTGCCTGATCGATTTTTATCGGGAAGTTATGTGAGGGACGAAAATCCCACGCCTGAAGGATTGTCGTAAACCCGGCCTCTTCGAGCTGCCAGGCAATCCACTCCGCCCACGTCTTATCAGCCTTGTTATAACTGATGAAGAAATTTGTCATTTGCGAGGACTCGAACTGGCGTACACAAAGGCACAAGTTAACCACAAAAGGGCTCAAACTTTATTCATGATAAAAGTTTGTGCCTTTTGTGGCTTACCTTATGCCCTTTGTGTACTTCTTAAAACTTAAAGGTCCGTGGACCACCGAAATTTTTCGCCGGCGCGGGGTTCGTCAAGACGACCGCCTGTGATTGAGCGAAAGGAGACAGAGATCGACAACAAGAGCGCAACGAGCAGCGAGACTCTAGACCTGATTCCTTCCCTGGAAAAATTGTTTCAGGACTGAATCATTTTCCATTTGTCATTTGACATTTTTCATTTG
>DATIBX010000180.1:0-8538 GCA_035457105.1 Pyrinomonadaceae bacterium
TTGTCGCCAGCTGAGCATCCGGATCTTGGTCCAATTTTTGAAGCAATAGAGGATGACCTCCGGAGTCAATACGTGGTGGGATTCTACGCTACTGAAGAGGCACATGACGGTAAGACTCATGCCGTTTCAATAACTCTGACAAAACCAGGTCTTTCATATTCAGTGGCTCAGTTCGGCTACGAGCGCACTCACAACTTCTCGGTTACGTTAAAGCCGCGTGCCGGCGGGAACAATAAGTGATGACCAGGTGACGCGGCCCGCACAAACACTCGAATTCACCGAGCGCAGGCCAGTAATACAGGACCGCGAGCGCTGCCGGTGCCAACCTCAAGGAGGCTAGTCGAGTGACGAGTTCATTTTTCCAATCGGACATTCGTCTAACTCTCAGCTACACAGGCTCAATGCCGGCGATGCTATTGATAGCTGCTACAAACTCGCTCCAACCTTTACGTTGAGCGGCGAGGACCTTTTTTCCTTCCGCCGTAAGTTTATAGAAACGACGGCGACGTTGACCGGCCTTTTCGACCCAGCGACCCTGGATCCAGCCGCGTTTTTCGAGCCGGTAGAGCAACGGGTAGAGCGATGCGACATTGAAGTGGAGTTTTCCGCCCGAGCGTTGCTGGATGAGCAAGCCGATGTCGTAGCCGTGTCGTGGTTGGTCCTCAACCAGGGAAAGAATGAGTAACTCGGCGCTTCCCTTCTTGAGTTCACGCTCCAGCACTCGTGATCCTATATATGACATAGCGACATATTAGACAGCAGTATATTGATGAGTCAAATGGAAAAGCCGCCGCAAAGGAGCGACGGCTTTTCAGCTTTGAGCTTTGGTAAAACGTCAAAGGCCTAAGACCTAAGACTTCTTACTTACACTTGCTAAACCCGCAATCACGGCAGAAGTCGCAGCCACTGGCGTGCTCCAGTTGGCCATGACATTCGGGACAGATGCCGATCATGTTGGACATAATTGCCCCGGTTACGGGCGCTGTAGCCGAACCATGGTCTTTCTGCTGCTTACCCAATGCTCGAGCTGAATCAGGATGGCCGGTGAGGCGACGGTTGGTGATCATAATGCATTCGGCTACGGCCTGTTCAGGCGACGTCAGCAGGCGCTCGTTAAACCAAACTGCGTGAGTGCCTGTCACTTTGTTGAGGCTATAAGCAACTTCCGCTGCGTCAAAACCGCCGCGCAGCATCTTCGATGCCAACAACCCCACTCCACCACTGATCGGTCCAGTGGCAAAAACCTCCTGGATCATCTGGCCATCGTGATTGACAGTCACGTAAAGATTCTGCCCGTCAAACGGTATCTGCCAGGTTGCACCACGTAACTCGCGAGGTCGCTCAATGCGAATCGCTGTCAGGGTCGGTGCCGCAATGATTTCCGAGTGTTCGCGCGCGATGGCTTCCTGCCGGGCGGCCGAGTCATTGGCAGCGATAGCCTCAGCATGACTAACGGTTTCCTCCATTGGCTCCACCGCTGCTTCAGGATTGCAGGCAATTTCACCCTTGGGCTCTTCAGATTTCATCGAGGTCAGAACCTGGTTCTCGCGAGAACCGTCACGATAGTAACTGACAGCCTTGCACCCGAGTTGGCGTCCCAGTCGATATAGAGCATCAACCGATTCGACTGTGTCGTTAACTGCTCCATTGCAAGTCTTCGACACACTATTATCGACGTTGCGCTGAGCAGCCGCGAGCACATGAACGTGCTGCTCAGCGCTTATGTTCATCGCCGAGATGAAGTGCGGTGGTAGTTCACTTTCGTGTTCCACAACATAGGCCGCAGCCGCATCGATTGATTGCTGATCAGACTGGTCCACATCGATTCCCAAAGCTCTCGCAGCCAAGGTGTGAACGTATGTACGTGTGCCAAGTGTGTCCTTTCGAACGTAGGCCCACGAGAAGTTAGGCTCGATGCCAGAAGAAGTTTCGGCTACTAGCGAAATTGTTCCGGTTGGAGCAATGGTTGTTACTTCGTAGTTGCGCGGAGTCAGTGGGACATCTTTTGGAAGTCCGATCTGGTTCGTTAGAAACTCTGTATATGCTTCACGATTTGGTTCAAACTCAGGGAAAGTTCCCTTTTCGGCGCCCAGCCGATTACTCTCAATCCAAGCCTCACGGCGCACGAAACCCATCACTTCGTCCATAAGATCGATTGAAGCTGCTGATCCGTAGGTAATGTTGAGACTCAGGCAAAGATCCGCAAAACCCATTACTCCTAGGCCCACCGGTCTTGTTCGATGCACTACGTCGTTGATTTCAGGAAGTGGCCAGGCACAAGTGTCGATCACGTTATCCAGGAATCGCGTACACAAGTGAGTGACTTCACGAAGCCTGTCCCAATCAATCCTCTGCTCTGGATCATAGAACTTTGCGAGGTCGATTGAACCAAGGTTGCACGAGTTTGAAAAGTGCAGAAACTGCTCACCGCACGGATTGCACGAGTAGATAGGCCCCATCGATTTCATCATGTGATTGTGACGATTAACTTCATCGATGAAAGCGATTCCAGGTTCAGCGTATTTATGAGCACTGGCAACGATTCGATTCCAAATATCCGGCGCGAAGATCATGCCCGGCAATGGAGGCTCCTCAATTGTCGTGTCAGAAAGATCAGCAGCTAGGAAAGCCTGTCGATCACAGAATGTTACGGTCGAGCCATCTGGCCGACGATAAATCACGTAGTCGCCGTCTCTGACCGGATCGTAAATGGAGTCTTTCCATGACTCACCATTGAATTCCAGTTGGAACCATTCGCTGTCGTCAACGGCCTTGAGAAATTTGTCAGTGACGTTGACTGAAATATTAAAGTTAGTAAGAGAGTGCTGATCATTCTTGGCATGAATGAAACGAAGCACATCCGGATGAGTGACGCGCATCATTCCCATGTTCGCTCCGCGTCTGACTCCTCCTTGCTTAACAACGTCGGTAACCTGGTTGACGATGTTCATAAATGAGACTGGTCCGGATGCTACTCCGGTCGCCGAGCTCACCATGGCGCCGGACGGTCTCAAGAATTCATAAGTCATGCCGGTGCCACCACCGGTTTGATGAATGGTAGCGGCGGCCTTCGCATGGTCCATAATTCCAGTCAACGAATCAGGGACTTCAAGCACGAAGCAGGCTGCCAACTGACCATTCGGTTTTCCAGCATTGACGAGACAGGGAGTATTGGGAATGAATTCTCGCTCGAGCATAACCTGGCTCATTGCCGCGAAAAATTTATCGCGTTTTTCACCGGTTTCGGCTGCGGACACATGGCCAACAACCCGTCTTACAATATCGCTCCATTCTTCGATTGCCCGACCTTTGGCGTCTTTGAGGGAATATCGCTTACTGACTACTTTTCTAGCATTGAGCCCAAGCTGTTGCGACTTTTGGCGGGGTGAAACTACTGGGGTACTTACTTTATTTCCGACTTTTTTGCCGATAGCTGCGCTCATCGTCGTCTCTGCCTTTCTCCCGGGGAAACTGAGAGTAAATCGAGTTTTAGAAACAGTTATGCCAGACGTATTGCTACGCGGGCCTTATCGTTAGAGTGTTTTGCTGATACTCCGGTTGGCTCTTTTCGAAGCGACAAACCCTTCTGGAGAGCAACTCAGGGGGTCGGCCGCTGCACCAGTTATCACTTCGTTCTCAAGCGGAGCGGAATATACTCCTTTGGCACCCGAGTGTCAATATCTTGTGGCCATCTTTTTTTTCAATGCTATAGAGTGTATTACCTGAGCCTCAACATTAACAACTAAACTATTGTATGGTGGTGGTTTTCAGGGGTGCAGCACTGGAATAGGTCCAATCTGTTCTATAGGTCCTATCGACTCTGGCCTCATAGGACCTATAGGACGAATAGGACCTATTTCGAAGTCCCGGTATTGGAGAGTAGCAGTTCGTAGTTCCCGATATCTCGGTTATGGCTATCTAAAGCGGCGAACGTATCTGATGTCTCCTCGAGCATCTGTTTAGTCATAGCGATTGAATCGCTTAACTGTTCGAAGTCGAGCGACGAAACACGCTCTGGCGTAGGCAGGGTGACAACCTGATCATTCACAAGACCAAAGAAGTTCTCGATGGATTGTAGCTGTCCTTCAACGAGCTTCACCGAGCGCTCGATGTCGTTGAAAGCTGCGACACGTCGTTTGAGGATCTCGACGTTGGCAGACTGGATTCTCTTTTCACTTTCGTCCTTGGCCATCTGGACCGATCGCTCAGCCTGCACCAGTTGATTCTGCACAGATTGCCGGTTGATCGTGCGCAGGTGGTGCTTGCGCCGCCGATACACATCTAGAAGATCAACAAAGTCTTCCCACCGCTGATCAAGGCTCTGAATGTTATGCGGTACTTGCTTAGTGCCCGTAAATTTTTTGTAGTTCGAGTAGATCTGGTTCTTCATCCAGCGAAGATACTCGACTGCTTCTCGCTCTCGGGGATCGAACTGTTTGATTAACGCCTCACGTTGTTGATCGCGCAATTTAAGCAGACGTTGCTTCTCACGCTTGTCAACCAGTCGGCGATATACAGTACTTGCAGGCACGGTAGCTAAATAAAGTGTCTCAGCCGCCAACGCGGCAACGAGCGGTGTAATATCCTGGACGTAGGCTGCAGCAACTGCGAACCCCGCCATCCCCCAAAAGTTTATGGGTTCTTTGAAGGCCTCTTTCAGATATCTGACATCAAACTTAGGAAACTCGGCCATAAACTTATTGATACTGGAACCTGTGCTCACTAACTAAATCCGCTGCGGCACAAACTTCATCCCGAGCGGCTCCCATTACCTGTCCCGTTACTCCCTCCGCTAGTTTCTCCCTCAGCAGGAAGCGCCTGCGGTGTCGGAACATTGTTGCCTGTTCCAAGCAATCCCATGTCCCTCTTGTACGCGAGAAGTTTATCCTGCAACTGCATATCCATCGCTTCCCGCTCTATGTCCTGCATTTGCGTATCTACTGAAGCTGCTCCAAGTTGCATCTTCGCCTCAGCCGCCGCCGCACGACGGTCAATCTTGTCACGCATCTCATTAAATGTTGATGCGTCGTCCCCAAGCTGGAACGACTCCATCGTCTGGGCGAGCTGTTCTTGAAGCTTTGCTTGTTTCGATTGATTTATCAACTGCATCGCTTCCGCCGTGCGACGCTGCATCTGAAGCACGTAATTGTCTCGCGCTTTTAGTGCCTGCTTCGATGCCAGATTGGCGTGCTCAAGTTGCTGTGACGTCTTTTGCAAGTCAACTTGAGCCTGCTGCAGTTGTCCAATGTAAGCGGTAGCGATATCGTCGCGACCCATCTTCACTGAAGCCCGAATCTTAGAGTCGAGATCAACCACCTGACCTTCGAGTCGTTCCTTGTTTTTCGCCAGCAACTTTTCCGTGGCCATGACCTGGGCTACCGAGTTGTTAAGCTCCGGAACGCGATCGCGCATATCCCGAATTGTTTGTTGCAGTATAAGCTCAGGATCTTCAGTTCTTTCGATAATGCCTCCGAAGAGTGCGCGCATTGATCGTTTCATTCGTGTCCAAAGTCCCATCTCAGCTCATCCTCCAACAGCGAGATATTGAATCTCTCGGTGCACGGTCCTACGAACACTCAAGACCTTGCGACGTTCTTTTGTACGACGCATACGCTCAGGCAGTTTCATCATAAGCCGAAAAAACCAATCAAGTCTGGAGTATAGCAGCACTCTTTGAAGCCTTCCACACGGCAGGCATTACTGAACGGAGCCAATTGTCGACCTTCCGATATCGCGCCTGAACTGCATTCCCTCCCAATGGATATTTTCGATGGCATCGTAACAGCGTCCTAAGGCTTGCTTCAGATCGGTTCCTTCCGCCGTAACCCCCAATACCCGTCCACCCGTCGCCAGGATCTGGCCGTCGGCGTTCTGCGTGGTTCCGGCATGGAAAATAGTCACTGGATCACTTTGCGTGCCAGAAAGGCCATGGATCACCCCGCCTTTCTCATACTTGCCTGGGTAGCCGCCATTTGCCAGCACTACACAAGCTGACGCACCGGCGGACCATTCAACCTTCAGATTACCCAATTTTCCAGTCCTAATTCCTTCAAAGATGGCAGTCAGGTCGGTTCGCAGCCTGACTAGAATCGCCTGAGTTTCGGGATCTCCAAAGCGAACGTTGTATTCCAATAGCTTGGGGCCATCCGGAGTTAACATCAGGCCCAAAAACAAGACTCCTTTGAATTCGGAGCCTTCAGCCCTGAGGCCTTCCAATGTTGGCTCGACAATTTCCCTTAAGACTCTCGCGACAAGGTCCGGAGGCAGGATCGAACTATCAGTGACGCTGCCCATTCCACCCGTGTTTGGTCCAGTATCATCCTCTCCGATTCGTTTGTGATCGCGGGCAACTGGCATTACCGCATAATCACGCCCATCCGCAAAGAGAAGAAGAGACGCTTCTTTACCCTCAAGAGGCTCCTCGATTACGAGTCTTGAACCAGCCTCTTTACCGGCAAGCGCTTTAACCATTAGATCAGTCACGGCCTGTTCTGCCTCAGTCAACGAGTCAGCAATTATCACACCCTTTCCAGCCGCGAGTCCGTCCGCCTTTAGAACTACCCGTCCTCCAATTGAGACCTCTCCGCGACGGAGAGTTTCGAGAGCGATCAAGGGGCTCTCCGCAACGCGGAAAGACGCAGTGGGAATTCGAAAGCGCGCCATGAAGTTTTTGGCAAAAACCTTGCTCGACTCAAGGCGAGCTGCGGATTCGATGGGCCCGACGATCGGAAGGCCACTTGATTGAAACTTGTCGACGATTCCGGCAGCGAGAGGTGCTTCGGGCCCAACAAATGTCATATCAATTTGTTCTGACCTTGCGAACGCAATAATTGCTGAGTAGTCGTCAATCTGGAACGGAAGAATTTTCGCGATTTGTGAAATGCCGGGATTACCCGGCGCGCAAAAAATCGTGAGTGGGGTCGAGGTTGTTTTATTTAGCGCCCACACAATTGCGTGTTCGCGTCCACCGGAACCAAGAACAAGTATTTTCATATTTTTGACAATATACAGACTGGTCCAAGAAGGGCGTCAGAAAGTTTGCACATCGAAACTGCTGTTTTTGTCTTGACACATTTTCGACATAGTTATAGTGTTGCCGACCAAGTTGGTCTCCTTCGGAGTTGAAGAGATCTGCCCATTTCTAAAGCTAACTCCAGTCTGATAGTGATGTGTTAGTAAGCAAGCCGGCTAATCGCGATTCAGAACCTCTTAACATTAACGACCCCAGGGAGTTCATCATGGCACAGACGGAACTGGCGCATGAAATAGCAAGAAGTCCGGAGAGTGAATATCAAGATCGACCCATCAAGTGTGTAGACTGTAACGAAAACTTCATTTGGACAGCAGGTGAACAGGTCTTCTTCCACGATAAAGGATTAAAGAACGAACCCAAACGCTGCAAGCCTTGCAAACAAGCGAAGAACGAACGACTCGCTGCTATTGCAGCCGCTCAGTCGGCTGGAGTCCGGCAGCGAATCGAAGTCTCAGTACAGTGTGCGCAGTGTGGTCAACAAACCACTGTCCCATTTTATCCGTCTCAAGGCCGACCCGTTTACTGCCGCTCTTGCTTTCTTGCAGGACGAACGCCAGGCGCGGAATCGGTACCAGGAACATAACAACTCGCTTCAGTCATCACTTCTCTAAGTGATAGGGCACACTCGTAACTATCACGCCTTTTCGAAATAACAGCGCCCCCTTCAAAAGTAGAGAACTCTGGTTGTGGAGCAGTTGATGCCACCACTTTGCCGGAACAAATTCGGGTAATAGCACTGTGACCATCAGGTTGTCCGATTGTCTTGACGCGCGCTCGATGTACTTTAACAACGGTCTCGTCAGTGATCGATAAGGTGATTGCAATACAACCAACTGAACTCCCTCGCCCCAGGTCAACCACTTCTCTTTTAGTTTCCGCGTCGCATTTATCATGTACGCGCGCCAGCTACCACCTCGATCGCGTTCCAATGCCTGAAGTCTTTCTGCCTCATGACTGACTACACCCATATCCTCCGCTTGAGTTCGGTGAATCTCTTCTTCGAGCTTGATTTGTCGCTGCGCCTCATCTGCCTTTCTTAAGCGTTGCCAATGAACCACCATGCCTGCTTGAGACAGCGTGAACGAGAGAAACACACCAAGCGCGTAGAGCGGCAACATCGCTTGCTCTTCGGCTTTGAAGAAGACTATCAGCGAACACGCCAAGAAAGAATCACAATTCCATTAGAGAAAACCAGCCGGTCGCCTCTCGTCGCGAGCTGGCGAGGTAAATACCGATCCGCGGCCAGCAAACTCGCGAGCCTGGGAAAGTCGGCGAAAGATGTGTTCGCCGCGAGGATCAGAATCGCTGCGGTTGACGCCTGTAAGACATAATAGAAGATTGAGTTACCGAAGGTGTGACGACCGATCGCGGAGACTAGAGTTTCATTTGGGCTCGGGTGAGCATTAAGGATGTATGCAAGAAATCCTGAACCCAAAATTAAGACCGTCATGATTAAGGCCATCACAGTTAGCGTGGTCGCAGCGTTCATCGACTCGGGCGACTTG
>DATIBX010000181.1:0-3357 GCA_035457105.1 Pyrinomonadaceae bacterium
ACTCTTGCAACCCTGAGTGCCGCATTACTACTCGCATTGTCTCCCGGGGCAGTTTACCTATCGCGGTACTACATTCACGAGACCTTATTTGTTTTCTTCACCCTCGGCGTCGTAGTGGCGAGCCTTCGTTTTTACGACGAACGGAATCCGGTATATCTCCTATTGTCGGCAGCGTCTCTGGCGATGTTGTTTGCCACTAAAGAGACCGCCATGATTTCGGCGGGCGTGCTGATAATTGCCGCTGTTTTTACGCAACTCTATTTTTCATTCGTGCGAAAGCAATCCACTCCGACTAAAACTAAACGGTCGGTCCGCACTCAAAATGCTTATTCCAAATTTGTGGAGGATCTCGGTGGCGGATCGAACTTAGCGGTCTGGTTGTTCCTTGGTTTCGTTATTTTCGTCACCATTAATATTTTGTTCTACTCCTCCTTTTTTAGCAACTATCCACAGGGTGTCTGGGATTCGCTGAAAACCTTTGAGATTTGGACCAAGACTGGTACCAAGCAACATGTCCATCCATTATTAACATATGGCAAGTGGTTGTTAAGTCAGGAGTCACCTGTCCTCTTGCTCGGAATCGTGGGCGCCGGTATTGCAGTCTTGAAACCTCGTAATTCCTTTGCACTATTCTGCGGGCTGTGGGCGTTTGGATTAATTGCTGCTTATTCCTTGATTCCCTACAAGACACCCTGGCTCGGTCTGAACTTTATCGTGCCCTTGGCGCTAATTGCGGGTTATGGCGTGCAGATGTTGTACAAGTTGGCGTTGGGGCGAGTTGTGGTGCCAATTATTGTTCTGCTGCTCGCCGCCGGCATCAGTACCTATCAGACGATTGATTTGAACTTCTATAACTACGACAACGACGACAGTTATTACGTTTATGTTTACGCCCATACAACGCGAGGCCTGTTGAGTTTGGTGGATCAGGTAGACAAGATTGCCAGTCGAGAGCCTGACAAAGCTGCGACGGGAATAACGATCGTTAGTCCCGACTATTGGCCGTTGCCATGGTATTTCCGGAATTTCACGCGAGTGGGCTACTTCGCCCAGATGGCGCCGTCGACCGAACCGATGATCATCGCCAACGAAAACCAGAAGGCGATAATGGAGGCGAATTTTGGCCAATACTATGAGCAGGTGAAATCAGGTACCGAAGATGGCACTTTTCAGCTCCGCCCCGGCGTCAAACTCCTCCTCTACGTCCGCCGCGACCGCTTGTAGGGGCGGCACTCCGTGGCGGCCCACGTCTCCCCCAACACAATCTCGGTTATGACACGGTACAAAGGCCATACCTTTGCCAACAAGTGGCGCCAGAACGGGGAAGGGGCGGCCACGGCGTGCCGCCCCTACTTAAGCGAATTGTGACTTAAGTAAGGAATGCTAAGTTCAAGTTCTAGTTGACATTCTAAGCGGTCGACACTTATATTGGCCTCCCGTACCCTAGCCTTAGAAAACCTTTGTAAAACAAGGGCCTAAGGTCTTTTCCCGAAACCGAGCAAATAGACCGCATGTTTAAACTCCAAAGGCTGGAAATTACCGGCTTCAAATCCTTCGCCGACTACACCGAAATAGTCTTCACAGGGGACGGAATAACCGCAATCGTAGGACCAAATGGATGTGGCAAAAGCAATGTTGCCGATGCCATAGCCTGGGTTCTGGGAGAACAGCGTGTTAAGCACCTGCGCGGCGGCGAGATGAAGGATGTCATTTTTCAGGGATCCCGCAATCGACAGCCCAGCGGAATGGCTGAAGTTGTGATGCACATGGTCCGTGACGAGGTACTTGAGTCGGAACCCGATATTGAGGACATCGATTCTACCCTCGAACAGATTGACGAACGACTTGTTGATTTGGACTCAATTCTGCCCCAGGAAAGCGCGCCCGCGGAGCCAACCGAAGTTGTAGCTGAAGCAGGCCCAACCGTGACGACGGAAGCAATTGAGACTGCCGTTGCTGAAGTTGTGTCTCCAGCCAAACCTTCGTACAAGCGACATTGGAGACGACGCAATCTAGCACTCGAATTTGCTCCGGGCGAAGCAGTTTCCGTTACTCGCAGACTCTATCGGACGGGTGAAAGCGAATATCTCTTAAACGACCGGATTTGCCGTCTGCGAGATATTCAGGACCTCTTTTCAGGAACCGGACTGGCCGGTGGCCACTACGCGATTATCGAGCAGGGCCGGATTGGTCAAATTCTCTCGGCCAAGCCCATGGACCGGCGCACGATTATTGAAGAGGCGGCAGGAATCACCAAGTTTCGGGTACGCCAGCGTGCTACTGAAGCACGGCTCGACTCGGCGCGGTCCAACCTTTCCAGAATCTCCGACATAGTCTCTGAAATTGATCGTCAGGTGAATAGCCTGAGACGACAAGCAGCTAAGGCGCGCCGGTACGGTGTGCTGCGAGAAGAACTCCGAGAGTTACTTCGTCAGGTTTATGTGGCCGAAGATCAGAAGCTCATCGCAGTCCTTGAAGAGACAAAGGCAAAATTAACTGAGATAACTGAGATTGAAACCGCGATCGCTAACGACCTGGGCCAACGCGAAGAGGCTGCTAAATCTGCAACTCAGGAAGCGCGAAATCTAGAAGACGGTTTGACCGCCGCCCGTGCCGCCGCTGCCGAGGCTGTGCTGCAACGTGATCGCCAGATTCGTGAATGTGCGTACCAACGCGAGCAGCTCTCAGAACTCGAAAAACGACAGGTTGAAGTCACCAGTGAAATCGAGGCGTTGACTACCAGGTTAATTCTTGTCGAAGCTGAATGCCACCGGTTGCAAGCCGAGGATGCAAAGCTGCGCGAGGAATGGGACCAGAGCGCTCTTTCGCTGCGCACTGCCGAAGAGTCATACGCTCAAAAGCTTGCCTCAACTACAGCAGCCGAAGCCGAAATTGAAAGCGCTCGCGCCGAATTACTAACCCAAACGGCCATTGCGGAACGACTCCGAGAGATTGCCCGTCAGTTGGAAGGAATTCTTGAACGCCTTGCGGCGCAAGCCGAAGGTCTGGCTAAAGAGGGTGAGCGGGCCGCGACGCAACATACCGAGCGGAGAATTGAGGCCGAGACTTTTTCAGACGAGCTTTCGTTCGCACGAGAGAGAGTCACTAAGCTGCAGTTAGAGCGCGAAACGGCAGTCGATAGCGTAGTCAAAGGTCATGAAGCCGTGAGCGACACCGAAGCAGAACTGTCTCGAGTTCGGGAAGAGTTTTCGCGAGCGAGCCACAGGCTGGAGAGTCTGAAGGAACTCGATCTGCGACGGGCTTATTATTCGCCAGCCGTCCAATTACTTTTCTCACCAGCTGAGAATCCACGCGACTTCCATTTCATTGGAACTCTGGCGGATGCGCTCAATGTCG
>DATIBX010000182.1:0-7927 GCA_035457105.1 Pyrinomonadaceae bacterium
TTTATCGATCGTGCCAAAGTCAAAAATGTAGAGCGAGTGGTCCCAGTTGAAGAGGCCCCACCTGTTAAAGACGCGCTGGTAGGAAACGGGCGCTGGCGACTTGCCGACGCCGCTCGCGTTAAGGATTTCTTTTTAGCTACGTTCAACCGGCCTTTGCCGTTATCAGCTTTCGGCCAATCAGATCTACATGATCGTTGGGGCTGGGACCATCGTAATGGGATGGACGTTGGCCTGCATCCGGACAGCCGCGAGGGTAGAGTGTTAATCGCTTTCCTTCGAGAACAATCGATACCGTTCCTTGCTTTCCGAAGCGCAATCCCTGGAATCGCAACCGGCCCACATATTCACATCGGAAACCGATCACCACGGATTGCCAGCCGTTAGCCTTCCCTCTCTACTACTGGCATTGGAGGACGCAAATTATGAAGTTCATAGAGTTCACCCATCCTGAGGGTGGGAGATTTATAGCGCACGTGGACCACATCACCAGCGCTTACTTTCGGCCGGGTTCTGGTGAAGTCAAGGCGCGTCTTGGACTCGACCTTGATGAGCGACAAAATGAAATAACGATATTTGGTGAAGAGGCCGAGAAGACCTGGCGATTACTTCAGAGTCTTACCTATTCAGATTCTTAAGCCTACACAGCGGTCTCGGCGAAAACGCATCGAGGCTGAAAGTTAAACAGTTGAACCAAATTCTGGAAAATAAGCCTAAGAATTCAGAGGCGCCCGTACCCACTCAGTGGGCTGATGCCAGGCTAATCGCCGGTATGCGAGTGATCCTGGTTACTTCGGCGCTAATGATCTTCGCGATAGATTCGTCGAACCCAATCAGCGGTACGCTCCCGATCTATCTCATATTAATCCTGTACACCTTCTATTCTCTCGTAATCTATAGCCTTTCAGTAAGCCGCAATCCAATAGTGACCAGGCAAATCTTACCCTGGCTGGATCTGATTTGGTATGCATCACTGATCGCGTTTAGCAGTGGTACCCGCAGCATCTTCTATTACTTCTTCTTCTTTTCGATCATTGTTGCGTCGTTCCGCTTCGGAAAAACGGTTGGTCTTCATCTAACCTTGGCCTCCGCCGGGATATTTACTGTGGTCGGGATGCTGACAGTTCCCAGGGGAACTTCGGTAGAAGTCAATCGATTGCTCCTGGCACCAATCGGGCTGCTGATCTTTGGCTACATCATTTCACGTTGGGGCGGACACTACACCAAACTAACTTCCCGATTGCAATTGCTGAAAAACGTAACCGTATTCTCTAACCCACGTTTCGGCATTGACCGGACGATTAAAGAAATTCTTGAAAGTGTTCGCGAGTTTTACGATGCTGACGCCTGTCTGTTAGTAATTTCCGGAATGCCAAGCCAGGACGAAAGCTACCATATTCATCGCGTGGGCCGGGGAAGTGGTTTCAGTAAAACCTCTTTGTCTGAAGTGGGCCGAGACGCTGCAAGCTTGTTCTTCTCTCCCAAGGAACCGCACGTTATCCTTTACAACAGGGAACGCAATCCGCCAGCGCTGGTGTTCGATTCAGAACTGTACCAACTTGCGGATCGAAATTCGCCCGGTTTTGATAAGTTGGCCGGCGTTCTCGATGCGACCCGCTATTTATCGGTTCCAATCAATTATCGCAATCAACTGATGGGCCGACTGTGTGTAGTCAATAGCCCCAAAAAACTTGATACTTCCGAATTGGAATTTGCGCTGCAGTTGTCGGACCACGTCACTCCCGTGATCGAGAATATGCGCCTGATCGACAACCTCGCATCTGACGCGGCGGAACAAGAACGACAACGAATCGCCCACGACATTCACGACAGCGTGATTCAGCCTTACCTGGGCTTGCAATTTGGCTTGTCCGCTATTAGCCAAAATCTTGGAGCCGGAAAATCGAACGTTTCGGAAGACCTTCATGAACTGCTGGACTTAACCAATCAGGAGCTCGTCGAATTACGTCGGTACGTGTCGGAGCTGCGGTCGGGAGAAGAACGGGGCGCGGTTCTGATACCTGCAATTCAACGTTACGCTGAGAGATTTTCCTCTGTGACCGGCATTCAAGTGGACGTTGCTGCCGAAGGGAAGATTAATCTCAACGATAAACTGGCCGGCGAGTTGTTCCAGATCGTTACTGAGGGGTTAAGCAATATTCGGCGCCACGCGTTTTGTCAGGTTGCCAGAATTGAACTCGCCTGCAAAGATGATTCGCTAGTTTTACAGATCAAAAATAGTCGTCCTCGTGGTAATGTTTCCGCGGGCCAGTTAATGGGCGACACGGTGGTCGCGTTTACGCCCCGCTCTATTGCGGAGCGGGCGGCATTATTGGGGGGTATTACCGAAGTTTTTGTTGATGATAACGACTACACCATTGTAAAGGTAGGTATTCCGCTTTGAGCCCACCGGCTCGAGTCCCCGGAGAACAGGTGGAACAGACTCCCAGCAAACCATCTTTACTGAATCAGAACCTCGACATGAGTGCAGCTTCAAACCCTATACGAATCATGATAGTAGACGACCACTCGGTCATCCGCAGCGGACTGCGAATGCTCATCGAGCAGGACCAAAACATGCGCGTCGTCGCTATGGCAGGCAATCGCATCGAAGCACTGGAAAAAGTAGCTAACGAACAGCCGGATGTCATCATTCTTGACCTGATTCTGGGTGAAGATGACGGACTCGCCTTCCTGCCTGATTTGATTCAGACCAGCCCAAAATCACGCGTCCTGATCCTTACAGGCGTGCAAAATCCGGACTCGCATCGCACTGCGATTCGTCGCGGAGCAATGGGCATAGTTTTGAAAGAACACGCCGCAGACCTTTTGCTGAAAGCCATCAATAAAGTTTACGAAGGCGAGGTGTGGGTTGAGCGATCAATGATGGGCAGTATTTTGCAAAACCTAAATAAGCCAACCATTGTTGATCCAGAAGAGAGCAAGATCAAAAGCCTCACGGATAGAGAACGAGAAGTTATTGGCCTGGTGGGCGAAGGCCTTAAGAACAAACAGATTGGCGAACGTTTGTTCATTAGTGAAACCACAGTCACCCATCACCTCAGCTCCATCTTTTCTAAACTTGAGGTTTCAGATCGACTCGAGTTGATCATCTACGCCTTCCGCAACGGCCTCGCCAAAGTCCCCAAATAGTCCGAAAAGTAAAGATCATCCACCGATTACGCCGATTACACAGCGCGGCAAAGCCGCAACCAAAACGAAACAGCACCGCAGGTGCAAAATAAGGTAGCCAGGGGTGAAGCACGAAGCGCAGCGCAGTGCGGAATCCCTGGCTATCGCCGAGGAGGTTGCAGCCTTGTAAAGGCGGTAGAAACCGATCATGACGCTTATTTCTGCCGCCCTTTTAGGGTTTGGGCTAATTTGCGATTGATCCAGGGGTTCCGCACTGCGCTGCGCTTCGTGCTACACCCCTGGCTACCTTCTACGACCGCTTCGCGGTCCAGTCCCAGTTCTTGCCATTAAAACAAGAAATTGCTCATTTTCTCTGTGCAACCTTGGTGCCTCAGTGTCTTCGTGGTGGCTTAGCTAACAAATAAAGTCCACCACAGAATCACAAGAACACTGAGACAGCACAGAGAAATTCAACTATCGGTCTAATCTAGATGCTTGGTTGCGGCTTTGCCGCGCTGTGTAACAAATCGATAACTTCTTGTTTTCTTGGCACGATTATTAACGCCGTTGGCGTTAGGCACTTTTGTTCATAGCAAAGCCTAATTTGGTTGCGGCGCAAGCCGCGCTGTGTAATCGGCGCAATCTGTGGATGACCGGGTTTTTGGGCCCTGTTTTGGGACAATTTCCTATAGCAGATTCCTGCCATGAAATGGGCCGAAATTATGGGATAGTCCTGCCACCGAAATAGGCAACGCCTTCCGATGTTAAGAAACGCAACTGCTCCTATGATGCAGGCGGAAAATCAGCAAGCTACTGAGAGCGTAAAAGATATGATGCTTGTTTCTCCCGAACAACGAGCAAACGAGATCCTTGAAGTACACCTGAGAAGAGTTCATCCGACCACGCAGACATCTCCCGTCGAACATAAATCTGATCGGCGATATGCGAAACGCCTCCAGCAGACCTTGTACGCCCGAGTCTGGGGTGTCAACAGCGAAGATGAACCTTTCAGTCTTGAGTGTGACGTGGAAAATATTAGTGCCTCCGGACTGTTTCTGAAAACCTCGGATCGCATCGGAACTCATATAAATGTCAGCCTGGTAGTAAGACTCTTAGGCGGAAATCGCGGACGCCGCAGTGCGGCTATAGTCGGTACGGTATTGAGGGACGACCCTCAACTCGATGGCAGTCGGGGTATCGCCATTAAGATCACCAGACACCGATTTCTCTAGGGTCTTGTTAAATTTCAATTTAGTGCCGTTTTTAAAAGTGGGCGGCAACGGCTGAGTTGGGCACTTGCCCCGCCAAAACTCGGCTGGAAAAGTCGCTTTTGTTTTGTCCTGGACGGATTAGGAAATGGTGGTTCACAATCGCCCCCGCCACCATTTCGTTTCTTTGACAGCTTTGATTTGAATTCGATCACTAGTGCGTTCTTCCAATCGGGAACAGCGCTCTCTTCACCAACGCCATCGAATGTTCCTGAACCGGCGAGCATATTGCTACCGGGAACAGGGGCTTATCGGACTGGCCACTGATGTGTGAGACGAAGATTTAAAGGTTAATGTGTTGGGGAAGTTTGACTGAAAAAATTCTCCTTGGGCAGTCAAACTTTGTGAAGGGGCCAACAGCAACGCCGCCGCAACAATCTACGACTAGTGATCGTAAATCCCAATGGGAAGCGGGCAAAAGTGCCCGCTTCCATGGATAATGGCGAGTTAGACAAAATCGCAATTTTGACTCTTACTCTCCTGTTACATTTTTGAGTTGACGTTGCGAGCCTCGACCATGCTACATGCTGTTTACCCGATAAATTTAACAGCACTTTTCTATGGTCTAAGTCCCTCTCATTTCACTGTTACAACTGAGTCGCCTGGCCTTTATCGAGCTTCTGTCTCAGTGCTCAAAAGGGTTTCTGGCAAGTTGAGTCGACTGCTGCATCGAGCTGCGGAGCCAGAGCCCGCCGAGGAAAAGGCTCCTGTTCATTTGCTGGTGGTCGATGACGAAGAGTCGATCTGCTTCTCAATGAGCGAATACTTTAGTCAGCAGGGTTTCGAGGTAGATACTGCCAGCGAAGTTGAAGAGGCAGAAAGGTTGGTACGTGCGAGAAAGTACGAAGTGATAGTTCAGGATTTACGCCTGGGAACCAGCGAACGAGATGGTTTGCAAGTCGTAAAGCTGGCCCGGGATCTGAGTTCTGAGACGCGCATTGTAGTGTTGACCGCATATGGCTCAGTTGAAGTTGAGGATGAGACTATGAAGACTGGAGCGGATGCGTTTTTGAGAAAACCAAAGCCGTTATCACAAGTAGCGCAAGTTATCCAGGGACTACTCGACTCACCGAGAACATACGCTACGCGCACCAGGACTGCTGGAGGAGGGGGAGGAGGAATTCAGTAGTAGGTCTTCTCATTTCCCATCTTCCATTTCTCATTTCTCATTTTCCATTTCTCATTTTCCATTTGAAGATCCGTTGAGACCACCGGCTTTTAGGTGCGTGGTCCTTCAACTTCCACCTAATCCTCAAAGGCAAATTAGGCAGAAATTGAAGGACCACGCGACTGAAGAGACTGTGTGAAACACAAGAATCATCGACAGACTACGCGGATTAAACAGCGCGGCAGAGCCGCAACGAAGCATCTAAGATCGGACCGATAGTTGAATCTCTCTGTGCCGCCTCAGTGTTCTCTGTGACTCCGTGGTGGACTCTAATTGCAAGCAAAACCACCACGGAGACACTGAGAACACAAAGGTTGCACCGAGAAATCTACCCAAAAATACTTATGTGTTACTAATCTTGAGGGCACTCTGAAGAAACAAGAAGTTTAGTGAATTACTGGCCGCTTGGTTTCTTGCTATTAAAACAAGAAGTTGTTGGTTTATTACACAGATTCTTTAATAGAACAGGGTTAATGCCGTGCCTTTTTCCATTTTTCCAAGAAGGAATCTGTGTGATCGGCGTAATCTGTGGATGAGCTTTTTACTGACTCGACGAGTAATAACCAGTCTCAAAATTCCACAAGTTCTCAACATTTCAAAAGGCGAGACGTGCAGTAACTGGACGAGATTTAGCGCATCTTTTGGTATTCAAGACTCGCCGTCTGAGATCTGGATTCAAGCCTCGAAAAGCTTCAAAATTGGCAGCAAACTGCCAGAAAACAGGTGCAACTGATGGCAGAATTCCGCCATACAGCGCCGGAATCCGCTACAGAATACTGCCAAAAAAATCGGCACGCTACCCCGTTGCTTACTACCTAAGAGACCCCTATTATCATTTCCCTAAACTTGAATTTGTCTCTTCTTGTAGGTCAAAGGCTCACGGACCGTGACGGGTACTTCGTCGACAGTCTGAACAGCCCAGAAAAGAAACGAAGGACCTCAACCGGACGAGACTTGCATTAAGAGGTTGCGGTAGTCTCCTCGGATCTCTTAACCACTCGGGAGACTCTAGACCACCGTAGCGACAGGTTGTTGCTCCCCTGGCGCTGCGGTGATTTAGTCGTTGTTAATCTTTTTCCTTCGGAGCCCCGGATCTCCGAATTGATAATCCAGGAGTGGTTGGCCCACGCACGATCCCGGGAAGTTCGTTACCCAACCGCTACGAACAAATAGGGGTTGAAGACACTGATATAACCAGAAGCCCTTCCAAAACAAAGTGTCTTCATAGGAAAGGAGTTAGTTTCAATGTTCCACTATGGATCTATTAAAAAACTTTTACTCACGTTGGCGGTTTTCGGAATCGTCAGCGTCGTAACAGGTACAGCGAAAGCCGATATTGTTGTCGTCACTGGTGTCAACAACCAAGGCACCGACAATGTTCTGCTCAATCCTGCAACTAATGTGCTCACCGTTACGGGCACCGTTGGCCAGAATAATCTTTTGGTCAACTTTACTTCTTCGAGCGGTAGCGGATTATTGAATGCAAATCCCTCCGGCCAGGCAACCGTCAGCGGCGGAACCGGCAACACGGCCCTTACGCAACTGACCTTCGGCTTAGCCAACAATGATACCTTTACTCGTGCAGTATTCAACATCAATGCGTCGACTGGTGGATCAGTCTTGATCCACGTCGAAGGTGTCAACATCAATGGGGGATTTTTTGAAGATGATTTCACCGTAGATGCAAACGGCCAGAACTTCTTCACTGTAACCGCTATCAACGGGCAAGCGATTACGTCCATCAGTTTAACGGGCATTAATGGCGCGGTTTTTTCGGACGTGCGACAGGTTCGCTTAGGCGGAGGCCTAGTCGAGACCGTTCCGGAGCCGGCTAGCATGTTACTGTTCGGAACTGGCTTGCTGGGAGTAGCCGCTGGTTTGCGCAAGCGTTTTCGTAAGTAGATTGGAAACGCTCAGGGCGGAATCAAACGTTACCGCATCAAACTTAAAAGACTGGCGCTAATCGCACGGTCTGAATAACGTAGGCGCTACTGTCCAGCGAGAATTTTTCTCGAGTGCCCTGGTCATTAGTATCTGCAGAATTACGGTCAAACTAGTGCGGAGGACCTCCACGGGCCAACATTCTGCTCTTTGGCAGATAGTTGAGAAACTGCCGTTAAGTGGCAGAATTGTTGGTTCGTGTTTCGTCAATGCTTGATCGACCCAAGTTTTTAATTGTGTGCAGATCTGAACACTCAGCACACTAACTTCGGTGAGTTCTAGTCGGCAGTCCGTCGACTTGTTTTTTACTCACTCTCAATCTCAGTTTAAAGTGCGGGCCCCCCGACATGGTCTCGAATAGCGGTTTCTCTGCCCAGAGCCGGAGCGTTGAACTTCGGCGATTAAATCTTCCTGCGGGCCA
>DATIBX010000183.1:0-2612 GCA_035457105.1 Pyrinomonadaceae bacterium
GTGAACGCCGGGATACAGATCGAACGTGAGTTGGAGGTAACGTTTCAGAATGGCAGCAAAATGATGCTGGTGAACAAGAAACGCGAAGCCATTACTCGCTATCTATCTCAATTGCAGGTGTTTGCCTTTACCGCGGCGGATCTGGAAGTAGTGCGAGGGACGCCGGAAGCCAGGCGGCGTTTTTTGGACCGCGGTATCTCATCCATAAAACCTTCCTACCTGCAGACGATTGCAAACTATGGGAGGGTGATAAAGCAAAAGAACAAGCTACTTCAAACAGCCCTGGAGAATGAGTATGGACTTAGAATAGTTGAGGAATTACTGACGCCCTGGACTGAGCAATTAGTGCAACTGGCATTGAAGATACATGATGAGAGGGTCGAGTACGTAGAGGGTTTAAAACAGGCCCTTGAGCGACAGTTATTTGATCGGCGACATTTAAGTTGTCGTTATGTTTCCTCGCTCGAGGGAAAGGGAAAACTGGACGACTATGAGGCTACTTTACGGGGCAGGCTCGCAATGCGTTTACCGGCCGAACTCGCCGCCGGTCACTCCCTGATTGGACCTCATCGGGACGATTTAGAAATTCTGCTGGATGGGCATGAGATTCGCGTTTACGGGAGTTCAGGTCAACAGCGTAGCGCCTTGTTACTCTTAGACTTAGCGGCGATTTCGTTGTATAATTTACGGTCGAGTGAGCAGCCAGTTTTTATCATCGACGACGTCGATGCTGAACTGGACGAGAAACGAATTAGACATCTCCTCGAGTATCTTGAGAATCGCACGCAAACCTTCATCACAACCTCAAAGCGGAGTCATGTTGAAGGCTTCTTTTCAAGAGCACACGTCTACGAAATTGAAGACGGTAAAGTCCTTCAGACTTGGACCAGATCCGAGGCCCTCTCTGCGTGGAAGTGAGGGCTTGGAGCACCTCACGAAGGTGAGTATGGCTGCAGAAACAGGAGACTTGATTGGTAACTGCAGGAACGAAAGAAACTAAACACAAGAGTATGGCTTACGATTCGTCATCGATCACAATCCTGGAAGGCCGCGACGCCGTCCGCAAACGCCCTGCGATGTATATAGGATCGACAGGTGAAATAGGACTGCATCACATTGTTTACGAGGTGGTGGATAACTCGATCGACGAGGCCCTGGCGGGTTTTTGCGACTCAATTGAAGTGGCCATTCACCTCGATAACTCAATCACCGTCATTGACAACGGACGTGGTATTCCAGTTGATGAAATCAAAAAAGAGAAACGGTCAGCTGCTGAAGTCGTCATGACTAAACTGCACGCCGGCGGAAAATTTGATTCAAATGCCTACAAGGTATCCGGTGGTCTTCACGGCGTTGGAGTCTCGTGCGTCAACTTTCTATCAGAAAAACTACACCTGGAGATCTGGCGTGACGGAAAAACTTACGAACAGGAGTACGCACGTGGAATTCCTGTCGCGCCGTTGCAGCAGACAGGAAAAACACGGAAGCGCGGGACCAAGATAACTTTTCGGCCGGATACGCAAATCTTCACCGAGGTGTCCTTTAGTTTTGACAAGCTGTCAGAACGATTGCGAGAGAAGGCTTTTCTCAATAAAGGTATCCGGATCACGATCAAGGATGAACGGGAAGAGCCAGAACGTTCGCATGAATTCTATTACAAAGGTGGCATAGCAGAGTTCGTCAAGCATCTGAACAAGAATAAGACTGCACTGCACGACAAGCCGATCTACTTTGAGAAGGAGGCAGACAGTCTCTCGATCGAAGTCGCCATTCAATACAATGATGGCTACGACGAAAAGGTCTACTCGTTTGCCAACAATATCAACACTGTCGACGGTGGCACACATCTTTCCGGCTTCCGCTCAGCGTTCACGCGAACGATTAATGCCTATGCACAGTCATCAGGATTAGCCAAGAACTTCAAAGGTTCTTTAACGGGCGATGACGTGCGTGAAGGTCTGGTTGCTGTCATTTCGGTTAAGTTGCCGCAGCCCCAGTTTGAGGGCCAGACAAAAGGAAAACTGAATTCAGATGTAAAGGGTGCTGTTGAATCCTTTCTTAACGATCGGCTGACTGAGTTTTTCGAACAGAATCCCACAGTGGCGCGCAAGATTGTGGGCAAGGCCCTCGATGCAGCGCGAGCTCGGGAAGCTGCTCGTAAAGCAAGGGAGATTGTTCGCAAAGGGGCGATGGGTTCCAGTATGTTACCTGGCAAGCTTGCCGATTGTCAGGAACGCGATCCAGCCCTGTCAGAGATCTATATTGTTGAAGGTGATTCAGCAGGCGGCTCAGCCAAGCAAGGCCGCGATCGGAAAAACCAGGCGATTCTTCCACTCAAAGGCAAGATCTTGAATGTTGAGAAAGCGCGCTTTGACAAGATGCTTGGACATAGTGAGATCAAGTCGCTGATCACCGCACTTGGAACAGGGATCGGGAAAGATGATTTCGACATTACCAAGCTCCGGTATCACAAGATTATCCTGATGACCGACGCTGATGTTGATGGCTCCCACATTAGAACCTTGCTACTCACCTTCTTCTATCGCCAGATGCCGGCCCTTGTCGAAGGAGGCCACGTCTTTATCGCACAACCACCGTTGTTTAAGGTGAAA
>DATIBX010000184.1:0-7814 GCA_035457105.1 Pyrinomonadaceae bacterium
ATACTCCTTCAAGTAGATCACAGCTCTGTACGGCGTCCAACACTGCTGAGCCAACCAATTCAGACGTCCCCGGATGAGCGTGATGCGCTTTAACAATCACCGTATTTCCGCCGGCCAGGGCCGAGGCCGTGTCACCACCTGCGACCGAAAACGCCAACGGAAAATTACTCGCACCAAAAACTACAACTGGGCCAAGCGGTCGCAACAACGAGCGGACATCGGGCTTGGGAATTGGTTTACGATCGGGATCGGGATGGTCTATTCGCGCATCCACCCAAGAACCTTCTTCAATCATCTCGGCGAACAGACGTAGCTGGTTACAAGTGCGACCACGCTCAGATTGAATACGTCCTTCCGGCAAGCCACTTTCCTGGGTCGCACGTTGGATCAGCACGTCACCAAGAGCTTCAATATTAGCGGCGATCTGGCGCAGAAACTTAGCTCTTGTTTTTCCACTCGTGCGAGAAAAAGAGGTGAAAGCCTGGTGTGCTAATTTTGCTGCCTGATCGACTTCAGCAGCATTTGCAGCATAAAAAGTCGGGGCGAGTGCGACTCCCGTCGAAGGGTTGAAACCGGTCAAAGTTTTATTTCCAGAACTACCCCTTTTGAATCCAATGATCGACGTACCTTTTAGTTCCATTTTTAATGAATTAAACCGGCGCTCCTTCGCCGCATCTTTGTTAAGCAACGTGTGCGGTTGATTGAAAATCCGGCCGACTAGCTAATGCAGCGCGAATGGTTCGCAAGGCTTCTTCCAATTCCCTGCCCGCCAACTCCATTCGTGGTGCTCTAACCCTGGCCGAACCCATACCGACCTCTTGTTGTACCAACTTTATCAGTTGGACAAACTTCGGCACTGTATCCATGCGCAACAGCGGAAGAAACCAGTTGTACAATTCCACGGCCCGCTCGTGCTCACCATTCATCGCAAGATTGAAAAGATCAACGGACTCTTTCGGCAGCGCATTGACCAGGCCCGCCACCCATCCGCTTGCCCCCATTCCAATACTCTCGACAATTGCGTCGTCAACACCTACCAGAATCGAGAGCCGTGATCCAATCAAGGCTCTGATTGCTGTTACGCGACGGACATCTGTACTCGATTCTTTCACGGCATGAAAATTTTTGTGCTCGGCAGCTAACTCCTCGATCTGCTCAGGAAGAAAATCTGTGCCATACGCGATCGGGTTGTTATAGAGCATGCATGAAAGATCGGTTGCGCGGAAAACTGCTTCGACGTGCGCTTTCATTTCGCGCCAGTCGCTTTGATAAACGTAAGGCGGAAGAACCATCAACCCTCGGCAGCCTCGCTTAGCAGCCTGTTGCGCGAGGTCGACCGCTTCTCTCGTACTCAACGCAGCTATGGCGGCAACAACTGGAACTCGAACGCCAACCGCATCGATAACGGTGGACCAAAGCTCAAGCTTTTCCTGATAAGTCAACGTTGCACCTTCACCGAGCGATCCCGGGGTGACGATGCCAGTGCACCCATTATCAACCAGCCAGTTGCAATGTTCGGCCACAAACTTATGGTCCACATTGAGATCAGAATCGAAACCTGTGGTAATTGCAGGCATCACGCCTGACCAGTTCACAGTCATGATGGATTCCTCACATTATTAAGCTCTCAACTCTAACTGGCAACACCGGTGGTCGCACCGAATCTACATCCCAATCAACCAGGAACTGCAGGGCTCCACCACAAATCCGTCCCTGACAGGGGCCCATGCCACAGCGCGTCTGAAGCTTAGCTTCACGCCATGAGCTGTACTGACAAACTGTTTCGTAGGGAACGTCTTCACACCGACATACAAGCGTTTCCGGACGAGGAAGATCCTTGAGTTCGTCGCGCAGCGCAAAAGTCTGATTCAGCAAACTCGCAAATTTACGTTGCCTACTGCGAAAGGCAAAAAGATTTCTTGCTTCGTCTCGGCGTCCAGTTACCGCAAGGCCGGCAATCTCTCCCTCTACCAACGACAGTTCGAGACCTCCTATTCCGGTGACCTCGCCGGCGCAGTACGTATTTGGAATTGAAGTTTCCTGGTACTCATTAACTTGAACAAACTTGGCCTTTAGAGTGCAACCAATCAAGACCGGTAATTCGAGGTTCGGGACCAGATGATGTCCATACGCCAGAAAGTCGCAGGAAATGGTCTCGAGTCGACGTCCCTGTCTCAAAGTCACACTGGAAAGTTTGTCGGCCCCCTGCGCAGCAACAGGCCAACAACTGGTCGAGTATTTTAAGCCTTTCAGTTCCTTCCTCAACTTAAGCGCCTGGGACCTTTTTCTCTGCAGCCCAAAGAGTCCAATCCCAAATTTCACCAGCTTTGCAGCTGGCGCTTGTTCCGCTATCAAAACAATGTCTGCTCCTTGTTGTCGAAGGTAGGCAGCGACCGCCAACAACAGTGGTCCACTACCGGCTATCACAATCCTTTTTCCGGCAACTGAATAGCCGCTCTTCACCAGGGCCTGAAGGCCACCAGCGCCAACTACATTTGGAAGTGTCCAACCAGGAAACGGCAAGAACCGTTCACGAGCTCCCGGTGCCAGCACTAGTTTCGCATACTTGAGCTCGACTACACCGTCGTCTGTTTCCGCTAGTAGCGTGTCATGATTAACGGCCTGGAAGACTCGTGCGTTATTGATGAATTTGAGTTTCGACGCGCGAATCTTCTCAAACCAGGCGGATGCGACCGATGAATCTGGGTGTGCCTGCTGTTGACGCCATATTTGTCCTCCGGGATTGGTATTGTCGTCCACCACCGATACGGATGAACTCTCTTCAGCGGCACGACAAGCTGCCGCCATTCCGGCAGGACCAGCACCCACGACCAAGACTTCACATTTATGCGTGAATTCAACCATCTGTTTTAACGATCATCCCGGGCCGGCAAACGGTTTGACAGCTACGACAATGGGGCGCGCCGTCGATGGTCACCCGGCACTCAAAACAAATCCCCATTCCACAAAGTGGACCACGAGGCTCGCCGCTGACCGACTGGCGAAACGAAGCGAACCCCGCCGTCAATATCGCCGCGGCGACTGTGCTTCCCTCCGGAACGAAGAGTCGCTGTCCGTTTATCAGAATCTCGACTGCTTCAGCCATGAACCGTAGCTTGGATGGTCCTCTCTGGTAGGTAGGGTGCGAACGGGATAACCGGATCACGCTTAATAATCTGATCGACGAGCAATCGAGCCGTTGCTAACGACGTGGTAATGCCCAAACCCTCGTGGCCGGTCGCCAGGTACAGCTTGTTGACTTCCGGATGTGGTCCAATCAACGGAAGTTTGTCTGGGGTGGCTGCGCGAAACCCCGTCCAGGCACGGACTGACGATAATTTGCCAAGACCCGGCAAATACTCTCGCGCGCGCTCCAACATCCGAGCCAGGATAGAAGGTTCTACTTCCGAAGTCTCGACGCCAAATTGTCGCGAGGATCCAATCAACAGCTGGCCCGTCTTTCGCGGCTGGACATTAAACGCAACTGACTCAGACGTCATTGAATGAGCACTCTTCAGGTAGCCCAATTCAACTAACTGATGACGTGCAAAATTTGGGTACCGATCAGTGATAAGCAGGTGACCTTTTCGCTTCTTAACATTAATGCCTGGCGTCAACAAAGACGACCAGCTGCCAGTCGCGTTAACCACGATACTAGCCGACAGCCTGGTCCCGTCTACTAAGCCAATAGCTCCATCGTCAATTGATCGTACTGAACTGCCTACAAAAGCGGCTGCGCCGCGAGAACGAGCGCGTTGCACTAAAAAGCGAGCTGCTGCCGGCGGATAGATCACACTGTCGCCCGGAATCCTTAGTCCTCCAACAAGTTCTTTCCGTAAATTGGGCTCCGCATCAGTTAAAGAGCGGGCATCAAGCACTTCAACCGGCACTCCTCTACTTGAGTAGTACTCTTCCTTTCGCCTCACTTCCTGCATTTCGATATCATCAGTTGCCACCCAGATGGTTCCACACGAATCGTATTCGACTGATTCCGGGAGTTCGGCGCTCATTTCTTGCCACAGACGTTGGGAATAACAAGTCAGAGCAAACTGGGCCTCCGAGTCGTCCATGACGACCAGGTGGCCCATTCCCGCTGCCGTCGCTCCACCACCAATCAATTTCGCCTCGACAACGGCCGTGCGAAGGCCGGCCCGCGCGCACTCATCGAGACAAGCTGCTCCAACTATTCCAGCACCAACAATGATGACGTCGTAAGTCTGAGATGTCATGCGCGAATGCCCATGCAAAAAGGATCGCGTTCGTCCAGTATGAGATCACTTTCAGCAGTTATGAATGCCGCGCCTTTTATCTTCGGATGGAGCTCGCCATTCGTGAGCAATATTGAACCTTCGAATAGACTTCCGATCAGACTCTCCTGTCGCCAAATCTGTCCTTCTTTCAATTTACCGTCGGCAAAAAGACACGCTAACTTGGCACTCGTGCCGGTGCCACAAGGCGAGCGATCGTAAGCTTTGCCCGGACATAGAACAAAATTCCTGCTGTCCACTCCTGCGATCTCTGAAGGCACAAATAGCTCAACATGATCGATTTCGTGTCCATCAGCGCCTCTTATCCCCGCGTCAGCTAATGCTTGCCTGATATTCCAGGTGAAGGAGGTAAGAACGTCGAGATTCGCGAGCCTGAGGTCCTGATTATGATCGTTGACCAGAAAAAACCAATTGCCTCCCCAGGCCACGTCACCGATCACTGGTCCATATCCAGGAACCTCGATCGTGACGCCGGAGGCCAGACGATAACTGGGGACATTTTCAACTTCTACTTGCCCGTCATGAAAAAGATGTGCTTTGACTATTCCCACCGGAGTTTCGATGAGATGCAACCCCGGTTCAATCCGTTTCAAGTAAGCGAGCGTTGCGACAACTCCGATTGTTCCGTGTCCGCACATCCCGAGATATGCGACGTTGTTGAAGAAAATAACGCCAGTGGCGCACGCCTTGTCGACGGGTTCGCAAAGCAATGCCCCAACTATCGCATCGGAGCCACGAGGTTCGTTGACCACAGCAGAGCGAAAGTCGTCAAACTCGTTGTGAAATCGTTCGAGCCTGATCGCGAGGGTATCGGAACCAAGATCAGGACCACCTTCGAGAACCACGCGCGTAGGCTCGCCACCCGTGTGTGAGTCGATGACTCTGACACGCTTAAAGTTTGAATGTGCCATTACTGACTGATCTCCCGGTTGGCGGATTGTATCTATTTCGAGCAATTGAAGCACCTGAGTGCGTCCCGACTCAAAGTCATGTTATTTTTACCAATCACAGATAGGAGTATTAGCGTGACAAAGCGAGTGGAAAAAACCGAAGAAGAATGGCGCCAGGAGCTATCGCCAGAGCAATACCACGTCCTTAGAGAAGCGGGCACCGAACGTGCGTTTACGGGAGCCTATTGGGACAATCGCGAAGATGGTACCTATTATTGCGCGGCCTGCGGCGAGGAACTGTTCAATTCAGATACAAAGTTTGACTCAGGGAGCGGCTGGCCAAGTTTTCATTCACCAGTCTCAGATGAAAGCGTTACTGAGATTACCGATACGACGCATGGCATGGTGAGGGTTGAAGTTCGATGTAATCGCTGTGGCTCTCATTTAGGGCACGTTTTTAATGACGGTCCACGACCAACCGGACTTCGTTATTGCATGAATTCGGCCGCCCTAAAGTTCGACAAAGAGTAAAAGCCAGTCCTGGTTAGAATCCCTAAGTTCCCGGCAAAAACTTAGATTTGAGCGTCTAAGACTACTTCCGGAAATTAACCGAGACTGTAAAAAAAGAGTCCCTTAATCGGTCTAATTGATTGAAAACAAAGCTTAAAAACCTGGTTGACACTGAGTTACTGAGCGGGATAAACTTCAGTTGCCCTCGTGGATGTCTCCCGCAGCAGCCGCGAACAAAAAAAGAAAGACCGCCTCACTTCCGGACATTCTTTTCCGGTAATAAAGCAAGGAGCTTAAAAATGAAAATCTTTTTCGCCGCCCTGATTCTTGCGGCAGCTGCATTGGTAACCTTCGGACAAACGCCAACACTCCGAATCGTTACCGAGGACCCGAATCTCCCGTCTGACCTTTTTTATGGGGACATAAAAGTTAAGCCACTGCGCCTACGTCCAGGCAGCAACACACCGATCACTATTCAAGATCCCGACTTTTATGTAAGCACGCAGTATGTCGACTTCCTTAGTCGTTTTCCAGACCAGAGTGGTCTTTCCTTCTGGCAAAAAGAAATAACTGACTGTGGATCTAACACGGGCTGCATTGAAGTTAAACGAATTAACGTATCAGCGGCGTTTTTCCTTTCAACGGAGTTTCAAAAGACTGGGTATCTTGTCTACAAGATGTATAAATCGGCTTTTGGAAACCTGCCAAGTAAACCGGTTCCGATTCGTCGGGAAAACTTTATGCCTGACACGCGCACTATCGGCAATGGCGTAGTGGTGGGAGCCCAAGGTTGGGAAGCGCTGCTTGAAAATAATACAAACGCATTTGTGCTGGCTTTCGTCCAACGACCTGAGTTTGTTGCTGCTTACAATGGTTTATCGTCACAGGCGTTCGTTGACAAGCTCGACAATAACGCCGGCCAAGTGCTTTCCAGCACTGAGAAAGCCAACCTCGTTAACATCCTCGGGGCAACTCCTGGCGACGCCAATAAACGTGCCCAGGTGGTACGTGCAATCGCTGAGAATCCGAATCTCAATCAGCGCGAATTCAACAACGCTTTTGTGCTGATTCAGTACTTTGGTTATCTGAGACGGAATCCAGACGACGCTCCTGACGGCAACTTCAACGGCTATAACTTCTGGCTGAACAAACTCAATCAATTCAATGGCAACTTTGTTCAAGCGGAAATGGTTAAGGCATTCATCGTTTCAAATGAATACCTGGCCCGCTTCTAACAGCTGGTAAGTTTCACAAAGCTTAAAGTGAAAAACCCCGCTCCCAACGGAGCGGGGTTTTTCTTTGGAGTGCGGCGGCCCGGCGGCGCTTTCAAAACGTCACGATTAGTGGAGTCTCGCTTATAACAAGGCGCCGCCCGGTCCGGCGCACTTCAATTCACCGGACCAAAGCGTTGACGATACTCGGCAGAGACTATGAACGCCTTCACCATCTCTGCATTTACAAAGTTCCCGCCGAAGTTGTTGAGTTTAGTCAACCAGAAATTATAACCACTGTAGTCCGCGTCAGGCGCCTCGTTCGGACTGCGACGCAGATACCCAAAATACTGCATCAACACAAACGCCTTATTAAACTCCGCATCTCGCAACGTTTGATCTTCCGCCACTTTTCGTAAGACCTGGGCCCGCTTTGATATGTCACCAGGTGTGTTGCCCAACAACGCAACCAGGTCTGCAGTCTCGGTTGGCGAGAGAACATTACCACCGGCATTGGTGTTTAGCTTATTCACAAATGCGGTCGCACTCAGGCCCTGATAAATGTTCTGGAACTGATTAGATTGTACGAAAGCAAGCGCGTAATTCTGTTTATTAGTTTCCAGCAAAGCCTCCCAATTAGGCGCACCAACCTGCACTCCTTTGGCGACCTCCTGCGTGTCACGGAGGAACTCGGTAAAGGCAATGGGTACCGGTGCTCCTGGAAGATTACCGTAAGCGGCTTTGTAGAACCGGTAAACAAGGTAACCCGTCTCCTGAAATTCGGTGGAGATGAAAAATGCGGCAGATACATTGATCCGTTTAACTTCAAGACAATTGACGTCAGCGCCGCACACCGTTATTTCATGAACCCAGAAGTCTAATCCGCTTTGATCAGGTTCTCGATTAAGAAAATCGATGTAGTGCTGGCGGACATA
>DATIBX010000185.1:0-6001 GCA_035457105.1 Pyrinomonadaceae bacterium
GCGAGTGATGGACGCCAAAAACATCAAGATAATGGTCAATCTTACCGGCGGATATGGTCCACTTCTGGATGAGACGATCAAGCACTGGCATACGCCACGTCCAGATCGGTTTTTGGTGTTTACTGAGCCGTGGTACGACAAGGCTAACACTCCTGATTATCCCAAATTTCAGGCAGATCAGCTTGAAAAAGCCAAGAAAGCCGGTGCTCGCGGTTTGAAAGTACTGAAGACACTTGGGCTCTATCTCCGTGAAAATATCAAGACAGGTCCACTGGTTAAGGTTGACGATAAGCGCTTCGATCCAATGTGGGAGGCGGCCGGAGCGCTGGATATGCCAGTCGCTATTCACGTCTCAGATCCGGAAGCATTCTTCTTACCGACAGATCGCTACAACGAGCGTTACGAGGAATTGAGTGCGCATCCAGATTGGTCGTTTCACGGTAAGGACTTTCCCAGTAATGCAGAGTTACAAGAAGCTCGAAATCGAGTCATGGCGCGGCACCCTCGCACCAAGTTTGTTGCGCTGCACGTCTCCGATTCTGAGAACTTACCTTACGTAGCTGAGTGTTTGGATCGCTATCCAAATATGTATGTCGATATCGCAGCTCGAATTGGCGAGTTGGGCCGTCAACCGAGAATGGCTCGAAAGTTCTTTGACAAATATCAGGACAGAATTTTGTTTGCTACTGACGCCACGCCTCACGGTGATGAAACGCCACAACAGATTTTTGGTAACGAGTTGTACGAGATCTATTACCGTTTTTTGGAGACGGAAGACGAGTACTTCGATTATGCTCCGGCGCCAATTCCTCCCCAGGGACGCTGGCGCATTTACGGGATTGGTCTACCAGAAACAATTCTCCAAAAAGTCTATTACAAAAATGCTGCCCGACTTCTGGGGATCGCCTGACGACTAATCGTAATGAGCATAAGTGATAAAACATCTCGACGTTCCTTTCTCGCGAACGGCGCCTTGTCAATTCTGGCAGTGCCGTTTGCTTCGCGTGTACTTAGCGCTCCACTGCGGAAAGAAGTCGAAGTCACGTTAGTTGCACAGACCAAAGATTCAACGATCGAGAACGTCAGTTTTGGACTGCCACTGCCGCTAAAGTTCTTGAAAACCGTCTCGAATGTTTCGGTCTTCACTGAGTCGGGTCAAGAACTAGCGGCTGCGGTGCGTTCACTGGAGCCGTGGCGAAACAAAGAGGCGGACGGCTCGATCCGGTCTGTCCTGATTCAATTTAAGTTGGATTTCACGGAGCAAAAGACGCAACGCGTTAAGATCCGTTTTGGAAGTCACCGGCAGAAGAACCAACCAAACTTTGTTCCTGTAGAGCAGACGCTTCTTGCCCAAGACGGACTGAAAGGACCGCGAGTTGTTGCGCTCATACCCCCGCAATGGTTGAGCGATTCGGGAATTGTGGGACCCCAGGTTCCCAGTTCAGAATCAGGGAAATATCACGCTTATGATGACTTTGTTGAAAAGACTTTCCCTGGATCGCTCGCCTATCTCAACAGCCAGGTCTATCACGAGTGGCTCTTTGATCGAACTACTTGTTACTACAAGATGTATGTCCGCACGGGCGAACTGAAATATTTTTCGGCCGCTTATCACGCGGCTAACTTCATGCGACAGCACACAAAGTTGGATGGTGAAGACGCGGGAATCTTCACGCTAAAAGGCGCCGATCTTAAATACGTTTACCCGCGGGCCATGCATATTCACTATTTACTCACGGGCGACGAGCGGGCTCTTGCTGCCGGCAAACTGATGGCGCGCTACTGTTTGGACCATCAGAATCCCGTCTACCAGCCTGCTTCCCTGAAGCCCGTCGCCCTTGGAGTTGATCCGGAACGCGGACGAAACTTTTGGACTCTGCGTCACCAGGGTTATGGACTATTGGGAGTGCTTCATGGTTGGGAAATGACGGGAGATCAGAGGTACTGGAAAAAAGCAGTTGAGTGCATTGCGGCGTACTACAAACATCAGCAACAACCGCCGGACGGTCGTCCGGCTGATGGTTCACTGCGGCAGGATTGGGAGTTGTACGACCCAAACGAAGCCACGTTCAAAGGCGCGACTTCGGCATGGATGATGGCTCTGTTGTTGGATCCACTTTTTTGCTACTGGACCATGAGTGGCGACAAGCGAGTTCCACAAATAATTCTGAAATGGTGCGACTTTCTCGACCGTCGTGGAATTGTGCCCGATGGCTCAAAGGCCTATTACGTCATCAACTGTTTCGCTGCATTTGATCCCAACCAATCACCCGGTGAAATAGGTCCTGACATGCAGATGCACAACATGGAGATGGCCTACATGTTCGCACTTGGAATTTTCTTCTCAAGGGATGTACGGCGCCGAGAGGTCTATCAAAAACGTTTCCAACGATTCTTTCAGCTGGCGGTGATGGTTGATCCTAATCATCCCGCTCGGGCTTTCAACTGGACCTTTCAATTTACCAGCCAGCTGGTCTATTTCATGCAGCGACCTGCGTAACAGTGTCTCCGTGCAACCTCAGTGTCCTCAGTGACTCTGTGGTGGACCATGAACCCTAAGAAAAGGATCACCACAGAGGCACCGAGAACAGCAAGGTTGCACAGAGGAGACTCAGATTAGGAACCCAAATTAGATGTGTAAGACCAATTCGACACCAAAGGAGTTATCTGACAAATGGGCAACATTGCCAGACGTCGGTTTCTTAGCATTGCGGTTTTGGTGCTGCTGAGTGATCTTTGCCCGGCAGTTTTAACGGCAAAACCTGCTCAAATAGGCGGAAAGTATCGGGTTTCTATTCAGGCCCATGTACGAGCCAAGATGCGTGATGGCGTTAGCCTGGTCGCGGATATCTATCGTCCAGTCAGCCCCGAAAAATTTCCCGTGCTGGTAAAACGCACTCCTTACAACCGCGCCGGTGAAGCTGAAGAAGCGAACGAGTTGGCTTCTAATGGATATGTCGTTGTGGTGCAGGATACGCGAGGGCGTTATGAGTCGGAGGGTATTTTCTACCCGTTCCGCGATGAAAGTAACGACGGTTACGACACGGTTGAATGGGCGGCGAAGTTGGACCAATCCAACGGCAAGGTAGGAATGTTTGGTGGCTCGTACGTAGGTGCAACTCAAATGCTTGCCGCGATGGCTGTCCCGCCGCACTTACTGGCAATCTTTCCATTCGTCACCAGCTCAGAGTATTACGACGGTTGGACGTACCAAAATGGCGCTTTGATGCAATGGTTTACGAGCTCCTGGACCTCCATTCTCGCCGTCGACACGTTGCGGCGAAACTCTGAAGCGGCGATGGCGCCAAAAGACTGGGTGGGCCAGCTACCAGTTGAGAAATATCAAATCCTCAAGCCGGCGACTTCGGAAGCCTTGGCGCCCTATTTCCACGATTGGGTCACGCATGAACTAAACGATTCCTATTGGAAGCCGTGGCGAGTATCAGATCACTATGCGGAGATGAAGGTACGAGGATTATACGCTGCTGGTTGGCATGATCTTTTTTTAAAAGGGTCGATCAAAAACTACACCGGATTGCATGCGGAAGCCGCTACGCCCGAATTGCGCTCAGGCCAACGATTGATAATCGGACCATGGGCCCACGCGCCAACTTCGCCTGAAGGCAAGATCGGCGATGTCGTATTCGGCAAGAGCGCTGTGCTGGATGAACCCGCCGCCGCTCTGAAGTGGTTCGATTACACACTGAAGGATATCAACAATGAATACGCGAGTGGCGCGCCCGTGCGGTTGTTCATCATGGGCGAGAATGTCTGGCGCGATGAAAAAGAGTTTCCTCTCGCTCGCACTCAATACACAAAATATTACCTTCACTCGACAGGATCAGCTGCAGGTCCCAGGCGGGAAGGACAGTTGAGTGTTGCACAGCCAGGAGACGAGCTCACAGACAAATTTAGTTACGATCCAAACAATCCAGTGCCGACAATCGGAGGACGTCTCTGTTGTGGAGCTTCGCTTGCGCCAGGGCCATTTGATCAGAAAGCGAACGAATTACGACCGGACGTTTTGACGTTTTCCACACCGCCTCTCGAGCGAGATCTTGAGGTGACCGGTTTCGTCTCGGTCGAACTCTACGCAGCTACATCTGCGGTAGATACTGACTTTACGGCGTTGCTGGTAGATGTGGATGCGAGTGGCTACGCCCGGTTTCTGACCGACGGAATCGTGCGCGCTCGATATGCTGAGTCGACGAATGCTGCGAAACCGATTTCGCCCGGCAAGGTTTATAAGTACACGATTGATCTGTGGGCTACGGGAAATGTTTTCAAAGCTGGGCACCGGGTCAGACTTTATATCTCGAGTAGCAATTTCCCGAGATTTAATCGCAACCTCAACACTGGTGAGGTGTTGATGGGCTCATCGCGGAGCGTGATTGCTAACCAAACGGTTTATCATGATCGCGAGCATCTGTCGTCGGTAACGTTGCCCGTTATTCCACGAAACTAATATTCGAATAGTTGAAACGAATTTCCATATATTTGGTTAGAGTGGAGAAAAAAGATTGATGAAATTTTTCTTGCATTCAGTCGTCTGTGAGTGCTATAAGCCGGATGGAATTTAACAGTCGACGGACTCTTTCCGAGTCCAAACTAGCAGCCCAGTTTGATTAGTAGAATTCAATAAGTTCAAAATTCGGGAGAAGTTAGTTTAAAACGTAAACTAACTTACAAGAATGATCTTTTCATTCGGGAGTCGGGTGGTTCGTTTGAAGCGTGAACTAACCCCCAACTTCAAACAATCCTCTCTCGGTAGTACCCATACTGCTGACATAGCGCCACTCACTGCGGCGCTCAGTTTTGCGAAGGAGTCGGATATGAGAATCAGACGGATAATGACGGCCAGCGTTCTGATGGTTGGGATTCTATGTTGTTGCTATGCAACCACATATGCCCAGGGCACTAATCTTGGGACAATTCGAGGCACAGTAACTGACGCTAATGGAGCAGTGGTCACTAACGCTGCAATCCAGGTAACAGACCAGGCGACGGGCATCTCAAGAGACGTAACGACTAACAGCGCAGGGGATTATGAGGTCCCCGCGCTTAAGCCGGGTACTTACAAAGTGACTGTTACCGCAACCGGTTTTAAAACCACAAATATGGATGCAGTCGTCAGCGGCTCTGACGTCGTTCGAGCAGATCTAAAACTGGAGGTTGGTGCCGCAACTGAAAGCGTCATCGTCGTTGGTGGAGAAGCAGGGCTCATCGAAAAAGATCAACCAGTCATAGCCCAGACACTGAATAACCAACAGCTAACTCAGGTTCCAAGAGACAGCCGTGAAATCCTGGAATTTCTGTATCTGAATCCTGACATTACGCAGGGTCCAGGCGGAGATGGCACCTTCAAGTTTATTGGTGCACAAAGCTATGGCGCCACGTTTTCACTTGATGGACAACGAACAAACGGCGGAATTTTCGGTGAGCCAACCTCAAGCCAACCGTCTTTAGAGACAATCGGCGAGTTGATTGTACTTTCGAAAAACTTTAGCGCTGAGTATTCCGGCATCTCGAATATTCGCATTGAGACAAAACGTGGAGGCTCGTCGTATCACGGTTCGTTGTTCTACAACAACAAGAACTCCGCGTTGGCAGCGTGGACAACTCAGGACAAGATAGATAAATCTAATTTTCTCCCAACACCGGCACTCTCAAGTTTTCCCACACCCTATTTCAATCTCAATGAAACTGGCGGATCGATCGGCGGACCAGTTCCTTTCACTCACAAAAATACATTCTTTCTCCTTGCCTATGAACGGAGGTGGGACTTCGCGCCGGTGCGAGTCAGGGCAAGCAATATCCCCACTTCGTTGATTCTTGGAGGTAACTTCACCGCAATCAACGCAGGGAACCGACCGGCAGTGCCGTCAAGCATTGTGCCGCTGCTAACTCCAGCGGAGATAGCCAACAATACAATCTTAACGGGGGAGGACTGTGATGTTGCTCCCGAAGACTGCACCTTGCGATGGAATAGCATTCCCACGCG
>DATIBX010000186.1:0-5876 GCA_035457105.1 Pyrinomonadaceae bacterium
GTGGTGATCATTTTCTTGGACCTTTTACTCACCACTGACGCACTGACTGAACACTAAGGTTGCACAGAGAAGGTTTAGGGCACTACTCCGAAGAGAGTGGTGCATTGATCTGGCAGTACTTTGTGATATGTTCGGCAGCAACGCTCCTTTAAAACCAGGTTGACGGAGTAACATCCGCTCGAAAACATACTCGAATCATGCCCGCAAAAAACAATCTCTCTCTTTCGGTATTGGTGATTTGTGCTCTGGTCTTGTCCTTCGTAATCAATGCCACTGCTCAGTCAATTGACAACTACGAACCTGGTCCAGATTCAAAGGTCCAACCAAACGCTCCTAAAGGTGAAGTCCTAAAGTTCACTTTTGCGAACTCCAAAATATTTCCAGGCACAACTCGTGATTACTGGATTTATGTCCCGGTGCAATATAAGCCCGAGAAACCTGCGTGCGTCCTGGTTACACAAGACGGCATTAAATATCAGTCACCAATTGTGCTGGACAACCTGATCGCGAAAAACGAAGTGCCGGTTATCATTGGCGTCTTTGTTACCCCCGGTGTAATGAAGGCCGTAGACGGGACTAAAGCGCTGGACCGCTTTAATAGAAGCTACGAATATGACGGGCTCGGCGATAACTACGCTCGCTTTTTACTCGAAGAACTTCTGCCTGAAGTGCAGACCAAAAAGACAAGTGATGGACGTGCAATCCGACTTTCAAACGAGGGAAATGATCGAATGATTGCCGGCGAGTCGAGTGGCGCAATCGCAGCTTTTACAGCCGCCTGGGAACGACCCGACGCCTTCTCGAGAGTCTTCAGCAATATCGGAACATACGTCGATCTACGTGGCGGAATGCGGTACCCGACCCTAATCAGGAAATATGAACCCAAGCCGATTCGCATCTTCATGCAGGACGGGTCGAGTGATCTAAACATCTACGCCGGTGATTGGTGGATGGCAAATCAGACGATGGAGCGGGCGCTGACGTTCGCGGGCTACGAAGTAAACCATGTTTGGGGAGACGGGGCGCATAACGGCAAGCATGCCACCGCTATTTTCCCAGATGCGCTTCGCTGGTTGTGGAAGGATTGGCCCAATAAGGTTGGCAAAGGCAGTTCACAAAATCAGACGCAGAAAGACACTCTGATTCCCGGAGAGGATTGGCAGCTAGTGAGCGAAGGTTATCAAACGACTGCGAATTCGTCGGTGAATGAGCAGGGGGAAGTATTCTTTAGTGATCTGGCCGCAAAGAAGATCTTTAAGATTGGGCTTGATGGAAAAGTAACGCCGTACAACGCAAAATCATCGAATGGGCAGACCATCAAGATCACGTCACGAAGAAACACAAAGCTAGTATTTGACTCGAAGGAAAAGCCTTCCCTGGTTGAACCGAGCGACTTCGAATTCAACCTGGTGACGAGTGCTAATGGAAACACCTATTTCACGGACGCAGGGTCTGATGTGGCCAGCAAAGTCTGGTTAATAAGACCTAAGAGTCAACAGCTTGCCGTTGACAGCGGATTAATTCACGCAACTGGAATTGCGGTCAGTCCTGACAAAACTTTGCTCTACGTAGCTGATCAAGGGTCGCACTGGGTGTACAGCTATCAGATTCAGCCCGACGGAACTCTAAAGAACAAACAACGCTACTACTGGCTGCACTCCCTGGACTCGATGGACCAGAGCGACGCCCGAGGTATGACAGTTGATCGCGACGGTAGATTATATGTGGCCACACCAATGGGCATTCAAATCTGCGATCAAGTTGGTCGCGTACAAGCAATCATTACAACTCCTAACGGCAAGGTTACAAGCCTGACTTTCGGCGGCGTGAATTTCGACGTGCTGTATGCGCTGTCGGGCGATAAGGTCTATCGCCGCAAGCTAAAAGTTAAGGGCGCTCCCGCGTGGGCGGAGCCCATCAAACCAGCGACACCTCGATTGTGAAGAGCATCAGGTCATTGCTCATTGGTCGTTTCTCATTCGCGGATTCAAGTTGGAAGGGTAACACCAGGTTCGGGGCGCCGAAGGCGCCCAAGAAGGTAGCCAGGGGTGGAGCGCAGCGGAACCCCTGGGAAAAAACAGACAATTTTGCGGAGCTCTAAAAGAGCGACAGAGTGTATCTTGATGTGAAAACTCTGTCGCCCCTTTAGGGCTCCGACTTTTTGAACTAATGATCCTGGGATTTGGCTTCGCTTCACCCCTGGCTACCTTCTGCCGCGCCGCCAGCGCTCCGTGTATGTCATCAGACCTCCAACTAAATTAGCTATTGGGCCATTGCATGACAGAAAGAAGAGCACTTTTACCCACAACTCTCGAGTCGTGCAGGCCTCCGTCAACAAAAATGCCATTATGAATGACAAATGGGTCCTCTGCGATGATAATTGACCCATGGCCTCCAATCCCGCGTTGATGCCCGCAGTCTTCTTTGGTCACGGCAATCCGCTGAATGCAATTCAGAAAACCGTCTATTCCGAAGCCTGGTCCGCTTTCGGACGCTCGATTGCGACCCCAAAAGCTATCCTCTGTATCTCGGCCCACTGGTATCTTCAAGGAACACGAGTCACTGCGATGACTCAGCCCAGAACGATCCATGACTTTGGCGGCTTCCCGGCCGAACTCTATCAGGTCAAGTACCCTGCACCTGGAGATCCAGGTCTCGCGAAACACGTTGCAGAGTTGTTACAACCCTTCAACGTACAGCTGGATGAGGATTGGGGCCTTGATCACGGCACATGGTCGGTTCTTTGTCACGTCTTCCCGGAGGCTAATATTCCGGTGGTCCAATTAAGCATCGACGAGACTAAGCCCGCTGAGTTTCACTACGGTCTCGCGCAAAGGCTAATGCCTCTCCGCGAACAGGAAGTACTTATCGTTGGCAGCGGCAATATTGTTCACAACCTGCACTCTTACGCGTGGGGCCGACACGTGACGCAGGCGTTCGACTGGGCCACAAGCTTCGAGAGCAAGGTTAAGCAGAACCTAATTAACGGCACGCACGAACCACTAGTCGAGTATGAGACGTTAGGTCGTGAGGCACTACTCGCCGTTCCCACACCTGAACACTATCTTCCCTTGCTCTACATAGTCGCTTTGCGTCGAGCGGACGATGAACTGACATTTCCGGTTGAAGGAATGGACGGAGGCTCTATATCAATGCTGTCTGTTAAAGTTGGATGAAAGAGCTCGAAAGGGCACAACAGTCGACTGCATATAGAGATATGCGCCGACTCTTCTCAGGGAAACTCAGAGATGCCTGACTTGCTAGTGAACTTATTGACCCTCTCTCCGCTCGAGAGGAGTATTCCGGGCGTCGTAATTCGCCGAGCTCAACCATTCGAAATTACACCAGTGCGGCACTTCATCCAGCAGAATTTTTCGACCGGTTGGGCGGACGAAGTGTCAGTCGGATTCGCTAATAAGCCGGTGTCGGTGTTGCTAGCTACAGTTGATGGTCAACTCGTGGGGTTTGCTGCTTACGAATGCACCAGGAGAGCTTTCTTTGGACCAATGGGCGTCCTGGACCAGGTAAAAGGACGAGGCATCGGTCGGTCGCTTCTCTTGGCCTGCATGGAAGGACTCAAAGAGCTGGGATATGTCTACGGAATCATCGGCGCCGCTGGTCCAGTCGAGTTCTATCAGAAAACAGTAGGCGCGGTTGTCATCGAGAACAGCGAGCCCGGAATCTATCGCGACTTCCTTAAAACAAGCAGGGATAAATAGTGAAGGTTGAGGAACAATTAACCGCCACGCCAAGTAGTCGGAAGCGACTGCCGCTGCCACCGGGACCGAAAGGGCATCCCATCCTCGGAGTTATGCGGGAGTTCAATCGCGACACTCTCGGATTTATCGAGAGATGCCATCAATATGGCGACGTCGTCAGGTCGCGCTTTCTCTACGTCTACGCTTACTTCCTCTACAATCCAAAAGACATCGAAACACTCCTGGCAACAAATGCGCGCAGCTACCGCAAGGCCGGCTCTTTACGATCGCCATTTTTTCACCGGCTGGTCGGCAACGGATTGGTTACGAGCGAGGGTGAGTTCTGGCGTCGTCAACGACGGCTCGCACAACCTGCTTTTCATCGGCAGCGAATTAGTAGCTACGGCGACGTGATGGTGGAGTATGCAAATCGCGCAATATCGAAGTGGCAGAATGGGGAGGTTCATGATCTCTCGCGCGACATGACTCGTCTGACGCTGGAGATAGTGGTGAAGACTCTCTTCAATTCGGATGTTTCGAAAGACGCGGACCATGTGGGACAGATCCTCTCGCAAATCGTAAAGCCATTTGCTTCGCAGGCTACCTTGAAGTGGATTCTTGATAATCGCTTGCCAACGCCGGCTCACCGACGTTATTTCAAACTGGTGAGCGAAATTGATCGCATAGTATTTCGAATAATTGGTGAACGCCGGGCGAGCGGCGTCGATCAGGGCGACCTGTTGTCGATGTTGTTAGCCGCACAGGACGAAGACGGCACCCAAATGACTGACCGGCAGCTACGAGACGAAGTGATGACGCTGTTTCTTGCAGGACACGAAACAACCGCGCTTTCTCTCTCGTGGAGCTGGTACTTGTTGGCAAGGCATCCTGAAGTCGAGAAAAAGTTTCATCAGGAACTGACTGAAGTGTTAGGAGGTCGGGCACCAGAGGTCACGGACCTACAGAATTTAACCTATACGGACATGATTGCTCGAGAGACAATGCGCCTGTATCCACCAGCCTATGCTGTCGGCCGCGAAGCACTTGAAGAAACTGAAATTGCGGGCTTTCGTGTGCCGAAAGGCAGTCAGGTGTTTGCATTTCAGTGGGCCACTCAACGTGACGAACGCTTTTTTGAACAACCAAATGAATTTAAGCCTGAGCGTTGGACGGCTGAGAGCACGCAGCAATTGCACAAGTATGCTTACTTCCCGTTTGGCGGTGGTCCAAGACAATGTATTGGAAATTACTTTGCGATGATGGAGATTGTGCTGGTGCTGGCGACAATTGGTCAACGTTACAGGTTTTCGTTGGAATCAGACCAACCGGTGGAGGTATTGCCAGTATTGTCGTTACGGCCCAAGACAGGCATACGGGTTAAGGTGCAGGAGAGGTAATCAGGGGTTAAGCCACCTCACCTCATCGCTCGAACGATCCGGTCCCACTCTTCGAACGTCAAAGTTTCGGCCCTCCGTTGTAGTTCAACCTCGGCCTTGCACAGAACAATGCTTGCTCCGCCATTTCGTTTGAGCACTTCCTGAAGTTCGCCCGTCGCATTTCGGAAATTATTCAGGATTGTCTTTCTCTTTTGGGCAAAGCCAGCACTGACTGTTGCCATAAACAAGCTTTCGTCACCACCGGGCGCCGTTGCGTCTTTGAAGTTCAGTCTTATGACCGTACTCCAAATCTTCGGAGGCGGACTAAAGGCACCGGGCGAGACGTCAAACAGCTTTTCAGTCTGGCAGTGAGCTTCGACCAGCACCGAAAGATAGCCGCGGTCTTTGCCTCCGGGGGGAGCAACCATTCGATCCGCCACCTCTTTCTGCAACATCAGCACCATCTCTGAAAGACAACTGCGTTGCAAGATCAGGCGCTGGAGGATGGCGGTTGAAACGTTGTATGGCAGATTTGCTATGACACGCGATTTTGGTACCGAGTCTAAGAGCGAGCAGAAATCAACTGAAAGCGCATCAGCGCGAACCAGAGTAAAGTTACTATTCGCTTCGTAACGTCGCTCAAGAACCGGGGCAAGATTCTTATCAAACTCCACCGCTATTACTCGGCCAGCAACAGCTACGAGTTGATCAGTCAACGCGCCGGTGCCTGGGCCAATTTCGATTACCGTCTCGTCTGCTCTGGGACCAAAGGCGTTAATTATTTTCCTGATGATGTTTGGAT
>DATIBX010000187.1:0-5852 GCA_035457105.1 Pyrinomonadaceae bacterium
AGTGTTTGTCAAACACGTCACTACAAAACAACGTGGCGAACCAACCACTCGGCCAACGTGGAACTTTGACAACTGTTCCAGTCGTTGAAGCCAACAACCAGCTACGAATCGGCAGATTCGGTTGGAAGGCGCAACAAGCCAGTCTACTGTCATTCTCCGGTGATGCTTATCTCAACGAGATGGGAATCACGAATAAGTTTGACGGTTTCGCTGGCCGTAGCTCGTCTAATCCTGCTGCTGGAACGACTGAGAACCCAGCCAGCACTGCCGACGGTGTTATCAACGTTACCTTCCCTTCAGCTTTCGACCCGGTGGCTGATCCGGAGGACGATGGCGGTGATGTCCTGGCATTTGCCGACTTCATGGCTGCTACTCGCGCCCCCGGACGGCAAAACCCCATTCCTGCATCAGCTACACGCGGCGACTCATTGTTCAACGCGGTCGGCTGTGCTGTTTGTCATACACGGACATTCGTCACAGCTGCGCCGGGCACATTGATCAATGGCGGTGCGTTTACTGTTCCAGCCGCTTTAGGCAACAAGATTATTCACCCTTTCAGCGATTTTGCTTTGCACAACATTGGTACCGGCGACGGCATTGTTCAGAACGCCGGCCCGAGTTCCGCAAACCAAATTCGCACCGCACCTCTCTGGGGCATTCGAGCGCGCAATCGTTTGATGCACGAGGGGCTGAACATCACAATCTTCGATTCGATTCAACTGCATGCTGGTCAGGCGACGGCGGCGCGCAATGCGTTTAACTCGCTCTCAGCTGGTCAAAGAAACGATCTGATTGCGTTTGTTCTGTCGCTATGAGTTCTTGTTAGCGACGTCTTTCAAGCTCGCCGGAGCAAAGCAATCCGGCGAGCTTCCCTTCCAATGTATTGTCTCTGTACTCGGCGTCTCTTGCGCCTCTGCGTTGAAATGATTTCTACGCACAAAGCTGAGCCCGAGCGATTTTTAAAACGAGGAATCGCATCATGGTCCAAGTAACTCGTTTAACGCTGGCGGGAACTCTGATATTCACAAGTATTGCCTGTTCAAACTCCCACAAGGTTGCTATCGAGTCGCCGCCTGCTTATCAACCAGCTGCTGAAGCTCCACAGTTAAAGCTTCCCGAAGTCGCGGCTCCAAAAATCGCCGAGGTGGAAGATGCTGTCAAACGCGTCTTCAAAGACTTGGCGGTAGTCGATAAAGAACAGAACCCAAGTTTTATCTCCGGTGATTTCAATGGTGATTCATCGCGTGACCTGGCCGTTATCATTAAACCAGGCCAAGGACGCACTGCCGCAATGAACGAGGACCTACAACCCTGGCTCTTGCGCGACCCGCTGGCTCGAGAATCAAACCATCCAGTTCACTTGCAGATAGAGCCAAACGAAACACTCCTCGCGGTAATACACGGTTATGGACCAAACGACTGGCGCGATCCTGAGGCTACTCAGACTTTTCTGCTTAAGAATGTCGCCGGATCACGTTTGGAAGTGCAGACTCCCCAGACCTTTGTAAAAGCAAATACCGGACGAAGACTGCCCAGACCACGTGGAGATCTGATCTCAGAAGTCATCGGTGGCACGCCTGGGTATCTCTATTTTTCCGGTGCCACTTATTACTGGTATGACCCTTTAACGTTTAGGGGTGAAGCTCCCGGCGGCATGGTTCACAGATTCAGATCGCTACGCAAATAAGACTCCTGGAGGCGACACGATGATTAAGAAGTTGAATTGCCTGGTGATATTACTCGCAAGCCTGTGTCTCACTACTGTGGTCCAAGCTCAGAACCTGGCGGCCGGGACCCCAGCAAATATTGATCTCATCTCAGCGCAGGAACTTAAAGCCAAAGTCGATCGCAACGAGCCTTTAGTGATCCTTGATGTACGTTCTTCCGAAAGTTATGCCAACAGCGACCGGCGAATCAAAGGAGCAATTTATGTTAAGGTTCGTCGCCTCGAGCACCGCCTAAATTTTCCGCCGCTCAAGGATGTGCCGCGTGATCGAGAGATAATTACCTACTGCGCGTGTCCTTCAGAAGAAGCGAGCATAGCTGCCGCACAGATACTCTTAAATAATGGCTTCAAGCGTGTGCGGGTGCTTAAGGGTGGATGGCAAGACTGGCTCAAGATTAACGGCGCCGTCGAACCCCGACCCAAGGGCTGACCTTGGAGTGCGATGGCCCGGCATCGCTTTGTTATATGCGGCCCTTGATAAGCAAGCACCAGATCCGGAAGCGCTCGATATCACAAAGCGCCGCCGGGCCGGCGCACTCCAAAGTGCGTTTCCGTTCAAACTCCAATACAATGAGCTTTAATGTTGGGCGGAGGATGAACCATACTCGAGGTCGATAAGCTTGCATGTGTTCGCGGTGATCGCAGGGTTTTTAGCGACTTGTCCTTTTCGTTTTCGCCAGGAACGTTTGTCAGCCTGACTGGTCCAAACGGGAGCGGCAAGACGAGTCTGCTGCGAATCCTTTGTGGACTGTTGAGTCCGGTCGAAGGCGAAGTGCGGTGGCGTGGCGAACGCATTTCAAACCTTGGAGACGAATACTTTTCGGAAGTGACCTACCTGGGCCATCGCAATGGCGTGAAAGATGAATTTAGTGGTCTTGAGAATTTAAAAGTTGCGTGCGGCCTAAACGGCATAAGTCTTAGTCAGCTGGACGCCCAGGCCTTAATGCAAAGAGTAGGTCTCGAAGGCCGAGAATCGCTTCCGGCCAGGTTGTTATCTGAAGGACAGCGCAGACGAATCGCCCTGGCCCGACTGGCTGCTAGTAAATCAACGCTCTGGCTGCTGGATGAAATCACGACATCACTCGATCGAAACGCTCTTGGTCTGGTTAGATCTTTGATACGGGAGCACTTGTCGAAAGGCGGTATTGCCATTGTCGCAACTCACCAGGATTTGGGACTGACAACTGACAATATCCAGCGCCTCGAACTCGCAACGTGAACGAAACCTCGAGCCTATCAATGCTGCGCTGGATCGTTTGGCGCGATCTACTCCTGGCGTGGCGCCGGCGCACCGACATACTCTCTACAATCTTCTTTTTTGTGATCGTTGTGAGTCTGTTTCCGCTGGGAGTTGGGCCAGAAGCACAATTGCTAAAAGCAATCGCACCTGGAGTCGTATGGGTCGCTGCGCTACTATCATCGATGTTGTCTCTGAGCAGGTTGTTCGCAAACGACTACCAGGACGGGACGCTTGAGCAAATGCTCTTAACACCACAGCCGCTATATTTGATCGTGCTGGGGAAGGCGCTCGCGCAATGGCTGGTTGCAGAAGTTCCACTAGTGGTGGCCGCACCGTTCCTGGGCGTTCAATTCGGACTTGCGCCAGAGACGCTCATCGTGCTGGTGTTAAGTCTCTTGCTTGGAACGCCAATTCTGTGCCTGGTCGGTTCGATCGCTGCCGCGTTAACACTGGGATTACGGAGTGGTAGTGTACTGGTCGCAATTCTGGTTCTGCCGTTGTACATTCCAGCTTTGATTTTTGGCGCGGGAGCTGTTGATGCGAGCATTATGGGCACGAGCCCTTATCCACATCTCTATTTGCTCGGGGCGTTACTGGTTTTATCGTTAATTTTTGCGCCGTGGGCAACCTCGGCCGCGCTGCGGATATCACTGGAGTAATTTCACTCGGAGTTGGTTATCACTCCCGAGAATTCAAACCCGGTCGAACGTGCCGGTGATCACTGACAGGGATGGATTGATCGGTCACGATGACGCGACTTGGAACCAGGAAATCCCTACTCGAAAGATATAAGAGAAATGAATCTTTATAAGTATGCCGCTCCGGTAAACTTTTACCCGCTAGCAGGTAAATTGATTCCCTGGTTTGCCATACCTGCCGCCATCCTCTTCGCAGTAGGCTTGTATGTCGGCTTTTTCGTTGCTCCTACAGACTTTCAGCAGGGCGACGCTTATCGAATAATGTTTATTCATGTGCCGGCTGCGTGGATGGGCATGTTTCTCTACGTCCTTCTTGCCTGCTACGCCGCTATAGGTTGGGCCTTTAATGCACGGTTAGCATCGATGATGGCCTCGTCCATCGCGACTACGGGAGCCATGTTTACGTTCATATCACTTGTAACTGGCGCTTTCTGGGGCAAGCCGACCTGGGGAACGTGGTGGGTTTGGGATGCCCGCATGACCTCAACCCTGATTCTGCTCTTTCTCTATGCAGGATTTATTTCCTTACAGGCATCAATCGAGGATCCCCGACGAGCAGATCGAGCCGGAGCTGTACTGGCAATCGTAGGTGTGATCAACGTTCCAATCATTTACTTTTCAGTGCAATGGTGGAATACACTACACCAGGGAGCAACAATTCGGATGTTGGGTAAACCAAGCATCGCGCCATCAATGTTGGCCGCCATGCTGATAATGTTGGCCGCATGCTGGCTCTACTCAGTTGCGGTGGTGCTAATACGGCTGCGCTGCATTATTCTTGAAAGAGAACAAAATGCCGCTCGTCTGGCGGAGGTTGCAGTCTAATGAGCCTATCGGAATTTCTCTCAATGGGCGGGTATGGATTCTATGTTTGGGGATCCTACCTTGTGTCGCTTATCGCTATCGGTGCGGAACTGATAAGCTTAAGCCGGCGAAAGAAAGCTCTGGCGCATCAACCAAAACCCAAACCGGTAATTCGAGGTAGTATCACTAATGAAACGACGTCATAAACGAATCGCATTCATTTTAATTGGACTGGTTGGTTTGAGCGTTGCGGCCTTCCTGGTAGCAAGCGCTTTTCGTCAAAACCTTGTCTTCTTTTTCAGTCCTACTCAAGTTGTGGCCAAAGAAGCTCCGGTTAATCGTACGTTTCGGGTGGGCGGGTTGGTCGAGAAAGGGACTCTGCAGCGGGAAAATGATGGACTGACTGTCCGTTTCACTGTTACCGATACTGCCGCGAGCATACCTGTTGTCTATAAAGGTATACTTCCCGACCTTTTCAAAGAAGGACGAGGTTGTGTGGCTCAGGGAAAGATCGGCGAAGACGGAGTGTTCCACGCTGAACAGGTGCTAGCTAAGCACGACGAGAACTACATGCCGCCGGAAGCAGGCCAGGCGATTGATAAAGCGAAACACGCCCAGGAAGCCGCCAAGACTGTCGTGGACAATTAACTCCTTAACCTGCACTTCTCAAAATGATGATTCCTGAAGTTGGCCAGTTTGCATTAATCGTCGCCTTGCTGCTCGCAATCGTTCAGGCGAGTCTTCCTCTAATTGGAGCATCTCGCGGTAATCGTACCTGGATTGCGCTTGCCATACCCACAGGTCAAGCGCAGTTTATTTTTGTGGCGATAGCATTCGGATGTTTAGCTTACTCGTTTATCACCAATGATTTTTCTGTCCTCAACGTAGCGACTAATTCGAACTCACAGCTTCCGCTTCACTATCGACTGGCGGCAACCTGGGGCTCGCATGAAGGATCACTGCTGCTCTGGACCTTGATGCTGGCGCTCTGGACCGTGGCAGTATCCCTGTTCAGCAAGCATTTACCTGAGGAGATGGTCGCGAGAGTTTTGAGCGTAATGGGAATTGTCAGCGTCGGCTTCCTGTTATTCATGCTCTTGACGTCGAACCCATTCGCTCGTTTGTTTCCGGTTCCCCCAGACGGCCGAGATCTCAATCCCCTGTTGCAAGATCCCGCGATGGTCGCACACCCACCGATGCTTTACATGGGTTACGTGGGATTCTCAGTCGCCTTCGCTTTTGCGATCTCAGCATTAATTAGTGGACGACTCGATGCTACCTGGGCCAGGTGGTCACGACCTTGGACCACTGTTGCCTGGATGTTCTTGACTTGCGGGATTGCGCTTGGAAGTTTCTGGGCCTATTACGAACTTGGCTGGGGCGG
>DATIBX010000188.1:0-3502 GCA_035457105.1 Pyrinomonadaceae bacterium
GACATGACCTGTGTTTCATGTCATTCGTCATGGATGACTAGTTGTTTTGGCTGTCACCTCACGATGCAGGCAAATCGCAAAATGCCCAATCGACACAACGAAGGCGGCAACAGTCGAAACTTCACACAATACAACTTTCAAGTTTTGCGCGATGACGTCTTCATGCTCGGCCGCGACGGTACTGTGACTGGAAATCGGGTAGCTCCGGTCCGCTCGTCATCGGCAATACTCGTGAGTTCTCAGAATCAAAACCGTGAGTGGATTTACTCACAACAGCAAACGACTTCGGCAGAAGGGTTTGCCGGACAATCCTTCAATACGCACGTTCCCCATACTGTAAGAGCGAAGGAGACCAAACAGTGTTCGGACTGTCACGTATCCGAGAAGAACGATAACAACGCCTGGTTGGCCCAACTTCTTTTGCAAGGCACAAACTTTGTCAACTTCATGGGCCGATACGTTTATGTAGCCGCCGGCGATGCGGTTGAAGCCGTCGTGGCCACTGAACAGTCTGAGCCGCAAGCTGTTTTTGGCAGCACACTGCACAAGATTGCTTACCCTTCGAATTATGAAGAATTCGTCCGCGAGGGAAGCGAACTCAAGACTTCTTATGAACACGTTGGAAATCCTAAGGTGCTCCAGGTCCAGCTACGGGGTGAGTACGCGTACGTGGCGGCTGGTGAAGGAGGCTTGCGCGTTTACGATGTGGCCCAGATCAATCAGAAGGGTTTTTCTGAGCGGATCGTTACGGCACCTGTCTCAAGGTTTGGTCAGAAGTTCTGGGTGAAGACCAAATACGCTACGGCCGTCGCCGCTCCGACGACCCTGGCGGTCGATCCGGCTCGCTGGCGGGTGAAGCGTGATGGAACGATGATCGACCCGGCCAGTGCGGCAATGTTGAAGGGCGAGGCGAGAAAACAGCTCGTCAATGAAGAGCAGCCAATTCACCCGCTTTATGCTTATCTGTATGTGGTCGATAAATATGAGGGATTGATCCTGGTTAATGCGGCCACGCTGCTCGATGGTGATCCACTTAATAATTATTTGAAAAGAGCTTTGGACCCGACTCGATATCCGCGCAGCGCGTTTAACCCGGATGGAGTTCTGACTGACGCCAACAACATTACAATTGCCGGTACTCACGCTTATATCACAACCGCTGAGAACTTGGTGATTGTAAGTATTGACGATCCTTTAAATCCTCGGGTTGTGACTCGCATCAGACTCAATGGACCACGGTCGGTTGCCGTTCAGTTTCGTTATGCATTTGTCGTCGATCGGGATGGTCTGAGAGTGGTCGACATCACAGTCCCTGAAAAGGCGCGGTTGCTTGATGACGCTACCGTTTCACTGAGTGATGCACACGATGTTTACGTGGCGCGTACTTATGCTTATGTCGCCAACGGTAAAGACGGAGTTGCGATAGTTGATGTTGAGCAACCGGAACATCCAAAGTTGGACCAGACGTTCAACGCCCGAGGCAGGCTCAACGACGTGCACCAGGTGAAAGTAGCGATGACGAATGCAAGTCTCTTCGCATATGTGGCGGATGGAAAAAATGGAATGCGAGTGTTACAGCTGACGTCTCCGGAAACGATGCCGGAATATGCCGGCTTCAGTCCTCGGCCACAACCTGTGTTAATCGCAACGTTCAAAACTAAGAGTGAGGCGTTGGCGATTTCCAAGCCATTGGATCGCGATCGCGCTGTAGACGAAAGTGGAAATCAAATCTCCGTCTTTGGACGCCGCGGCGCCCGCCCGTTTAATTTCGACGAATTGCTTCGAATGTTGAGACTCAACGACGGCACCGGCGATTGGTTCAAGGTGCGAGATACACCGTAGGGGCGGCACTCCGTGGCCGCCCTCCTTCTCCCAAGAGAGGTACCTTAGAGTCGATCTCGTGTTCGTGTTCGTTCGTGCCATTTCGTGGATCGGTCCACCAAATCTCACGAACTCACACCAAGGGAATCCCAGGCAAACTCACATCATCTTGTTGTTTTTTGAAAGGTCTGAAGAGTCCGTTCTGGAAGGGGGCGGCCACGGAGTGCCGCCCCTACAACAGTTGGTCGCGTAACTTGATCAGCAAGTCTTTTGCTTCGTCGGGGGTGAGTGAAGATGAGGCGGATCTGATCTCGTCGATTACTTTCTCGTTTGCGAGATCAAACAGGGAAGCCTGGGCCACGGCCTTGCGTCTTGCCGCACGGGTTGCAGCTCGCTCGAGCGCACTATTAGCCACGGCAACTTTCGAAAGTGGCTGTTCCAGCTCAGTCCCTTCTTCATCCGCAAAGATATCAAGCTCATAACGCTCGAGACGGGACAGAACCTCGCGCGCGTTTGCCAGAACAACTGGCGGAAGACCGGCGAGTCGTGCGACTTCAATGCCATAGGACTTGGGTGCGCGACCTCGCTCGAGACGATGGAGAAATACAACTTCACCCTCTTTTTCGGTTGCGGTGATTTGATAGTTCTGAGCTCCGGGAAGCCGCTCCGCCAGTTCCGTCAATTCGTGATAGTGCGTCGCAAAAAGAGTCTTTGCAGCGTGATCGGGTGAATCGTGAAGATATTCAGCTACGGCCCAGGCGATTGAGAGACCATCGAAAGTGGCGGTGCCGCGTCCAATCTCATCGAGCAGCACAAGTGAGCGGGGTGTCGAACTGTGCAGGATGGCGGCCGTCTCGGTCATCTCAACCATGAAAGTTGAGCGTCCGCGAGTCAGATCATCAGACGCACCCACACGAGTCCACACCCGATCCACTAAAGGCAGGCGCGCTCGTTCCGCCGGGACGAAACATCCCATCTGGGCCATGATGCAAATGATCGCGGTTTGACGCAGCACAGTACTTTTCCCGCCCATGTTTGGACCAGTGATTATCAACAATCGATCGGTTGAATTATTTAGATAGACGCTGTTCGGTACAAATGGATCATCGGCAAATGCTTCTATAACCGGATGGCGCGCCTGCACGATCTCCATCTCGTCGCCATCATGCATTTCTGGCCTGGCATAGCGTCTCCGCGCGGACGTTTCGGCTGAAGAGGCAAGAGCATCGAGTGCGGCGAGAGCCCGCGCAGTAATCTGAATACGCTTGGTCTCGGCTGCTATCTTCCGACAAATTGCCTGAAACAGTTCAGTCTCGAGCTGAATAATTCGTTCCTCTGCGCCAAGTACTTTCTTCTCCCATTCGTGAAGTTCGGGCGTCGTGAAGCGTTCTGCATTGGCGAGAGTCTGTCGCCGTTGGTAATCCTCTGGTACGCGACTGGCATTTCCTTTTGAGACTTCAATGAAGTAACCAAAGACGCCGTTAAAACGAATACGTAGGTTTGAAATACCACTGCGCGCTCGCTCCTGCGCTTCCATCGCCGCAATGGTCTGCTTTGCGGTTGTACTCAGCGACCGCAACTCGTCTAGCTCGGGTGAATAACCATTTCGGATAACGTTACCATCGGTGAGTTTAATCGGCGGATCGTCACTGATTGAGGTGGCGATTAACGTTCGGACATC
>DATIBX010000189.1:0-3841 GCA_035457105.1 Pyrinomonadaceae bacterium
GGGGCGGCTACGGAGTGCCGCCCCTGCAGTCTCCAGAACAACGACACTAGCAATCGGATCCAACGGATGCTCTCCCAATTCTAGCGTTATACCGTTAGAAGCACTCTTATAAGGTAACGCTCTCGTTTTATCAGCCAGAAAATATGCTCGCTTAACTGCAGCACCCCACGACGGTACGGTCAACTTTCCATCCGTAGGCCAGTTAAAGATATGAAGATAAACCCGCCCGGGTTTTGTCGTCGCCCGACCATACTCTAACTGAGTCGCAAAGGGGCTAGCCGAAGTACCGTAGATCGATTCACTATTTACTTTCATCCACTTGCCCACGGCCGCTAACCTCTCGACGCTGGGAGCAGGAATCAGGCCCGACGCAGTTGGTCCAACATTCAAAAGATAGTTGCCACCCTTCGAAGCGATATCGATCAAGTTTCTAATAATAACTTCTGACGACTTCCATTGCTCGTCATACGACTTGTATCCCCAGGTCGTATTCATCGTCATACAACTTTCCCAATCGACTCCCGGCAAACCGTTTGCAGGAATCTGTTGTTCCGGGGTGCCAAAGTCTCCGGAATAGACTCGATCTGCCTTGCTCATTCCCTGCATGCCCTGCCGGCCTTTGCCAACCCGATTGTTAATGATGATGCCAGGCTTCAACGACCTTACGAATCGATAAAGGTCCTGTCCGTCTTCCTCTGTCCACCAGTCCTGCCACTCGCCGTCGAACCATAACACCGCCGGATCATAAGACATAACTAACTCGCGCAACTGTTCTTTCATGTACCGAACGTACTCCTCTTTTCCGCCCGGCTTCATCTTTGTAACGAAATTGCCGGCACTCGGATCCTTACCGGCAGCGTCGACATAGGCTGCCGGGTAATGCCAGTCGAGTATTGAATAGTAGAAGCAAAACTTCAGCCCCTGTCGTTTCGCTTCTGCTGCAAGCTCTTTGATTGGATCGCGATGAAACGGAGTCGAGTCGACAATATCGTAATCACTCACCTTACTGCCATACATTGAGAATCCATCATGATGTTTTGAGGTGATTACGATGTACTTCATACCCGCGTCTCTTGCAATTTGCACCCATTCCCTGGCGTTGAACTTTACGGGGTTAAACTCACTGGCGAACTTTTCATAATCCTTACGAGGAATGTTGGCCCAGTCCATTATCCATTCGCCGATTCGATCAGAACGCTGGCCTTTGTATTCACCGGCGGGAACAGCGTAGAGGCCCCAATGAATAAACATTCCAAATCTTGCTTCGCGCCACCAGCGCATACGCTGATCGTGTTGCGCTCGCGTTTCCGACTGCTGTGCAGAACTTGAGCCGTCAGAAACCTGTCCGGCCACTTGAGAAACAGTAGTCGTACCAAGTAGCAATACCATTAAAACAAAGGTAGTGATTTTCACGTGTTCTCCAATCACCTAAGCATAGGCTGACGAATGAAAAGTTGGCGACTACTTCATTACAGGACGACGTATTAGTCACCGGTCAATTCACTTCGATCTATTGAGTTGATTTTCTGCACCTTCGCAAGTGTCGTTGCAATTGCGACGTCTTTAGAAATTTGTAGTTGGCGCGTAAACGATTGCCTGTGTTAATTTATCCTCAACGCAAACAATTGAATCCCTTGATCAGCAGTTCGTAAATGCAGAAAGGGTTTTACCATTTCAATTTCGGTCGGCCAACATGCAAACCGATTTGTAATGCCGTCGAGGTATTAGAACTCTGAGCCTGACGAGGAGCTTAGCTAATGTCAAACGAAGAGGATGTTAAGGAGAAGGACCTTTCTTCTCACGATCCAAGTCGACGAAAATTTCTTAAGGGAGTTGGTATTGCGGGTGCGGGAGCCGCACTCGTAGATAAGTGGTCGCTTGAAATAGAGGCTCAAGAGAAGAACCCGCCTGCAGCTCTGAGCGGAACAGTAAATCTCACGCTTAATATCAACGGTGAGAATAGAAAAGCGAGCGTAGAACCGCGCACAACACTCTTGAGTACCTTACGCGACTACCTTGAGCCGGCCGTTACCGGTCCCAAGCTTGTTTGCGATGTTGGTACCTGCGGTGCCTGCACCGTTCTGTTAGATGGCAAGCCTGCCTATTCCTGTCTGGTTTTAGCCGTCGATGCTACCAACAAGAAAATAACTACGGTCGAAGGGCTGGGAACGCCTGATAAGCAAAATGCGGTTCAGGCTGCGTTTGTAGAGCATGATGCTCTGATGTGCGGCTTTTGCACGCCCGGTTTCGTGACCACGATCTCCGCCTACTTAAAGAAAAATCCGAATCCCAGTCTTGCTGAAGTACGCGAGGCCTGTAAGGGAAATTTCTGCCGTTGTGGCACTTATCCCCGTGTTTTTGAAGCAGCATTAGCAGCCGCTAAGAGTGGCAAGACTATTTAGAGAATTGTCTTTACCGGAGGGACCATGCAACAAGCCCCAGCAAAGAAGAAGAAGAAGGTTAAAGTTCCCAGGGTTATCAACGGCATCGAGACAATGGTTGAGATCGAAGTTGATGAAGATAGTGGTCCAGGTTGGGGACCAAACGACAAGCATACTCTGCTGAACCATCGCATGACCCGGGTTGATGGTCCACTAAAAACCACAGGCGCCGCGAAATACACTTACGACCAGCGTTTTCCCGGCATGCTGTACGCGCGAATCCTCAGGTCACCGCATGCCCATGCGCGAGTCAAGAATCTTAATACTGACGTTGCTGCGAAAATCCCTGGCGTCAAAGCAATCATACCCGCCCCACTAACAGAGGTCAGATTTGCCGGCGCACCCGTTGCCGCGGTTGCGGCTACAACACCTGAAGCCGCAGCGGATGCATTACGCGCTATTAAGGTCGACTACGAAGTGTTGCCCCATGTGGTCCATGCTACCGAGGCCATCAAACCTGGAGCGCCAAAGGTGGTTGACGAACCCGACGAAAGTAATCTCCAGGAGAAGAACAAAAATGGGGATCCAGCTAAAGCAGAAGCAGCTTTAGCCACCGCGGACGCTATAGTCGAAGCCGAATATATTTCGCCTCGAATTCATCATGCCTGTCTGGAAACTCATGGAATGGTTGTCGATTATCGCGGTGGCGATACGGCAACAGTTTACGCATCTACTCAGGGAACATTCACCATTCCCGAGGACGCAGCGAAGGAACTCGAACTCCCGCAAAGTAATGTGACAGCAATCGTGCAACACATGGGGGGTGGATTCGGGTCGAAGTTTGGTATCGGCACCGAAGGAATGTTCGCCTGCCGTTTGTCAAAACAGACCAAGGCGCCGGTTAAGTTGATGATGACTCGTTATGACGAGTTTGTGATGGCCGGCAATCGGTCGGGGTCATGGCAAAAGTTAAAAGCCGGCGTGAAGAAGGACGGAACAATTGTCGCGTTGCAAGCCCGCCAGTATCGACTTGGCGGTATAGGACAAGGCTCACAAGCCGGTCAGCCGTACATTTACCGAATGGGCGACACGTATCGCGAAGTATTCGCACTTCACACCAACGAAGATTCATCAGTCGCCATGCGTGCTCCGGGCCATCCCCAGGCTTCGTTCGCTGTTGAATCACTGGTAGATGAACTGGCTTACAAAATTCAGATGGATCCAGTTGAGTTTCGTAAGAAGAACCTGCGTGATGTGGTTTATCACAGGCAGTTGGATCGCGGCGCCAGAGAGATTGGCTGGGACAAGCGGAATCCAGTCGCCGGCGGTAATGCTGGTCCACTTAAACGTGGGATGGGTTGCGCCGTTGGCACCTGGGGCGGTGGCGGAAACGACCAATGTAAAGTCGATGTAACTATCGCGCGCGATGGTTCAGTACTGGTTGCCGTAGGCACTCAAGA
>DATIBX010000190.1:0-26450 GCA_035457105.1 Pyrinomonadaceae bacterium
CATCGTGCGCGAGGTAACCGACAGCTTACACAGCAGTGTTGCGATGGCTGAACGACGAGGAGTCAAACGAGAGTCGATCGTGATCGATCCCGGAATTGGCTTCGGGAAACTTCCGGAGCAAAACGTCGAACTGATCGCAAAGCTGGACCAACTGAAAAAAGTGTTTCCCGATCTTCCCGTGTTAGTTGGAACATCCAGAAAGTCATTCATTGGGAAACTTTTAAGTGAAGAACCCGATTCGCCTGCGCCTGTCACAGACCGAATATTTGGAACGATGGCTTCAGTGACTGCGGCAATTCTTAAAGGGGCCGATATCGTTCGCGTTCATGAAGTAAAAGCAGCCGTTGAGACTGTTCGCGTCGCGGATGCTATCAAGCGCCAGCTCACCGCTGAGCTATAATCCTCGAATCATGAATTCTGACAAGAAGAAAACCAAAAAGGCTTCGAAAACCAGGGAACCTACGAAGGCAGCCGACGATGCTCCTGAAGAATGTGAAGATGATCCCAGCCAGTTGAAGCCCGCGAGACCAAAGGTCGGCGAGAGTAAAGACAATCTCTCTCAGCGATCCGACTGGTTCCAAAAACGATCAGGTCGAAAGTAGATTACAGTACGCGAGCGCAGCGACCGGATGCCCACACTCAACAAGCCACGTGAGCAGAGCCTGCTATTCGTGTGTTTTCGATCGCCTGTTACATATATAAACGCGCCTCGCACAAAATTTAGAAACGCAGCTTCCAGATACTCCTGCCGTAGGTCGCGGCGAACAACGCTTTGTCATGATCGTGATGGACCAGATCTATCACCATCGCGTTGGGAAGATTCTTGGTCATGTTCATCCACAGTCCAGAGTCGATATCCAAAACAAACACTCCTGCATCATTTCCTACATACAGCGACCTCGGTTCTTCGCTCCGAATAAGCAAAGCGTGGTGCGGCACGTCCGGCAGTTGTCCACGATCGACATCCTCCCAGGTCGCACCTCCATCAACTGACCTGAAGACGTGCCCATGGCCAAAATTCGCGACCGTCGCATACACAGTTTGGGCGTCATCCGGATGAGTTTCCAATCTTGTGATCGTATGTCCCGGTAGAATCGAACTCGAAAGGTTTGGACTCCAGGTATGCCCGCCATCCTGACTGCGAAACAGTCCTCCGTTCTCTGTACCGACGTAGATCTTTTTTGAGTCGGCAGGCGCTACCTCTATAGCTGAGATGGAACTCCCATCGAGATCTGGCGAGACTGCGGTCCAATTATTTCCGTCATTGATGGTCCGCCAAACCCTGGATGAACCGGTAAAAACAATCGTATTGTCGTTTGGGTCCAACGTGATATACGCCATCCAAACCGAACTGCGTTCTGCTGCACTGGCAGGCGGAGAAACATTTTTACAGGTCTCACCTCGAAACCGATAAATGTGGAGGTTGTAGTAGGAGGCGTAAACCCGACCCGCATTCTTCGGATCGAAAACAATCCAACCACCATCGCCCCCAAGCAATTCAAAGAAGCTGCTACTTGATCCGGTGGTTGTCACTACAGTCCCATTGTCCTGCGCACCACCGCCAAAAACCAGACTGCTGCTTTGGGCTACATCCATGTCGTAGAACATAGTTACTGACAAGCCATTACTGCGATTGGTCCATGTGCGCCCGCCATTTTCGCTAACATCCAGACCTCCGTCGTTGCAGTCATAAACTCTCCCTGGCACCGCCGGCGGCATCAACAGGGCATGATGATCTGCATGAGCGTATTTCGGTTCGGTCCGCTCCAGATCCCATTCGGTGATTTGTTGCCACGTCTTTCCCCCGTTTCGAGTGCGATGAAGATCGACTCCACCGCAAATCACGTGATCGGGATCAGTTGGGTGAATTACGATGGTATTGCCATAAGAGATTTGACCTTCATCTTTGAAATGATTGGTGCTGATGTCAGTCCATTTGTCGCCGCCATTTCCGGTTCGAAAAACTCCCAGTAGCAGGTCGCTATTACCACTCGCCTCGTCACTGGCGAATGCAAATAACACCGAGGGGTTTGAATGGCTGATAGCCAGGCTGGTTCTGCCAAATCGTGCGGAGTCCGGCAGTCCGTTGGTAAGGTGAGTCCAATTCTTGCCTCCGTCAGTTGAACGCCAGATACCACTTTTTGCTCCTTGTTCAGTAAACGTAGCGTAGAGGGTGTTCTTCTTAGTCGGGTGAAAGACTATTGAATGACACCAATAATTGCGGCTCGAAACGAAGGTCTCTCTTTTCCAGGTAACCCCAGCATCCCTTGAGACAAACATGCCACCGAGGTCATGACCCGTTTGACTAACTTCAGCGTAACCAACGCCGCCAATGCATATGTGCCGTGAATCAAAGGGATCTATCGCAATCACTCCTATATGTTTCGGAATGCCCGTGCGTTCGGTCGACGCAAGTAGAGACCAGACGCGTCCGCCGTCAGTACTTCGATAAATCCCTACTCCTGGATAAGAGTCGAGTGATAGGTTCGCCTCACCAGTTCCACAATAAATCAAGTTTGGGTTCTTCTCGTCGATTGCAATCGACCCAATGTTGAGTATCTCTTGATCACCCCAGAACGTTTGCCATGTTTGACCGGCGTCAGTACTTTGCCAGACGCCACCGCCCGCAGCTCCTACCCAGATTCTTTCCGGACTGGTGGGGTGACAGGCAATACAAGTTAGTCGACCGCCGATATTCGTTGGTCCAACACATTCCCAGTTATTCGTAATTGCTACCGGTGTGCCAAGCGCTTTCTGTGCCCTGGAACGTTCAGAGACCAGGGTCTTGACCGGGGCTTCACGAACGGGCCAGGTGGTGCGCGCCTGAAACCAAACACTGCGCGCTTTGTGATTGGACAGCCGAATTGATGGACCATGTCTCTTCTTGCGCGGTCCGAGTGCAAGACTTTCGCTCGAATCAGACCTTCGTGTCTTATGACCCGGCTCGGAGTGTGTTGCCTCCTTCTGTTTTTTGAGGGATTTCGCTTTTCGAGAAGCCATGGCTTTTCTCCGGTGTGATGTAAGGTTCAGGAGCGAAGGGATTATAGGTCATATAAGTCTTCTAGGTCCTCTATCCCCTGTTTTCGATCCCTTTACCTACCCTCTCTTACCCTGCTTGCTATTCAATCCTTGCTTGCGAGAGAATCCACCCTCTTTAGAATCGTCCTGCTGGTGAGAGACATTTGATGCCAAAGTTTCTACGAGTATCCTGTTTTTTAGTAATGCTTTTCTTTGTTTCCGGGTTTGCGGAGTGTTATAAACCGGTAACCAGGAACCAGCTTCCCTCACGAATCAAGACAGTGGCGGTCCCGGCCTTCCAAACTGAAACTAACGCCCTGCGGTACAAAATCGAATCTCGTTTCACCGAAGCAGTTATCAGAGAGCTTGTCCATCGAGGTCGGGGACTTCGCGTGCAAGGTGAACGCGAAGGAGCTGACGCTGTTATTGAAGGCGTAATCAAGAGCTTCAACTTCGCGGGCGTATTGCTGGACGATAAAGGGCGCGCCCGGATCTTCGAAGTAACAATCGCCGCTGCCGTCACTGTTCGCGACCAGACGGAAAATAAGGTGCTTTACGATAATCAAAACTTCGTGTTCCGAGGTGAGTATGAGTTCGCGAGCGACCCACGAAGCTTCTTCAACGAAGAGGATCCGGCAGTTCTAAGGATGTCGCGCGCCTTCGGCGAAAGTATTGTTTCTACCTTAATAAATGCAGTCGAGATAGAGAAGAAATGAAGACATTGCGACGCACCGAGCTGGAAAGGGCTCTACGTGAAAAGATTCAACCTCTGTACCTTTTGTTAGGGTCCGAAACCTTTCTTCGCGGAATTGCTGCACAAGAGATAACGGACGCAGCACTGCGCGAAAGTCCGCTCCGCGAATTCAACGAATCGAGTTTCAGCCTGTTTAGCGATTCGGTTCAGTCCGCCATCGCCGCCGCCGAACAGCTGCCGATGATGTCGCCTTTACGGGTGGTACGAATCCGGGACTTCGCAAAGTTGCGAGAGGCTGACGAAGAGACCCTCATTCGCTACGTCAGTAATCCTTCGCCTTCTACGGTCATGATTCTGATCGCTTCAGAGTTGGACAAGCGGAAGAAAACCACGAAAGCGCTATTGGATCATTGTTGTGTAGTTGATTTTTCTCCTCTCAAGGATGTTGAGGCGAGATCGTGGGCGCAGGGTTATTTGAAAAAGCTAAATGTTACCGCAGCAGCCCCAGTGATTTCAGAGATACTCAACCTGGTGGGAACGGATCTTCAAAGCTTGTCGTCAGAGCTTGAGAAGCTGGCTGCCGCAGCTTCTGAGAAGGGTCAAATCACGATGCAAATGGTCGATGATTTGATTGGGCACTCTCGAGAACTCTCTAACTTTACGTTGGGTGATCAAATAATGGCGAAGGATCGGAAGCGGGCTCTTGAAACTTTGCACAGGCTGTTAGCAGATGGCGCTGAGCCTGTCATGTTGCTGGGATTGATCGCGAGTAACTATCACCGGCTCGCGTTGGCCAAAGACCTTTTAACGCGTGGCGGTCCCAACGAGGTCTTTCGCAAGATCTCAATGCCGCCGTTCAAAAAAGACTTGTATTTAAAAAATCTTCAACGCACCGATCTGGCTCGGGTTTCACAGGGCATTCAGTTAATAGCCGCTGCCGATCTTGCGATAAAAACGTCACAAGGAACTCCGAGACTGCAACTAGAGATGCTGGTATGTAGTCTGGTCCAGTAAGCCCAACCTTATTCTCTTTTACCAGCGTCCGGTTGTTCTCTCCAAGACTTCTTATCAGGAGTTACAAAAGAATTCCGCGCCGCGTCGGACCACAGAAGTTCAGATGAATAAAATTCAAGGACCAGATCTTTGTTACCGAGGCTCCGACGAACCTCATCACATTTTTCGAACAATGAACTCCCGACTGGCATCGATGTTAGAAAGGCCGCTACTTTCTCCACCCAAAACACCGTCAGAGTTTCATGGTACTTCCGCCGATCAATCTGATAATGGTCCAGGAACCTGAAGAGCGAAGTTCGCATTTTCGCCGTCGCAGCGGGTACGCTCATTGTTTGGAGATACCAAACTGCCAGGACAAGGTGATCCAGATGAGGAAAGCCATCCCGAGCTGTTTCACAAGCCTCAAAGCGTTTTACTAGAATTTCGATATCTTGGTCAGTCTCGATCGGTTTGTTCATAGCTCCCTCCAATTTTAGACATAAAAAACGAGGCGAACCGAATATTCGGTTCGCCTCGTCAGAAACTTTCTTTTAAAAAGCGTTATTTGCCGGTTTGGTTCGCGCTCACTGTCAGACGTGATTTATATCTGGCTGCTGCGTTCGCATGTAAAACGCCCTTTTGAACCGACTTATCAATTACCGAAATCACTTCTGGCAAAATCTGGTCGACCTCTTGTTTCTTGCCTGAATCGAGGGCACTTCGCAATTTCTTGATGTAAGTTCTAACTTTAGTGCGATTACCGCGATTGATGACACGCCTTTTCTCATTTTGGCGCATCCGTTTTTCTGCTGATTTATGATTCGGCATTCCTAGAACTCTCAATTTCCTTCGTTTAATAGAGGTTTCCAGCCAATCCGGCACGGAAACAAGTCAGGCAGTATACGTAGGGGGACCACCCGAGTCAAGGCACCCGCGCCGCAGACCACTCGGGAATTGACCTTGCCCATTTGATGATTGTCATTTGATATTTCTTAATTACTGATGATCTCATCGGGAAGGTTCCGACTCCCTATGGAGGCCAGCCAGATTAACAATTCTTAAATATCAAATCATAACTATCAAATGCTCCGGTTTTGGGGCCCGAAAAACAAATCCTGCTGTAAGGTAAAATTTGACAGCAAGGGGTCTCTATAGTAGCGTCGCATTTGTCACCTATGACGATAATTCTCTCTGCCAAATCCCGTCCGACAACCCGCTCATTGTGCCCTGATAACTTATCCAAGGAGACAGTAAACAGCTTTTGAAGAAGATCGAACTTCCGCCACGCGGTTTGGAGACTTTGTTTGGTGTTCACGACCAGAACATCAAGTATCTGGAGTCACTCCTCGATGTCCGTATCGACGCCCGGGGCCAGGATGTCTCAATAGACGGCGACCCCAAGGATGTCGAGACTGTCCAGCGAGTACTCGAAGACTTTTCTGAACTATTCAAGGAAGGAAAACACTTCACCGACAAAGAACTGCGTGAAGCGTTTGCACAGATCGCCGAAGACCGAGCTTTCAGTCTGCGCGACTACTTTACTAAGGCCCGTTTCAATCCAGCCGGAAAGAAACAGGTCGCTCCCAAGTCGGTCAACCAACGTAAGTACATTCAAGCCATTCAGGAAAAAGATGTCGTCTTCGGAATCGGCGTAGCAGGAACCGGCAAGACTTATCTAGCAGTGGCGATGGCCGTTCAGGCTCTCATGCAGAAGCAGGTGAACCGCATCGTACTGGCCCGTCCCGCAGTCGAAGCAGGTGAAAAGCTTGGGTTTTTGCCCGGAGACCTCCAGGATAAAGTCGATCCGTACTTGCGACCTCTATACGACGCGTTGTTCGACTTGATTGATTACGAGCGCGTCACCAAGTTGCTCGAAAAACGAGTGATTGAAGTTGCTCCTCTTGCCTTTATGCGCGGTCGTACACTCTCCGACGCCTTTATCATTCTCGACGAAGCGCAAAACACCACCAGCGAGCAAATGAAGATGTTTCTCACGCGCATCGGATTTGGTTCGAAAGCTGTGATCACTGGCGATGTAACTCAGGTTGACCTGCCTGCCGGTAAGCGTAGCGGCCTAATTGAAGCAGAACGAATACTGGCAAATCTTGAAGGAATTGAGTTTGTATACTTCACAGACAAGGATGTGGTGCGTCATAAACTGGTCCAAATGATCATTCGGGCATACGAAGAACAAACAAAGCGAAGTCAGATTTAACGTCCGATGATTGAGGTTGTTAATCGTCAACGCCGGCAAAAAATTGTCCTCCAGCCATGGAAACAAATGGCGGAGAAGATGTTGCAAGCCATCGGTGGCCAACACTCGTCAGCGACGATTGCATTTGTTTCCGACAAGACGATTCGAGAACTAAACAATCAATTTCGCGGCATCGACAAAGCAACTGATGTGCTTTCCTTTCCAGCCGAAGAAGATGACAACCTCGGCGACATAGCAATTTCGGTGGACACGGCGGCGACTCAGTGCATGGAAAATGGTCTGACTCTGAACGAAGAAATTGCGCAGTTGATGCTCCACGGTCTTTTGCATCTTTCCGGTTATGACCATGAAACAGACAATGGAGAAATGAACCGGTTGGAGCTAAAGCTCAGAAAACAACTTAAGATTTAACCTTTGGAGTGCGGCGGCCAGGCGCCGCTTTGAAACATTTATTTAATTGAGATTCGCCTGCAAAAAAGCCGCCGCCGGGCCGGCATACGCCACAGAAGGACCACTGAAGACTGACAAGGGAGCCAGTTTCCTTTAATATTTCAGCCAACCGATGGAACTTCAGGTAGGACTTACGTTAGTACTACTCATCTGGCTTTCGCTGTTGGCAACCGTCGACATGGCGTTTGGTCAATTGAGCGACGTAGGCTTGCGTCGTCTTATCGGCGAAAACGGCGACAAGCCCGAACGAAGATCTCGCGTATTCTTAAAACAGATTCTCGATAATCGGCCACGATTTGGGTTTGCACTCTCTGCAACGATTCAGATCCTGCTCGTCGTCGTTGCAGTATTGATAACTTCGATAGCGCTTACTCTTTTCCCCGACCCACGCCTCGTACTCGTCGGACTGGCAGCAGGCTTAATCCTAACCGGCATTTTCCGACAGCTGATTCCTCTCTTCATCTCAACTCGTAATCCTGAAGGGACACTTCTTTTTCTGCTTCCTATTGTGCGGCCATTCTTTCCCGTGATGGTCATCATTTCCGATCCGTTCCAGCGCCTGTTTGATCGTTCACGGAAGAAGGAATTCGTATCGGACGAGAGCGCTGCGGAAGAAGAAGATGATGACAGCGACGATCTTCAGGCGCTCATCGACGTCGGTGAAGCGGAAGGCATCCTCGAAGAACAAGAGGGCGAATTAATCCATTCAATTATTGAGTTTGGCGACAAACGCGTTAATGAGGTTATGACGCCACGACCTGACATAGTGGCCGTCCCGACTACCTCGACTGTTCGTGAAGCGCGCGATGTCATGGTTGAATCCAAGTATTCGCGGCTCCCGGTCTATCGCGACCAAATTGATAATGTCGAAGGAATTATCTACGTTCGAGACTTGCTACAGTTCTGGGCCGAAGGACGAGAAGAAGAGAATATCCGGCCTTTGATCCGTTCTGTCTATTTCATTCCAGAAACGAAGCCCGTGGGCGAATTGCTCGAAGAGATGCAGAAAGCGCACGTGCAGCTCACCATGGTGATCGACGAGTATGGCGGCATCTGCGGTCTGGTTACTGTTGAAGACATCCTCGAAGAAATCGTTGGTGAAATAGAGGACGAAGATATCGCGGGCGAGGAACTGGTCGATATTGTTGATACCGGGGCCGGATGTTACGAGGTGCTCGCCTCAACGGAGATTGGAAAGATAGAACGACTTTTCGATATGGAAATCGAGGCTGACGATTTCACAACAATCGCCGGACTAGTGATTAACGAGTCTGGTAAAGTCCCGCGAGTGGGAGAGCGACTAACGATACGCGGTCTGGAAGTGGAGATACTCGAAGCAGACGAACGAAGAATCAACCGAGTAAGCGTTAGGAAAGCCTCACAAGAAAATGCTTCCGAGGTGAGCGCGCACTGATATGGGCAAAGCATTGCAGGTACTGACATCAGTATTCAAAGGTGAGCGACCAGTCACCTGCGAATCTTGTGGTGAGCCATTCAATTGTGGCGTTTCGCTCAAGGGCTGCTGGTGCTCAGAAATTGAGCTGACCAACGATGATCGCTCCAGCCTGAAGTCTCAATATAAAGATTGTTTGTGTCGTAACTGCCTGGAAAACATTGCGAGTACGTCTGAACCAACCAGCCCCATTTAAACCGAGCCGACATTGTTAGTTGAGAACCGCAAATCAATGGCCAAACACAAGAGCAAATTTTTGAAGGGCCGTCGCATCGATCCAGCTCCAATCACAAAACAGATTGAAGCTGCCGATCTTATTGATGAGTCTTTCCTGGCATACAACGCGGCCCGACTCCGGGAAGCTTGCCACCTCTTCACTAAGAAGATGTTGGACCCGGAGGTTACCGTTGGTCTCTCGTTAACCGGTGCCTTGACTCCTGCGGGACTTGGCATCTCCGCTCTCATTCCATTGATAAAAGCCGGCTTTATCGATTGGATCATTTCGACCGGGGCCAACCTCTATCACGATACTCATTTCGGCATCGGCCTTGCGATGCACCAGGGTAATGCTCAAACCTCCGATATTGTGTTGCGCGAAGAGGAGGTTGTCAGAATTTACGACATCTTTTTTGACTATTCAGTGCTTCTGGATACTGACGCCTTCTTTCGCAAGATAATTGAAGCACCTGAATTTCAACGGGCGATGTCCACTGCCGAATTTCATTATCTGTGCGGCCGCTACGTTCATGAACGCGAACAGAAGCTTGGCATCAGCGAAAAGTCTCTCCTCGGAGTGGCCTACGAATATGCAGTTCCGATCTATACGTCTTCGCCAGGTGACTCGTCGATCGGCATGAATGTGGCTGCCAAAGCACTGCAAGGAAATAGACTTGCCTTCGATCCTTCGCTCGATGTGAACGAAACAGCTTCTATAGTTTTATCCGCCAAGCGAGGGGCTGCGAACAAAAGAAAGAACGGTAAGAAAAAAGCCGGCAAGTCTGCTGTGTTTATTCTTGGAGGTGGCTCGCCAAAGAATTTCCTGTTGCAAACAGAACCTCAAATCCAGGAGGTGCTCGGAATCGATGAGCGGGGCCATGACTACTTTCTACAGGTCACCGACGCGAGACCTGATACGGGTGGCCTTTCGGGAGCAACTCCGGGAGAAGCAGTTTCGTGGGGCAAAGTCGATCCGGATCGGCTACCTGACGCAGTTGTTTGTTATGTTGATTCAACAGTAGCGCTACCGTTGATAACAGCTTATGCTTTGACACGTCACGAACCGCGCGAACCGAAACGTCTTTATGATCGTCGCGCAGAGTTTATGCAGTTACTCGAAAACGAATATAAGAAATCGAAACGACGCTAGTAACTTAAAGGGAGACCAAATTCGCTGATGGGCACCATTTCCCCAACTCCAAAACCAAAGAGCTACTACGACTGCGTTGATTGCCCTGCGTATTGTTGTTCGGTGTATGAGCGCGTGCAGGTCACGCCTCGTGACATTCGACGTTTGGCAAAACACTTTGGAGTGACTGAAGATGTGGCCACCGTTCGTTTCACGAAGGTCTATGAAAACGAACGAGTGTTGCGTCGCAAGAAGGACAAACTTTTCGCTGAGGCGTGCCAGTTTATTAACCAGGATACGCGGGGTTGCACCATTTACAACGCTCGTCCTGCCGTCTGTCGCGAGTTTCCGACAACAAAACGCTGTGCGTACTACGACCTGTTAACCTTCGAGCGGGAACAACAGGATGACCATAGTGTTGTACCGCTCGTAAAAATAACCTTCCGTGACGGGAAGAAGTGAACCCTGGGAATTATTACTATGGAAGACTTTCTCGCAAAAATGGTTGGCAAGACATTGGATGTTTACTGCGGCGGCGGTTCGAGTCTCCGCGGAAATGTATTGGGGCTCGAAAAGGGAGTGCTGCATTTACGCGACACTGATGGGAAGAGCTGTTACGTAGCCGTAAATAAAATTGTAGTGGTATGGGAAGCACGCGATGATGAGCATCGCGCTGGCTTCTTACCAAACAAAGACTAGCTCAATTCTTGCAAAACAAAACGCCGGCCACTCTCTTGAGCGCCGGCGTTTGTCATCTCGACAAGCACGAACCTAATCTGCAATCTGATTCAGGGGTAATGGCACTCGACGGAAGCCATCGATGTGTTTTCCCCAGTATCCTTCAAACGGCGCATAGACAACGCCATTGTGTCGCGAAGCATGATAGAAGCCATTCTCATCTGCGACCACCCCAACGTGGCTTAGCCCATTAAAGAAAACGAGCGTGCCAAACTTGTATTGCTCTTCAGGAGCAGGAGCTGCGAACCTTGAAAAAAGAGTGCGAGCACTGGACCGCTCAAAACTGATACCAATTGACTGATAGATGCTCCATACAAAACCAGAGCAGTCAAAGTTGTACGGACCAGTAGCTCCCCAACGGTATCGAGAACCGAGCCGTTGAGTAATTGCGGCCATCAACAGTGGTTGAAGGTTGATTAGTCCTTCCTTTGATCCACTTGGAGCCGATGACAAATCGATTGTTGGTTTAGTTTTCGCTTCCCAAACTTGTTTTGCTTCCGCTGGTACACCGGCAGTCGCAAAATCATCGGCATTACAGGAAACATCGTTCACGTCGGGTTCTGGTGTTGAAAGCCTTGTACGCGTCTGCGCAACCAAGCAAGTTGTGCTGATCAAGATTACGAGGGAAGCGAACAGGGCTTTAGATAATTTGTAACGAAATACCATAGACGGGGAACGACCTTCTCCTTCTTTAATTTCTACTTGTCTTTATTTCGTGGTGAGGGGACTACCGCCGAAAGGCAAAGGCATCTTAGCTGGTGGAGTTGGACCATTCAACATCCAATGTGACTGTTTCGTGACGAAACGCAACACCTTGGTGAATTGCGGACTGAAAGGATTCACGAAGTCTTGTCGAATTGTTGCAGAGCCTCCCAGTCAATCTTCGCGGTGTGCGATCGGGAAACAGGTAGCAGTCAATATGAAGGAATCGGCGTACCTGAGTTGCTAGAAGTCACCCGTAGTTTACAAACCGCTCGCACAAACTCCTTTTGAAATCCTTCTCAGCTCCCTTAGCAAGCCTTGAGGTCGCCAAGAGATCAATCTGCTGTCCTGATATTTCTGATTGGCCAAAAGCTCAATAAATGAAACCTTCTACCGGAATTATCGGATGGCCTTACCTTCGCAGGCTCACGCTCCATTAATCGATTAAGGTTCAGCGTAAAAAGCACAATAAGAGCTAACGTCATGGGGCAACGCTCCAGACCCGAACAGATTATTTGTATGCCTTATTTAAACTGTGAATCGGAACCGGCTTCCGAAATGATTTTGCCGGGGTTAGGTGCCACGACCCGCGTAGTTGAGGCCCACGGTCATGATCTTCTGGAGTAACTGGTCATAGGGGACGCCGCTGTATTCCGCCGAGTCTGCAAAATCCTCTTTGTGGGCAATCTGGGGATTGGGATTCGCCTCAAGCAGATAGAAGTGACCATCTTCCGTCATGCGGTAGTCGAGCCGGGCATAACCACTTAAAAACAGGTATCGATAGATTCTCTTCGAGAGTCGTTCAAGGGCCTTATGCTGTTCAGGTGTAAGCTCGGCGGCCCTGGTCGCGACGCCAACCTTCTCCTGGTAATTAGGATCCCATTTAACTTTCAGCGTGGCGATGTTCTCTGCCCCTTCGGGCAATTTTTCCATCACCAGCTCCCATGGCGCATAGGTCTGAATATTTTGATTGCCTATCACGCCCACGTAAATCTCTCGACCCTTTATGTATTGTTCGGCGATAGCCGCAGTCTTATTTTTCTGATGAATAAATTCAACTCGTTGTGCGAGCTTTTCGTCATCGTGCACTATCGACGCCTGGGCAATTCCCACCGAACCTTCTTCACTTATTGATTTGACCAAAATTGGAAACTTCAAACGTTGCGGCCGGCGGACTTTTCTGTTCATGGGAAAGACGGCGAAGTTGGGCACATGGAGCCGATGATATGAGAGGATCATCTTGGTGAGCGCCTTATCATGGGCCAGGGTCATTCCACGCGGATTACAACCGGTATACGGTTGCTTCATTAATTCGAGATAACTCACCACGTGTTGATCGTAGAGAGGATAGCCGTGAAATTCTTCCAGCAGATTAAACGCGATGTGAGGTTTATGTTCGAGTAAAGCGTCGCCGATAGCGTTGAGTTGATTGTAGAGGCCGATGGGATAGACTTCATGGCCCATCTTTTTCAACGTCGAGATGACGTCGAATTCCGTTTTAACTTCCAGCTTCTCTTTATCGGAAAGACCGTTCAGTGAATTTGGAGGCACGAGGTCTTCGTGTACAAGCACGATGATGCGCAGTTTCTTTCGTGGCTCAAACGTCATACGGCTATGCGATGATAACCCGAATGCAGCACGTTCATTACTTGCACCGTCAGCACAATCATTACACGGCGGCGTGCTTCTCGTGAAGGGGTAGATACTCTCAAACCAAGTTCTTTACAACGATCAATCATATTTTGTAGGACGTGATCGATGGTGTACTGGTGCACTCCTGTTCCCTCAGCAACGATCTGTCTGACTTCGCGACGCACCTTGCGAATGAAGCTGGCCGCACTTTGTTTGGTCCGATCACGAGGCTCGTTAGAAAAAATTCGATAGAGATCGCGATCGTAAACTGCGGGCCATTCGAAGTCGTAACGTTCGCGTTTGCGCCGGTAATGCTCTCGCAAAGTTATACGCAGCGCCGAAAGTGGTTCCACCTTCGTCCGGGCGCGATTGCGCGGCTTGGTGCCCGCGAGATCGTTCATTATCTCGTCAATATATTCGAGCTTTCTTAGCGCGGGCCAACCTTTATAACGCCGCCGCCATTGTGACCGCGGTGTTAGCCAAACAGCAAAAGTCTCGGCGAAATCTTCTGCCGGATGGGCCTGTGCGTACCACGCCGGTAGATGTAGGACAAATCTGCGGCTTTTCGGTTTTGGTTTATAGAAGTCTGGATAGGGCTGCGCAAAAGATCCGAACAACTCGCGGTGCATCCGTTTAAAGTGCAAGCGAAAAGCTGTGTCCAAGGCGTGCCCGGCCTCATGTCGGAGTATCCGCATACATTCTGTGTCCGTCCCGCCTTCGACCTCGAGCATCTGTTTACGCTCGAGCTTGATCAGCCTTGGATGAGCCAGATAAAAAGGTATGGCAATGCCCGGAACGCCGTCGGGGGAAAACCACTCTTCCGAGAGCCAGACGTGTGGTTTGAATCTGATACCGCGAACGTTGAGCTCACTGTAGAGCCGCCTGATGTGGGGCTCGAGGAAGGACCCTTTGATTTTTACGGGCAGATCACAGATTCGGAGGTCCAAGAGTTGCTCGTCGCTCAGGCGTTCCCAGGGAAAGCGATAAGCCACACTGCGAAGACTTCCCCTTCGCAGCCCAGTTGAGCGTAAAGCCTTGGAAATTGAAGTGCTTGCCAGCAAAAGCCTTGAAAATTGGGCCTCCGTCGAGAAGACTGGCGGAGATGACGCAATCCGGGTCAAATTTTGAGAACCCGGCCATTCTAGCCGCCCTTGGAACAGATGCGCAAAAGAGGGCCGATGGAAGCAAGAGAGGATATTGGCCGGCTCTCTGACGTGGCGACGAATGGAAAATGCTTAGGGGGGTGAGCCCAGTCATTTTCCATATATCATTTTCCATTTCTCATTTTCTATTTTGGCGACCATCAGAAGCCTGTTAACCACAGCCCTGTGGCCGTCGTGACGAATGGAAAATGAGAAATGGAAAATTATGGAAAATGACATATGAAAATGACTGGCTTAACCCGCATAGGCATAAGTTTCATCCTCTCACACCATTGACGCCACCTCGTTCCCTGTACTATGGTGCCGTCACCTCGCTTTCGAACTGGTCCTTGCATTCATGCCTGCCAGTTCTCATCAATCTCATTGGAGGTCTCCATGTTTTCGTTCAATCGAAAAACTTTCTTTGATAGCTACCGCAACCGGTTTGGACCACTCACGCAACCTCTTGTAGATGCACTCGAGTTTCTGCTCGGTAAGATTGAAACCGATAACAGGTTCGGCGCCACGGAAACTGACCGTCGCCAACTTGCTTACTGTCTCGCAACATTCAAGTGGGAAACTGCGCACTCAATGCGACCAATTGATGAGATTGGTACCGCTGCCCGTTTCAACCGGTTGTATGGACCGCAGACCAAGGTTGGAAAGATTCTCGGCAATACCAAAGAGGGCGATGGCGCGTTATTTCACGGGCGCGGTTATGTTCAACTAACCGGCCGCCGAAACTACACCAAGGCTAAGAACCTAACTGGTGTCGACTTGCTTTCAAATCCGGATGAGGCAAAGGACCCTGATCTTGCATACCAGATTGCGATTCAGGGAATGATTGACGGCTGGTTTACAGGGAAGAAACTTAGCCAGTTCATCAAGGACGGCGTCGCTGACTTTGAAAATGCTCGAACGATTATCAACGGTCACGATAAAGCCGCAATCATCGCCGACATCGCCCGTCGTTTCAGTGAGGTGCTGCTCGAAGCAATTCAGTAGGGCGGCACTCCGTGGCCGCCCCACCTTAGAGTGCGGCGGCCCGGCGCCGGTTTGTCACACACTCAACTTCCCGAGAGCACTGAAACTAAAGTTTGGCAAGGGTACGTAACACCAGGTCGCTATCTGCGAGGTCCGGCAGGAACGCATCTGGCTCGCACGCCAATAGATCTTCCTGTGAATAGAACCGGCCAGTCCCCACTGTTACCACCCGCGCGCCAAAGTGACGCGCACAAGCAATGTCGTTTGGAGTATCACCGATCACGATGAATTGGTGTGGACTCAAATTGGTTTGCAACCGCTCTTTAATGCGCTCGGCTGCGATAGCCGGTAAATCTCGCCGGTCGTGCGACTCTTCACCAAACGCACCGGGTAACGTAAAAAATTTTTCCAGGCCGACTAGTTCCATCTTCAAATAGGCCATCGGCTCAATGTTGCCTGTTAACAGCGCTGATCGATAACGCGGTTCACTAGCTAGTCTTTCCAGCGTCTCGCGAACTCCCGGTAAGACTTCGAAAAAAGGTTCACCATTACCGGTCACTCTTTTAGCCTCCTGGGTAAGCCGGCGACTTACATCGTGGATTCGCTTCTGAATATCCTGATGAGTAAAACCTTCTTCCTGCAACGCTTCAGCAATGATCTGAAAGTCAGTCATTCCCGAAACTCTCATAGTCGCAAGCGTTCCAGAGGTGCCAAAAATCTCTTCCATAACCGGAATTGTGTACTGCTTATAACCTCCGGTTTTTAAGGAATGAATCAGGGTTCCATCGATATCCCAGAGTAGAATTCGTGAGTCATCCGAAATCGAAACTTTAGGATGATTGCCATTAATTGATTTCATCATCTATTCAACTATCGCCAGCACATCTCCGGCGTTCACAGTGTCGCCCGCTTTCACTGTCACTGCTTTTACATTGCCCTCTCTAGGAGATTTCATTTCGTTCTGCATCTTCATGGCCTCTACCACAATTACTCCGGTCCCTTTTTCAATCTGCGTTCCGACTTCGACTAAAACCCTGACTATCTTTCCGGGCATCGGCGCAAGAATCTCAGCACTACCGTGGTGATGATCGCTTGAATCGTTTGATCCGCGCAGTCTTTTTGGATCCGAGATCGCTACACTAAAACTGCGATCATGAAGTGAAACTGTCAGATTCTCTTTCCTCGACGTGGTAGTCACCTGACAATCAAAGACCTGACCATCCAACAGAACGAGATAACCACCGTCAGCCTGCCGCTGGAACTCGAGTTCGTACTCGCGACCATCGACAAGGGCAACGACGCGGTCGCCCGCAACATTAAATTGAACGTCGAGGTCCCGATCTTCGATTCTGGCCCGTAACTTCATGACTTTCCCCAACGAGTGACTGAGTCGGTTCCGTTCATCGACGATAATCGTCCGGACAAACGCCAACGACTTTCAGGTGCTTTCACAGGCGACCCACTGCGATTTTGTTGCGAATACTCGAGTGCGGCGACTATGGCCGCGATATCGGTTTCCTGAACGCTGTCGCCGCGGCTGCTAGTCGTCTTTTGCCTCTCATTAAAGCGACCGATGAATCCAGTATCTAAGTGTCCGCTGATGAACTCTTCATCTCTCACAACGTCGCGGAAGAACGGCAACGTGGTTGTAATTCCGAAAACCCGATATTCATCCAACGCTCGTTTCAGTCGCTCTATCGCTTCCGAGCGATCTTTGCCCCACACGGCCATCTTAGCGATCATCGGATCGTAATAGATAGAGATTACTGAGTTAGCACGGACGCCGCTATCGACCCGAACACCCGGTCCAGATGGTTCAACCAGAGCGGTAATGGTACCGGGGGAAGGTAAGAAATTGTTCGCTCCGTCCTCGGCATAAATACGGCACTCAATCGCATGACCTCGCCAATTCACTTCTTCCTGCGTGAACGAGAGTGGCTGGCCGTTTGCTACGTAGAGTTGTTCGCGCACCAGATCAAGGCCCGTGACCAACTCGGTTACCGGGTGTTCGACCTGCAAACGAGTGTTCATTTCCAGGAAGTAAAACTCTCGCGTCTTGTCCGCGACCAGGAATTCGATGGTTCCGGCCCCTGTGTAGTTAACAGCCTTTGCAATCTGGACTGCAGCCTGGCCCATGCGCTTTCGCAATTCTGGGTCGTTGATTGGCGAAGGACATTCCTCGATCACCTTTTGATGACGTCGCTGAATTGAGCACTCTCGTTCACCAAGATGAACCACGTTGCCATGGGTATCTCCGAGGATCTGAATCTCGATATGTCGTGGACGTTCGACGGCTTTTTCCAGATACAGCGAAGAATCGCCGAACGCGGACGCTGCCTCGGCCTGCGCAGTCTCAAAGGCAGATAGAAGTTCGTCAGGGCCTGCGACTAGTCGCATTCCCTTCCCACCACCTCCGGCGGAAGCTTTCAACATCACCGGATAGCCAAATTCGGCGGCCGTCGTCTTAGCCGCTGCAAATGATTTCAACGGCTCGATGGTACCTGGCACAACTGGCACACCCGCTTGCGTGGCTACTTGTCGCGCGCCGATCTTTGATCCCATTGCTTCCATAACTTCCGGTGTTGGACCAATGAACGTTAGCCCAGCAGCGTTGACGGCGCTGGCGAAATCGGCGTTTTCGGCAAGAAATCCATAGCCGGGATGAACGGCTTCGGCACCCGTGGACTTCGCGGCGGCAATTACGGCTTCAATGTTCAAATAGCTTTCAGTTGAAGTAGCGGGCCCAACACAGATTGCTTCATCGGCCATTCTGACGTGCAGGCTAGCAACATCTGCTTCTGAGTAGATGGCTACAACAGGAATGTCCAGTTCGCGGCAGGTGCGAATGACGCGAATAGCAATTTCACCACGATTTGCGATCAGTATTTTCTTAAACATGCGAAATGGGGTTCAGGGGCCAGGATTCAGGTGCTAGAGGGCGACGGAGAAAGGGTATTGATCATTGTAGGTCATTTTCATTTCTCATTTTCCATTTTCCATTGCTCAATTTTCAAGTTTCAATTCTCAATTCTTAATTCTATGGGAGCTTAAGTTCGGACTTGCTCATTCCTCAACGATCGCAAATGAAGAATGAAAACTGGAAAATGAGAAATGACAAATGATCAATAATTCTTCAAATGCTGTCCCCTGACCCCTGGCCCCAGCCTCTATATCCTGTGAAACCCTTTCAAAATATCACGCATCTTCAATCGTAGTATTACAGGTCGCCCGTGGGGGCAGGTTGTCGGTGACGACGTGTGCAGTAGCCGATCGATCAACCAACGCATCTTCTCAGGAGCAAGCGGCATGTTAACTTTGATCGCCGCGTGACAAGCAAGTGAAGCCGCAATCTCGTCTCGCAGAGTATCGCGAGCCGAATTTTTCTTTTCCGGATCAACCGTATCGAGCAACTCCGCGAGCATGTTCCGCGCTTCACTAGCGGGAAGATCTGCCGGCGTGGCTCTGATGGCGACGGTCCGTCCCGACAGCTTCATCAACTCGAAACCATAATGCTCCAACTCGGGCGCCAACGCATCGAAGACAGCAGCCTGGGCGGGCGTGAGATCAAATGTTTCCGGCACCAGTAATTGCTGCGACTCGGTCCTTCGCTCAGCTTCGAGAGCCCGATATTTATCAAACAATATTCGTTCGTGAGCAACATGCTGATCGATTAGCAACAGACCCTCATCATCTGTAGCAATAATAAAACTCTCTTCAAGTTGGCCCAGCGGTCTAATATTTGAGCTAAGTGAATCAGCTGTTACTTCCCGCGCGATTTTCTGTGCTGAGTTCAACGGCGGCAGCTTGGTTCTAGGTTTCGCCGGTTCATCGACGTACGATTCTGATCGAAGCTCCCGTTCGTCCTGTGTGGCACGAAACATCTCTTCTATATCGTGAGCGATTTCGTCCCCAGTCGCTTCGATTGGAGTCACCTCGGGAAGCGGCCAATCATCGGCAGGTAAGGAAGGCGCCACGAAGTTTATCCTCGGTTGGACCAGTTTGGGCTCAGCTGCCGTAACTGGCGCGCTCGTCGGAGCATTCAATTCCGCGGGTGCGCTGGGAACTCGGTATTCGACTTGCTGAGTTGAACCCACCGCCACGCTCTGGCCCAGTTCTTCAACGGGTGGGGCCGGTCGTTCCTCAGGACGGGCATAACCAGCACTTGCGAGTGCAGTCCTGACGGCTTCTCGCACTGCGTCCGCAACTGCTGCCTGACGACGAAAGCGCACCTCAGTCTTGGCCGGATGAACATTCACATCCACTTCTTCGAGAGGACTCTCAATAAAGAGCAAAGCTGCTGGATACACGCCATAAGGAAGGATCGACCGATACCCTTCCGAGAGCGCTCGGTTAATCATCCGGTCCCGCACAAATCTGCGATTGACGAATAAATATTGAGAATCGCGTGTTGTGCGTCGGTCTCTTGGCGCAGAAACAAAACCGCTGACCCGGGCCAATTGCGGATGGCCTCCGCTCACTTCCAACAAGTTCTCGAGAAACTCGCTGCCAAAAATCTGATACGCCCTTTCGCGAAGGTCCTTGGCAGCGACCGCTCTCACGACTTCCCGTCCGTTGTTCACGAAGGTAAAAGCTATTTCGGGATGGGCCAACGCATAGTGAGTGACAAGATTGGTCAGGTGAAACGTTTCGGTAGCTTCTGAACGCAGAAATTTTCGGCGCGCGGGCACATTGAAAAATAAGTCGCGAACGATGATTGTAGTTCCACGAGGATGCGCAGCGTCTTTTACATTTCGCATGCGACCGCCCTCGATTGTGACCCGCGTTCCCGTGCTGGCTCCTTCGAGACTAGTCACCAATTCAACTTTGGCGACGGAAGCAATTGACGCGAGAGCCTCGCCACGAAACCCGAGGGTGCCGATCGCTGCCAGGTCATCAGAATTGCGTATTTTGGAAGTTGCGTGTCGTTCGAAAGCGAGGATGGCATCATCGCGGACCATGCCAGTGCCATCATCCGAGATCTTTAATAGTCTGCGACCGCCACCTTCGATCTCGATGGAAATACGAGTCGCGCCGGCATCGATACTATTTTCTACTAATTCCTTGGCAACAGAGGCTGGCCGTTCAACTACTTCTCCAGCGGCGATCTGATTGGCGACGTGGTCGGCGAGGACCCGAATTATGGACATATTTGGTCTTTGATCTTTGGTCTTAGGTCTTTGAGCTTTGAACTTTGATTTTGAGAGTCTTCTCTGTGTGACCTCCGTGTTCTTTGTGATTCGGTGGTTAGAAACACAGACGATTTTTCCACCACAGAGACACCGAGGACACAAAAGGTTGCACAGAGAAAATCCACTAGACTTCGAACCTTTACCGCTAAGTGAAGCTGTAGGAAATCAGCTCGACAGGCTCAAAGACCAAAGGCCGAAGTACAAAGCCCAATTCTCACAAATAGACAACCTGATGCTCATTACTCCCGAGATTGATGGCATTGTAAATCCACTCAATTACGTACTTGCCGTGGCGAGCCAGCAATGAAGTAATGTTGATATGACGCTCCTGCAGTTCCTTATTCGGAAATAACTGATCGAACGCACGCTGTAATTGCCGGTGCGCGGCTTCGTCCCTCGTCATCTGGGCCTTCACAAATCTAGTTCTCAGACCATCCAATTGGTACTTGATCTTCTTTCGTCCTGTATCGAGTGCGCCGGCCAACGTTGGATCGATCGTTTGCAACTCGGCCCGCAAACGATCCAGCTCATTATTAATATTCTGTTCCGCAGCATCGAAGCCTCTTGCGGTACCGGCACCCAGATGTTCTTCGACAACTCGTTTGATAACACTGTCAATACCATCAAAAAAATCAGGCAGCTTGAGACCATATCGTTCCAGAACCCGACCCGTATGACGCTCGATCATGGTCAAACTTGAGCGCGGTAGAATCGGTGTGGCAGGTCGTTCAAGGACCCGGTAAACTTCGGCCGTTTGTGCAAAGTAGGCGATCTCAGCGGAGCCGCCAAGATAGGCAATGGTGGGTAACAGATAGTCCTGGACCACCGCTCGCAACGTTACATTTGGACTGAATCGCTCTGGACTCTTAAGCGCCAGATCAGCCAGCGCTTCTGCCGAATACTCTTCACTCGCATCCTTAACTTTGTAATTACCATTCTCCACACGAGAAACCGAATGGCGCTGGCCGTTCTCGTCATGCAAAAAAAGCGGAAACGAGTTTGCAGTCGCCAGCACCTGCGCGTGGTATCCGGTAGCCTCAAGCTCTCGACTGCGAGTTTCAATAGCACTCGCAATTTCTGGCGCCTGCGCCGCCGCTTTCGCATACAGTGGGGCTGCGAGTATTTTCAATTCCGGGTCGAGCGGATCAAGAAAGATCAAGCCGTATTGATTGAGCAACACGGTCATCATCGTGGCGAAACTCTCAACGTATCCACGACCCGAACACCACGACTCCTTAACAAGAGCTTTCATGTCCGCGGCGAATTCGGAGTTGGGTAACAACTCAAACAACTCATTAACGACGACATCAATTGAATCATCGAGAATTACCCCACCGACAGGTTGGCCCTCCCGATGCAGCCCACTCGAAACCTCGACCTGCTTGAGTTGACAGTCGCGCCCGATGAATTCGACCTTGGCTACTTCTTCAAAGTCGTGATCCTCAGCTGCGATCCAGAAGACCGGGACAGCCTTGGTTCCACGCTGTTTGAGACATCCTGCAAGTTTGACCGCAGACAGAGCTTTGTAAATCGTGTAGAGGGGACCGGTAAAGAGTCCCGCTTGCTGGCCCGAAACAACAGCCACACAATCCGACTCGCGTAACAACTGAATATTCTTCAGCGTTTCAGTTCCAGCTCGCCAACGAGTATTCATCACCTGCAGTGCATCGCAGACTTTCTCTCTATCAACCAGGTGGGCTCTTAAGACCTCCGGCACTCGCTCTTGGAGTTCATGATGAAAGCGGACGGCGGCAGGATAAAAAGTACGCAGTTTTAAGGGATCGTTGAGATAATCCAAAAACAGTCGCGACTGGTGCGGTATCTGCTCAAATGTAAAAGTCTCGACGCGCAGACCGGATTCTTCAGGGGTGCTATAACAAGCGGCTTCAGCTGTACTCAAGTTCGTTGGCTCCTGCGCGACATTCTACGCAGGATGATGAGCTTTCTGCTAGCGTGGCTGAGTTCGGTTGAGAGGACGGAGGGACCGTAATCGGCGGAGCTGGCTAAATCTCAATACAAATCTATGTCTTTACGCTAGCGGATTGTCGCTTCAAAAGGACCCGGATTTCCTTTTTTGCCTCTTCGCCGGAAGATTGCAGTGGGCTTCGTACGAATCCGCCCGCATAACCATTGAGGTCCATCGCAGCTTTCAGCCCCCCAATTCCAAACTTCGTGGTGACGGCTGTTGCCAGCGGCGTCAGCCATGATTGAAGGGTTCTGGATTCGTCAACCGAGCCTTCGCGAAACAGCCTGAAAATCTCTAGACACATATCGGGCACAACACAACCGACGGCTAGGATTCCACCTGTAGCTCCGGCTTCTAACATGTCGAATAGCACCGTTCCATTGCCGGTCATAACGGCAAAATCTGATGGGCAGCGTTCGAAGGTAACTCGAAACCCGGCGATGTCATTTGAACTATCTTTCACCCCGATGATGTTTGGATGATCGCTGAGACGTGCAATCGTTTCCGGGTCGATCTTAATTCCGGTCAAGGCAGGCATGCTATAGAGCAACACCGGAACAGGTGAGTCGTCCGCGACTGCCTGGTAATAGCTGAACAATACGTCCTGTGTCATTGCAGAACGGTAGAAGGAAGGCGTAATTACAAGAACAGCATCTGCCCCCTCGGTTGCGGCTCTCGAGATCTCAGCGATGGTCCCGCGAACACTTTGCTGACCCGCGCCGACAATAAGAGCTCGATCGGACGAAACCTGGTGGCGGGCGACTTTAATGACCCTCAAGTACTCACGTTCGTCGAGATGCACTCGCTCTCCGGTTGAGCCCATCAGGACTATTCCGGTGATGCCGGTCGCCAACCATTGAGCAATATTTTGTTGAAGCGCTTCAGTGTCTATTTCGCCGTCAGCGGTGAAAGGGGTGGTAGCCGGGAGAAGAATTCCGTTGAGCCTCTCGATAATTTTCACTTTGTCACTCAAGGGGAGCGATTATATTGACGCTGAGTAAAAACGATCAACCCCACCTCTCTGCTTATGTCCGACATGCTTTAAAAGCTTATCGGACATGTCGACTCACGCGACTAATTTCTTTGCTGGCTCTTTAACTAAAACACCGTCGACAAATTTCATCCGCAGCTCGAACTCAAAAGTCAGCTTGACTTTGTCCGGCGTAATATCAAGCACAAGTGCGAGCGTCTTGATCAAATTATCCTGGTTTCCTTTGAAGGCGAGCTCGATAGTCGCTTTCATCCCGCCAGTTCCTTTTTCATTCAATCGCACCTGAAACGTTAACGTGCCACCTTTAAACGCAAACTTGCCCTCAACCATTAGATCGTAAGTAAGTTTTCCGTTGCTCGTCTGCACGTTCACCACGAACGTAAGCTTGTTAGTTTTGTTGAATTGATAAGTGCCTTCAATGCGCAGATCGATCTTTGTAGACTTGCCTGCTTCGTGCTCCAGGCTCATCTTGCCGGCCAGCACAAACTCCTGGCCGTTCTTTAAGGTCTTGTCTATTTGCCCTTCGAAGGTTGCTTGAAACTTTCGTTCGGAGTGGCCCAGGGACAATTCCCATTTCGCCTTCGCTGAGTTCCAGCGATGTTGCCCCTTAATGTTAAGAGCCAGTCTCTTTCCGTCCTTGTCGGCGAAATAGGCAAATCCCGCCGAAACTGCCTTCACCGTACCTGCGAAGGCGATGGAGACATCCGGCTTAGTCAAATCGCCGGTAATCTTGCTGTGAAAGACCAGCTGTCCATCATCCGAATTGATGTCCCACTTTCCCACAAATTCTATTTGAGCTTTTTTGGGTACGCGCACGGCCGATGTGTTGAGCTCGTTACGAGTGAACGCGATAAATCTCAATAGATCGTCAGCCTTGAATTCCTGGACCAGATTTTTCTCGGCCTTGAGCATCGCCATTCCGGTTAGGCCTTTTTCGCCCTTAATCTCTGCACGACTACCATCGCTCATCTCGATCGCGAGATTGCTGCTGTCTTCCGTAAACTGCAGATTTCCATAGACGGTGACCTTGCTAGCTGAAGCGACACCCTCCGGCGTAATGATCGAATAAATCAGATCATGTGCATCATCGATGAGGATTTGACCGAGGAAAACACATTCTTCGGAGTCAGCTCCACCGTTAGCGGCAGCAGGAATTTGAGCTGTCAATTGATTGAATTCATTAAACCCGTAACGCACTGGAACCGGTGTTTGCGCGGCTGCGTCAAGGTCGTAGCGAAGCAGGTTCGCTTTTGGCTCGGCGCCTTGCGCTTCCGTGCGCCAACTGCCCTTCACAGTGCGAGTGCCGTTGGGTAAAAGTACCGCTACTTTTCCGTCTGGCTGAAAAATGTGTTTCTGAGTGCCGGCGTTGAATTCTAGTTCCTTCATTTCAAGCTCCTTCTTCTCGTGAGTTCAATCATCAGAAGGTGTATGAGACACCAGAGTAGATGGTCCCGGACTTGTGCAACGTTGAGTCTGGTGAGTAAGCGTAACCAATCGACAAATTCACGTTCTTACCGCCCAGCTGTCGCAGTTCCAGCGCTAGGCCGTAGCCCCTGGCCGTTTGCGAAATTGGATTCATGAATGAGTCCTGATCGTGCACTCGACCGAGGTCATAGAAAACTTTTAAATATGCATTGCTGACATCAATGGGAAGACTGGACATCGACTCGGCGAGGCAGTCACGTTGCAACATTTCCTGAACCGGTTTGCGAGTGAATAAGTGCCAAAGGAGCAGGCCGTTAATGCCCAGCTCGAACTGATCAGCGGAAAGCTTCCGACCGATAAACTCGCCCTCTTCCAACCCTCGAACGGTCAATGGACCACCCAGTCGGGCTAATTCAAATACGGGTGTCCCTGGCGTGCTCGTACTCATATTCCGGTTGTATCTGACAAAAAAGTCTTTACTCGACAAGGTCCCAAATGTCAGGTCAGCACTAACGAGGGCTCGCAACTTGTTGAACCTGTAATCAGCTCCAAATGCTTCGAACGAGCGCGCCATGCCGGTCTGCAGCGAAAGGTTAAAGACACCCAGTCCCGCCTTCTTACCTTGTCTGAAATCGTGACTGAGTCCTGCGTTCAAATCCAAGGCGAGCGTGGTGACCTGTGTCCGCGAGCGAGGCAGTAGACTTTGATTCAGCTGGATAAGCGACGTAAGTAACTGGTCCTCGCGAATGTTGACATCGCGGTAAGCCAGCAGTGGATTCGCAACTAGATAGAGGCGGGTTCGCTTCCGCCCGTCCGCAGAGAAACAATTTTCCCGACTGTGGTCCCATATGCTGAACGAGTCATACGCAATTGAAAAACGGAGCGCCGAACCTGTTTCACGCGCTGCAACCTCATCGGGAGTGAGATTGCCAAAGCGTGTGTCTTTGTCAGTAAAGTACTGGACGTTCAGGTCGAACAGTCTTATTTGCCAGCCCTGAGTGTCAGTATTATTGAAGACGCGTTGGAGGTTGAATCGGATCTTTTGCACCTGCGGCCCGCCTTCGTATCCCAATTTCACGTTCTCTGCGAATCCCAGAAAGTTACTTTCGTCAAACGCTATTGTTCCGGTGAAATGGTCTTCAGGCGAATACCCAACTCCTAGTTTTGTCGCCAGTTCTTTATCGCCTTCCATCGTGCGCGTGACTGGATAGATAACATCTTGATTGCTTCCTTCAGATCTTACGCGCTCAATAGAGCTGACGGCCTTGTCCTTCGACAACTTATCCTGGTCAGCTTTTATTTGGTCAGTAGTGATAATTCTTCCCGGCCGCGCTGCCAGACTGCTCAAGTGAGCCTGTATTAACTGTTCCCTCACTTTTAGCCGTTTCTCGGCAAATTTCTTATCGGCAGACTTGTCGTCCTGATACGCGACCTCTGTCGGATTCTTGACTACCTCGATATCAATTCGTTGCGACAGTTGCAGATCACTGATCGAAATATTCCATGGAGAGGC
>DATIBX010000191.1:0-4821 GCA_035457105.1 Pyrinomonadaceae bacterium
CACCTGGTAAGCGATCTTAGGTCCGTTCCGATCCTTGGCCATTAGTGTCAATGCCGCCGTCATGTTGCCGCCAACGGAGTTGCCAGCGATCGCAATCCGATTGCCGTCGCCGCCAAATTCGCTAGCATGCGCGGCCACCCATTTTAATGCCGCGTAGCTTTCCTCTAATGGAGTCGGAAATTTCCCATCCGGCAATGGCGTATATTCGACAAAGACGCCGATCTGACCCGAACCGACTACTAGGTCGCGCAAGAGCCGTTGATGATTCTGGAAATTGCCGACGATCCAGACACCGCCATGAATGAAAAGCAGAATGCCGGGAGTACCGCTCAAGTTCTGCGGCTTCATGATATAGAGCTTCACCGTTAGTTCATCCTGGGTGATTGTCTTTTCGACAGTAGTTACCCCTGACATGTCAACTCGAGTCTGATTCTGAAGTCCAGTAAGGACCTCTTGTGGCTTTGGCTGAGGTAGCTCCCAGAACGGACTACTGTCCTTATTCAGCTCGGCGAGAAACGATCGTATTTGCGGGTCGATGCGCGGATCTTCTGCCGCGTTCGGTATTTGAATTGCTGCTTTCTGACTCATATAGATTCCTTCCTAATTCGATTAGTCCCAGATAACGAATGCTAAGACTTTATGGAGGAGTCAGCGTAACAGTCCCCGATTCCGCCTGTTTGTTTGTGTTTGCTTTAAATTGCGGTCTGTTGCTGACGTTTTGTTTAATCACTTCCTGAGAACACCCTAGGAAGTAAGCTTCCTACTCTGTTACCTAAGGTAACAACTCAGGAGAGCCCACTGCTGAACCTCACGCAAAACCGCGCAATATCTGCTGGTTTTTATCGAAGGAACTGATGGAACGCCTGTTGCCACAGGACATCGAGAGGACGTCGTTTGTCCCGGTCCAGCTCAGCGCCTTTTCCGGAGGTAAGAAATCAAAACATGAAACGTAATCAGAAGGCAGCAACCCGCCAACGTGGGTTCACGATCATGCAGATGGTCATTACTGTAGCGTTGATTGCTATCGTAACGGCCTTCGGTGTTGTCGGAATCAAGAACGCTCGCGCCGAGTTCCGTCTTCAGAACGCTGCTCGACTGTTCGCCTCATACGTCGAAAAGGCTCGCGCGGACTCGATACGACGACACGCTACTGGCGGCGATCAGTCATCGATTGAAACGTTCGGAGAGGGCACTACTCAGTACGTCGTCACTATGGATTGGGGCTCAGGCACGGTCGAGTCACGGACATTTCAACTTGATCCGGGGTTGGATATGGGCGTGATCGCCAAAAAAGTCACCTTTGACTGGCGCGGCCGAATTGCAGCTGCCTGGGTTTTCCAAATCAGGTCTCAACAACTTGGGAAGAACTATCCAGTTGACGTCTCAGGATCAGGTGACATCACCGTCGGTGAACAACACTTTCCCGACCAGTTGATCGCGGCGATCGATCTGAGCACCGTCGGTGGTGATGTAGCAACGCCGACTCCGACGCCAGTGGCCTCGCCTCCAAATCCCGATGCAACACCAACTCCAACACCTATTCCTACACCAACTCCAACACCCAGCAACGGAAACGGCGGTGATAATGGGAACGGCGGTAGCGGCAACGGAAACGGAAACGGAAGCTCATCACCGACTCCAACGCCAACTCCAACGCCGACGCCAACTCCAAATCCAGATCCCAATGCCACACCAACGCCAACGCCAATGCCTCAGTGTCTGATGACGGTTAGTCCAAACGTGCTGGAGTTGAGCCAGAGCGACACCGCAAGACTCACCGGAACGGCAACGATTTCACTTGTGAATGGGTTTGGAGTACGCACTCTAAGTGTGGCACAAGCTGGAAACGGAAACAGTCTCGTTGTTGCACTATCACTGACACGAATTGACGGTAACGGAAATAGTGTGATCTCAGTGACCACGAAGCACGGCGCGGGAAATCGTGGTGTTTTCAACGTCGAAGTAACAGCTAGCCCATCATGTGGCTCAACGCAAATACTGCAAGTGTCGGTAAGTAACTGAAAGGCGTTTGTTTATGTTCCTCAGGCATAGCGACTACAACCTCGACCGCAAGCGAGCGAACCTTCGTCCCGGCGAATCAGGATTCACGATTCTGGAGACGGCAATCGCGCTGGTCATCCTGATGATCATCGGGCTCGGCATCGCGTCGCTTTTTCTTTTTGCTACTCAAGCAAACACCAGGGCCGATGACCGTGAACTATCGATCGCGATCGCGCAGAAGAGAATGGAATGGCTTCGGTCCATTCCATTCACAACGCAAACGCGCTCTGTAGCGTTCTCGTATCCAAATGGCGGATTGGCGGCAACGTCAACGGCGGGGATTACTGAGAATATCCAAGCTGCCGGTCGCAACTATGAAATTAATACGGTGATTACAGACCTGAGTTTTGTTCCTGCTGGAAATCCGGACGCGGGCGCACCGACTTCGAAAACCATCCGGCTGTCAGTTACACCCCTGGGCGTGAAATCGTTCGGAGCAATAACCATATTCACGCAACGATCAACCCAGGTGGTTGGCAATTTCTAAAGCTTTCTCAAAGCGAGGTTATATGAGCCCGTCGATTAAACAAACTCCCAGCGCCGGCTTCTCTCTGCTGGAACTGCTAATCGCAATGACCATCAGCATGACGTTGATGATCGCCGGAACGACCCTGCTAACGAACGCTCTGCGTGTGCGTAATCGCGAAAATCAGAAGTCAGACGCGCTCGCCGATACGCAACGTGCAATCAACATCATGTCACGCGAAATAGCAAACACAGGATTCAACCTTACCGGTAACGGTATTGTTGACGCTGATTCCAATATCAACAGGATACGAATTCGGTCAAATCTCGACGGGTATGACCCGACAGCAGCAGGACGCCTTGACGTAATAGATCCAAACGAGGACATCACATACTTCATAAACGAAGCCGATAAGACAAAATACCTGGCCCGACACGACAAGTTTGGGAGCCAAAGCACGGTGCTCGCGAACCGGGTCGACTCAATGAACATTCATTACTTCGATAGACCAGTTACCTACACCGCGCCGCAAGGTGGTGCTGACATTGCAAGCCCCTCTGCCTCCGAAGTCTCCCCGTCTGCGGCAAAATACATTGTGATAGCAGTGTCCGTTACCCTGGACGCAGTGGGAACGCCAAACACTGCCGGGTATCAACCACCGTATACAGTTCTACTCTGCTCTGATGTAACTCTACGCAATACTGAGTTGTGGGGTTATTAATAATCGAATTCATAGCGAGGTCTGATATCAATGAGATGTGAACAGCACAAAGAGTTTTTTGATAACCGAGCAAGTGAACGCGGTGCGGCGCTGGTTACGGTAGTTCTTCTTTCAATGTTGTTACTGGCGGCCGGTGGAAGCTTAATTTTAACCACTACTATGACTGGTATCACCGCTGGCGATTCGATCGCTGAAGGTCAGGCGTACTACGCGGCCGAAGCTGGTGTCGCGAGAACGCTCGAAGTTCTAAAGGGAAATGTGCAATCCAATCCGTCAGGCACGCGTGCCTCGTTTAAGAATGTAGTCTGCACTAAAACTCTATGGCCTGCCACGTCTGGGAATGTGGTCGCTATTTCTCCTGACGGCAGCACTAAGTTTCAGGTCGTTTCTATTAAGGATCCTGACATCGCGGACGCGGACATCCCAACGAATTGCGCGCTCGCCACCTATAATCCCAAGCGTCTGGTTATTCACGTCGTTGGGATTGGACCAAGAGATGGTCGGAAGAACATGGAGGTTGTCGTAAACCGGTACACGCTCGACTATCCAGTCAAGGCTACGGTCAGCCTGCCAAATACTTCCGGAAACCCAATCGCGTTCGACTTGGGCGGCAGTAACGTTACCTCAACCTCAGGTGAGGACGCCTTTGGAAGCGGAGCGCCTCCGATTGCCGCCTATGCGGTTGGTAACGGTGACTATAACACCGTCAATAACGTGATCGATGGCTGCTTGCCAGATGGCACTAACTGCGGTGGGAGTGGACCAAATGTTTACCCAGCTGATCCACTGGTGTTAACAAATACTAACTCGCCAAGTTTCTTGCAATCAGTCACAACTGCCCGACAGTTTCTGTATGGGACTGAAGGCATGATGAACGCCGCAATAAACCAGGGCCGCTACTTTACCAGCGGCACCGCCGCAATCAACAGCACTAACAGTCTGGGCGCCAACCTACCCGACGGGGCCTTTACCTTCGTGGATGGAGATCTGGTACTTGGACCAGGTAATCCTACAGGAAAGGGCACTTTGATAGTCACCGGCACTTTGACTCTCGATGGTAACTTTAATTTCAGTGGCGTAATCATGGTGTTAGGTGGCGGAACGGTGGTACGGAGCGGTGGTGGTAATGGAAATATCTATGGGGCGGTAATAGTCGCGAAGTTTGCGAAGACCGGATCGGACAGCGACCAGTTTCAGGCTCCAACCTTCAATACGTCGGGCGGTGGTACAGCCAACATCCAATACAATTCGGACTCAATTGATAGAGCAAAATCGGTAGGTGGCCACGCTATAGCGGGCGTCAAGGAATACTAAAAGGACTCCGGTCAGATAAAATAAATCCGTACGCCGGAAAATGTCTTGCGTATATAATTCCGGTGCTATGAGCTTCTTTCACCGTTTTAGCTTCCTCACCAAAACTAGAACTGTCAGGCTGGTCGTCCCGCCAGAGTTCAATCGCAATTCGCCCAACGTAGTCTCGCTGATGACGCCTGAGGATAGTGGTACCTGGCTGCTGAATCGAATGCGACAGCAGGTTGGATTCGAAAACTATTCTGATAAGAAGTTGCTCGAT
>DATIBX010000192.1:0-5072 GCA_035457105.1 Pyrinomonadaceae bacterium
GACCTCAGTTTGATCGTTGGTGAGACTGACAGGCTTTCTCAAAGTGTGACGCAGCTGCTAAGTTTTGCGAGGCGCGAGAGTCCGAATGAACAACCGTTACCGATGACAGAGCTGATGCAGTCAATGGTTGACCTGTTTCAAGCGAGCGCGCGAGAGCAGGGAATAGGAATTGAGTACCAGGTTACCCATGATACCCAACTTTCCGGCAAGTGCGTTTCAGTGTTGCGCGACGCGCTCTCTAATCTTTTACTCAACGCTTTGCAAGCTACAAACAGCGGTGGGAAGGTAGCTCTTGCGGCTAGTGTGGCGGGTAAAGAGTTGTTAATAAGTGTGGAAGACACTGGACCAGGAATCGCAACTGAGCTACGGGAACAAATTTGGGAGCCATTCTTCACGACGCGACAGCGTGGTACCGGACTGGGACTCGCGATAGTTCGCAAACGAGTTCAGGAAGTTGGCGGCACTGCTTCGCTGGACGCGAGTCGCAACGGTCAGGGTGCGTTGTTCTATCTGCGAGTGCCAATCGAGGCGAGCTAGGACTCAGTACTGGGTGTGGGAGAAACTCAATGTAGTGCGGACTCCAAGGAATCCCGCACTCTATCGTGGAACTTTTCCAGAGGCGCTGCGTGATTAGCATGTCCTGAATGAGGGATGCGTCAACAAATCGTTGAGGAGTTGGTTCACGCGCGCAGATCTGATCAGGCAGAGTTTGATCAAAGGAGAGAGATCTATGAAGTTGCACAAACTACAAGGCGTTCTTCTTGCCGCGCTCTTCATTCTTGTCGGCACGGTGGGTATTAGCGCCCAATCAACCACTCAACAGCCACCTGACGTTAAAGCAACACAAGAGGATGAGACAAATCTCGATACTCAACTCTATCTAATAGTGGGTACCAATCAGACCGTTGCTGACGAAAAACTACCAGCTTTACTTGATCCTGTAGTCAAACAGTTAAGAGCAACATTGCCCTTCAAAAACTATCGATTAGCAGCCACACTGATTAATCGTGTTAAGAATGAAGGGCGGTTGGACCTCAGTTGGATTGGTGGCCCAATGGCTGCAGGTGGATCCAACTCGGTAATTACACCGAGTTTTAGCCAATTCAAGGTTCGGCAGGTCAGGCTCGCGCGTAATGCAGCGGGTGAACAGATTGTCCAGATGGCCGGCTTTAACTTTGGTGCGCGTATTCCAATTCAAGTGGGGGCGGTCGCGGCAGCTGGAGGTGTTCCCACCACCAATTATGAAAACACCGGTTTGTCTACTGACATCAGTATTCGTGAAGGGGAGCCGGTTATTGTTGGGACCTTGAATATTGGTCCTTCGGGTGACGCAATCATCCTCGTGGTGTCCGCAAAGCGAACTGGTCGTTAATCCCGCTATTTTCACCTGACGATCAAGGCAGGGCCGGGGCAGGAGCGGAGGCCGGGGCAGGCAAAGCAAACCACGCAAAAATAAAGGCAGCGAGATTACCCTCGCTGCCTAAATTTTTGCCGATGCTCCAATCTAGACTCCTACGGTCCTTCTCCTGCCCACGCTCCTGCTCGCCCCCTGCTCCTGTCTTTTGGCACGCAACACGCTAGGGAATTTACGCGATGAAGTCTTAAACTACACCGAAGGTGAGAAAAGAAGCATTGCGATTAATGATTGTTGACGACGAAGAGGCCGCCCGTTACGGCATGCGCCGAGCCCTGACTACTCTCGGATATAACATCACGGAAGCTGGTTCTGCTGAGGCTGCACGTGCACTACTCAAACAACAGGAACCGGATCTCCTTCTGCTCGACGTCAACCTACCTGGCATGAGTGGTCTGGACTTCTTACGCGAACTTCGAAATGGGAATGGTAGTGGTCCACTCGTGATCATTGTGACGGCACATGGTTCAGAGCGAATGGCAGTTGAAGCTGTAAAGGCAGGAGCTTACGACTATCTTTCCAAGCCTTTTGAACTCGACGACTTACGCCTGGTCGTAAAGAACGCTGCGGAAACGGTGCAACTGCGGCGCGAAAACTATTCACTTCGGCGGCGCATAGAAGTTGAGCGTTCTCAACGTGGAGCATTGATTGGCAATTCAGAAGCAATGCAGCGCGTGCGGGCAATGATCGAGAAAGTCTCGGAAACTGATGCGACGGTCCTGGTTCGAGGTGAATCTGGTACGGGTAAAGAGCTGGTTGCGCGAGAAGTCCACGAACGAAACAGCATCAGACGCAACGGATCATTTGTAGCGGTCAACTGCGCGGCGCTGCCATCTGAGTTAATCGAATCGGAGTTATTTGGCCACGAAAAAGGAGCTTTTACGGGCGCCGCGGCGCGTCGGGAAGGAAAGTTTGAACAGGCTGATGGCGGCACTCTCTTCCTCGATGAGATCGGCGACATGAGCTCCAATGTGCAGGCGAAGCTGCTGCGTGCGTTGGAAGAAAGACGCATTGAACGACTCGGCAGCAACGAGTCGATTCCCGTTAATGTCCGCATTGTCAGCGCTACCCATCGACCTCTCGAACAGGAGATCAGCAACGGTAATTTTCGTGCCGACCTGTTCTATCGACTTCGGGTAGTCACGATCGACATCTCTCCGCTACGTGAACGACGAGAGGATATTCCGCTTCTGGCGGAGACTTTCGTTCGTAACGCTACCGAGCGTTACGAACTGCCGCAACGTTCGCTTGGCCAATCGGCTTTGAAAAAGATGCTGGAGTACGCGTGGCCGGGCAACGTTCGTGAGCTGAAGAACGCGATTGACCGCGCCGTAATCATGGCTGACGGCGATGAAGTAACTGCCCGTGATCTACCTGATGAAGTGACTGCAGGGATTGGCAAGACCGCGATGGTTGAGGGCGATGAAGATGACGGCGACGGTTTGCGTGTACCTTTCACCGCGGACTTCCGTGAAGATCGCCGGGAGTTTGAGCGTCGATACATCACTCGTTGTCTCGAGCACACACAGGGTAACGTGACTCGTGCGGCCGAGATTCTCGACATGCACCGCCAGTCGCTTCAACATAAGTTACGTCAACTTGGACTTGGGCGGCGCTACGTCTCAGTGAACGGCGAGGCGCAGGATAATTCCGACAGTTGAAGTAGCGATCGTTTTGTCTGGCGCACCTATTTCTCCAAAAGCCTCACTGCGCAAATAATCTTTGGGCTTCTGAGCGTAACTGGCCTCTCAATCAAGAATCTTGCTGAAAGTTTCGGGTGCGTGTTACTTTCCACTGGTCTCATTTCGTACACAGAGACACTCTCCGTAAATCTCAGTTAGCGAACTTTACCCTTCCAAGTCTCGCTAAGGTGACCCGGTTCGGTCTGATCTGCTCTGTCCCCAGGGCGCGCATGAGAGGAGATTCTAATGAGCAAGCAATTCCTCAGGACTCTCGTTGGACTGACGCTTTTAATTTCAGTCGTAGCGTTTAACTATTCGTGTAGTGCGACGGCTCGAAACGAAGAGTTCTTTGGTAAGACTGTGCCTCCGCAGCGAGATATTATGAGGTACGTCACCGGTGATGAACCCGAATCTCTCGATCCCGCCGTGAGCACTGGCCAGCCCGAAGCACGCATCTATATGGCCTTGTATGAAGGGTTGGTTGAGTACGACCCAAAGACCCTCAATCCAATTCCAGCTCTGGCAGAGCGCTGGGACGTCAATAACGACTCATCCGAATTTACCTTTCACCTCCGGAAGACCGGACGGTGGTCCAACGGCGATCCCATTGACGCCAATGATTTCGTTTACAGCTTTCGACGCGCACTTTCACCGGAACTCGCCTCGCGTAATGCGTACCTGGCCTACTACATCAAATACGCACAGGCTTACAACCATAAAGAAGTATTTGTTCGCGATCAGAAGACGGGCCAGTTTTTGTTGAGTGCGGACTTCGGAGATTCATCAAGCCCTGAACCACTAAGTTCAAAGCCACTTGGTGGCGACGCGGAGTATCGACCCACAGCTGAAGAGGCAACGCCCGACGCTGACTCGGCGTTTCATCAGTTCATGCATTCGCCTAGTCGGCTAACTTTGCCTGGTAGTGAGAAAGAGCGCACAAAGGTTCTTGATTCGAATCCTAAATTGAAGGCTGCAGTTGCCGGCAAAGAGCTCGTTCCCGTCAAAGCGGAAGACATCGGGGTCGAAGCTGTTGATCAGTACACTGTTCGACTGTCACTTGCGCAACCGGGTCCCTTCATTCTTGGTCTCTTACCACATCAAGTTTTTCGATTGGCCCCGCGCAAAGCTATTGAACAGTACGGTGATCGTTGGACCGAACCCGCAAATATCGTTACCTGTGGTCCGTTTAAGGTGAAAACCTGGCGTCCATATGACCGCCTCGAGCTCGAACGCGATCCGATGTATTGGGACGCCGCGAGCGTACGTCTTGAAGAGTTGCATTTCTATCCAATGGCCGACAATCCGTCGATCATGAATCTTTACAAAGTTGGTGAGATCGACGCGGTTCTTAATCACACGGTCCCAAACGCGTGGCTCGAGGTTGTTCGTACGAAGAAGGATTACATGGACGCTAAAGAAGCGGCCATTGACTTTCTTCAGATCAACGTCACTCAACCTCCAATGAATGATGTGCGGGTGCGTAAGGCATTCAATTATGCGATTGATAAGAATGCGTGGGCGACCTGGCGCAAGATCGTTAAGCCGCTAACCGCATTTACACCCGAAGGGATCTTTCAAAACTATCCTCAGCCAAAGGGCGATGAGTTTAATCCGGAGCGCGGACGTCAGTTGCTGGGTGAAGCCGGGTTTCCAGTAGTGAAAAATGGCGATGGCAGTTACTCATGTCCGAAGTTTCCTGTGAAAGACGTTGAGTATATCTACAACACTCAAGAATCAAACAAAGCGATGGCGGAGTGGATGCAAGCCCAGTGGAAGCAAAACCTTGGCATTACAGTGAGCTTGCGGAACATGGAGTCTAAAACTTTCCTTAATGCGCGCGCGAAGTTGGAGTACAAGGGATTTTCGCGCGGAGGTTGGTCCGCTGATTACATGGATCCGTTTTCGTTTCTCAGCTTGTTCTACACAGGCGGTGAGAGTGGTACTGGCTGGTTGGATCCGAAGTATGTGGCGATGCT
>DATIBX010000193.1:0-3557 GCA_035457105.1 Pyrinomonadaceae bacterium
TAAGCCGGCGGCCAGTAGCGTTATGGTCATAGGCTCGGGAACCTCTGCGCTTTGGAAGTTGTAGGTGATGCTGTTAAACCCGTAGAGGGAATTGCCGCTCGCGTTGACGAAAAAGAAATCCAGTTGAACCGTGGCGATTCCCTGTCCCACTAACTGGGTGCTGAAGACCGAGTCACCCGGACTGCAGTCTGGCGGACCACCGTGAAATTCGCAGCCGCGAATGTCACCGGCAAACGTAAACGGAGCGGTTATGGAAATGTTTGTCGTAGCCGCAGGTATGACAGCGGACGCAGTAAACACAAAGGTGCCTGCAAAAACCAAATTAGTGAACGTCGTGCCGTCGATAGTAATAGTGCCTCCCCCAAGGCTCGAACCAGCAAAGAAACCATTCAGGCCTATCACGTTCCCACTCACACATGGGAAACACTGCGCAGCCTGGTTGGATCCTTGTTCGCCGCCACCGTCAACGGAAAAGTTTTCACCAAAAAGACTGAAACGTGGTCCCCCAGTAATTCCTGTAACTGAGAGAGAACCGCTGGTTACTACGATGGGGTCGGCCTTTACAGACGGTGTGAGAGTCAACATCAGGAAAGCGCATAAAACGATGACTATTCTGGGCATAGAATTCTCCTTTAAACATCAGACGTTCAATGGAGGAGAGCAGGGGCTGTCAAAAATACGAAACCCGAGAGAGACTGTCAAAGTAAACGCGGAAAAGGAACGAGCATCATCTAGATCGAAAGAGCCTCGACGTTCCCTAGCCATCGTTTGTCCCTCCCTAATGGAACAAAAGAGCCTTGCGAGTGATGTCCGCTTTCATCTCCGCTTTGAGTAATCATTGTTTACGTTTGAATTGAACCCGCTTCTCGCGCCGGTTGAATAAGTCGAAGCCGAAGCTCACCTCCATAGTGACTTGGTGTTGGATCAGGTAACTATGCTCGGCATTCTTGTTTCGATACCAGAGCACCTGCCAGGTTGGTCCTACGGAAAGATTGGGGAGCACACTCAACTTGAGGTTCTGTTTCAGGATATGCCGCCACTTGGTATCCGTAGAAGTATCACCCGAAAAGTTGATGAATACATCACCTTCATAACTGGGCTCATACTTCATCACAGAAAAGATTGGGATCGAGAGGCCACCTTTCCCGTAAAACCCGGCCCGCCGCGGATTCGCCAATATTGCTGATCCTTCCGAATCTTTGGTTATTAACCCCCCTGTTGTGGGATCGCTCTTTTCGGCTACGCAGGTGGCGAATGTCTTCGCCGGATTCGGCAGGCATTCAACAGGGCCTCCGAGAGTGTTGAACCGATATCCGCGAAGAGCGTCCATCTCCCAGCCGCCCTGCACTCCCAACTCGAAAGTGTTCGTGCCGTTCATCCAGCGCAGACCAGCGCGTGGCAGCAGGAGCCAACTGCGCCCCTGGCTAACCTCCAGCTGGTCCTTAAGGCCTGCTGCGTCCTTCGTGCTTAAGTTGAAGAGAACAAACGGGCGATCGAACGGTGTTTCCACATGGAAGGTGAAAATCATACCCAGACGTAATGGGGCGCGGCCGCCTTTTATTCCATGCACAAAAGCGGCATCCCAAGTCATCCGGTTATTCGCCTGAACAACGCTTGGATGTGTGTCTATGGACCCGTCTCCGGTTGTTGTCTCCTTGTAATCGATTCCCATAGCGAGGAAGAATTCTTCCCGGTGGGAGGTACGTGAGAGACGCGTATCAAGGAGGAAGGTCCGCGCCTTCGTCTCCTGGGTACTGATAGAGGCCGGAGAAACTCCAGTGTATTTCTCCCGTATCTCGGCATCAGTCCGGCTGCTCAAAACGCTGCTGTATCCAAAACCAATGTTCCGCAGTGACCACATCACAATTGGCCGGCGTTGTACCTGTTGCTCTAGTAAGGCGCTGGCTGAAGACGCCGGCTCGCTACTGGCGGGCCACTTGAAGGGAGACGAGTGCCAAAACCTCTTGACACGACTAGGTTGCGGTAAGGGCTTAGCTTGTTGAGCTACCGACTCATCGAGATACTTAATCCGGTTGATTGGTTCGAGGCAATTCTTTTCAGCAGCGTCAGAATCAGTAAAAAGTTTACGGCATACGACGCCGCTAATGGTGTAGAGCTCGTTTGGAAACCCGCCGGGGTAAGTCTTTGGGTTGAGGGCTTCCTTGGCCAGCATCGGATACCCGGTATCACCGGCCGCAATGTAATCGGTGGTGGCCACCGCATAGATTTTATTATCGTCTATGGGCGCCTCATTGATCAGATTTTCCTTCGTTACGGAGTGAGAGGAAATGCCTAACTTTTCCAGTTGCCGCCCTTTCTCATCCACGAGCAAAAGAGCCGCAGACTCATCGGAGACAAATTTGTCGGATTGCTGGAGTGCCGCTTTTAAAGCTTTCCCGGGCACGTACACGAGTGTCAACAAGTCCCCCTTCCAGATAGCCCGGTCGAGAATCTCCTGGGTTTTGGTTTCGTCGTTTTCATCTGCGATGGATTGCTGATCAAACAAGTCACGTTTTTGAACGAGGGCTACATCGGCACTGAATTTTTCCCGAATAGCGCAAAGGGTTAGCCATTTCAAGGCCTCGGGTGTTTTCAGTTTGGCGAAGTCGTCGCGTTCTGTGCCCGTTCGAGCGCATCGAGTCAAAGCAAGGTCGACCAAGCGCCGGAATTTTGTAGGCTCTGCGGTCTGGGGAGAAACTAGTGTCAATTTGTCCGTAGCTCCCTCTGATGCTGGCTCCACCGCAACCGTCCCCGACTCATCAGTCGACGCTTCGTTGACCGACGAAGAAAGTCTCCACGATCCTCCATTCGGCAAAGCATCGACTAAACCGAAACGCGCCGTAACTGCTTGCTTGTTAGTATCGAAGACTGGTGACGGTACGGCGAGAAATGATCCGGCACGCTTCTCGTGAGACCAGATCGTGGAGAACTCCGTTTCGTTCGTGCGCTGATCCTGGTCCGCTGCCGAAACCACTACCTGGAAACCCGGGAAACGAGCCGACAGAACTCGTGCACGCTGAGGACTTGTTTGAGCCAGCAGGACCTTCAAGCCCGTAAATTTCTTTTCCTTGTCAACGGTCTCATAGTACCAACGCTCAAAGTAATCGAGCTGCTGCCTGAGAGCTTCAAGCGGATCTTCAGCGCTGACGAGTGTTTTGAGGTCTTTGTCGAGGTTCTGCCAACCGAAATTCAATACGCCGACCTGCTCCCCCAGATTCGGTTCGACCACACCGAAGATCGCGAAATTACGGTGCCTGTTAAAAACGAAGGGATCGGGATCGGTGTATTTATCTTTATTTTTCCACGGGCTTTGGTGGGGAAAATAGAAGAAAGGAGTATAGACGGCAAACCTCATGCAGTATGGTTTGATGCTCTCTTTGTCGTTAGCGCCGTTAAGTGGTTTATTGGTATCGCTTGAAGTGATACCGCAGAGTGCGTGATTCTTGCCCGGCTCCAGCGTCGCGAAGTGACCATCTTTTACCGTCGGCTTTTCCTGTTCAGATTTGTTCGCGTCAGTTTCATCATTCGGCTTGACCTGCTCGACTTTGTCACTCTCG
>DATIBX010000194.1:0-3490 GCA_035457105.1 Pyrinomonadaceae bacterium
AGGGGCGACGTTGCAATTACAGAAGTGTAACCGCGCTCCTGCAATTCCAGCGCAAGCGCCATGAATGGATGGAGGTCGCCAAACGAGCCCCAAGTGGTAAAGACCACTCGTTTTCTTGTGCCTAACCGCGACATAGGGTCTCTATATCACAGCCGATGAGCTTTCATTGGCTTGATCACTTCTTCGATAACTTCCGTATCTTTGGAACAGCACGCTGGCCACTGATTGTGCTCTGTACTTTCATCGTGCAGTGAAAATTCGAAATCATTCAAACCGCGCTTGTGTGCTTCATCGGCTTGCGCCCCACAACACCACATTTGCGGCGTCACGACGACTCGCATCGAGATCACTTGTCGCCAGCTGCCCTGAAGATTTTTGAATTGGTAACCACCCAGCCCCGTCACTCTACAAGGAATGCACTTTGCTTAAGGTCATTCTACAACTCTCAACTGTTCCGAATTGAATCGATATTGCGCTGCACGAAAGGGGGCGATTATGCCAAAGTTAATTACTGGATTCTGCGCTCTGCTGTTACTTGTCGTGTTTACACCCACAACTCAGGCTGATCCGCTCGTCATTACGGGCGGCACACTGACTGTCATAGGATCGGGTGGCGGGCCGACATTTACGTTTACCGGAGAAAACTTTGTGCTTGGGGGTGCTGGCGGAGAGCCTGGAGCCTCCGCGCCGCAGCTTTGCCGTCCTTGTAGCGGCTCGATCTCTGTGTTTAGCAACTTTGCAGGTTCGAGCCTCGGTGGTGGCGGCATCACCATCAATGGTATGAATTTCTTTGGACCTTTGGGTGGCTCATTTGAATTTAGAGGTGACCCGATCCTGCTCCCGGCGGGAACGTCTAACGTAATCGTGAGCGGGCCATTCACGTTTTCGGGATCCTTCCTTGTTTGCGGATCCGATCCCTGCCAGGGCCCGATAATTTTCAGTACTCAATTAGTAGGCAGTGGACACGTGATGATTGATCTTCTCTTTAACCCACTGAGTCCACCAGGAGTTTCACTCTATGACTTTCGAAGCGTCACTTACGTTTTTGAGAATCCAGCGGTTCCCGAGCCGGCATCGATAGTGCTTCTGATTAGCGGGTTAGTAGCAGTCGGTGCTCACCGGAAGTTCAGATTCCGAAAGCGGCCTTAGTTCTGCCCGGTCGTTTCAGAGAGTCTTCTGTAAGAAGACTTTTCTTTTCGCGTTCGGCCATCCGCGGGAACCTTCAAGAAGGTGGGCCGACGAACACTCATTCTGTTGCTTGCTTTATTTGATCCGCGCGGGAATCAGGGGGTTCGGACCAATCCGCGTAGTGTGCGGGTGCTTGGACGCAAACACCGCAACCAGGTTGAACGGCGTATTCCCCGCGTTGATGAACGTGTGCGTCACTCCTGCGGGCACTTTCGCAACGTAAGGTGCCTGCACAGTAAACGTCTTGTCCCCTATCCGGTATTGGGCGGTGCCTGCGAGCAGGACATGTGCCTCTTCTGTGTCATGCACATGGAGTCCGGGTCCGCCACCTGGGTGAGTCTCAGTAATAATGAAGGACAGCGACTCGAATCCGTATTCATCACCCGTAAGGCGGTGCGTGAACTCTCCCGGCAGACGGTAGTAGTAATCAAGCTGATCAAAACTGAAAAAGAACGCGTTTGGGTCGTGCGATTCCTTTGGTGGGCGTGTGAACTCTTGATCAGGTAACTTATTCTGCGCAGTTTTCGGGAGCTCGCCGCTGAGCTTTTGAGATGTTGAATCAGTCTCGAAAATGACCAAAGCTGATATGATGAAAGCTAACGTGTAAATTAGAACTCTTCGAATCGGCGCTTTCCTGATAGGTTTGTTTCTCATTGGTGGAGACTAGCCTATTTTCAGAGTCAGGACGAGATCTGGTTTGTTGGGGTTCGATAGTACCAGAATGGACGCGTGCTCTCGACCCGTTCTTCTTCGTATTCAGCGCCGGCAGTTTGCCAGTCTCCGCAGGTCTTGCATATCTCAGGAATATCCTTCCAGCGATGTTCCCGGTGCGCCTGTCGCACTTTATCACGCAGTGCTTGCCATGCCTCGCGAATCGTTTGCCGCCGCAGGTCCGCAATCACGCAGCGAGCATCATAATCGACAGCGCAGGTCACTACTCGTCCATCCTGATGCACAGCCATCGTGTTGTTAGCCCAGGGACAGGCGATGCGAAAATCCGAATCGTGAATGATCGTATCGGAACGAATGCTACCGGTCGCCGTCCATTCCAACATTGGTCTTACTTTTACTTCGGCCCCCAGAGAATTCCAATAACGACGGAAATCTTCGACTTCACCGGCATTTTCTTTCATAACCGAAAATTGGACCATGACAATGGGATATTTCTGTCCACGCTTCGCGCGTTCTTTACATAATTCGGCCACTGCGGGATAGACCTCGTCCCATTTTGCCCGAAACCTGATCTGCTCAAAGACTTTTTTCGATAATCCATCAAGACTTAGGATAAATCGCCTTAAAGGCGACTCCAGGATCTTCTTGATATTTTCATTCCGCGAGAGCAAGGTACCGTTTGAGTTAAGTACGAGATTACGACAGCCAAAGTCGTAAGCCCGCTGCAAGCGTCGCCAGAGTTCGTCGCCGAGAATCAAAGCCTCGCCATAAAAGGTCGGCCAGACTTCGCACTCAGGTGATTCGCGTCCCACCTCTTCAACGATTTTGTCCCACAACCATCGCTCCATGTGTTGCTGCGATCGGGTCATCTCTTTGTGCGAACAGTGAATACACTTCAGGTTGCAGTATGAAGTGCTCTCGATTACGAGTTGTGGTGGAAACGAATGCTCCGTGAGACGAGACTCGATGTCGAGCAGCACCTGTCGCCGTGTCTCGCTGGCAAGATGCGTGATTAAGTAATTGTCAGGTTTCATAAAAAGTGCGGAGTTACCACAATCGCTAAAGGCTAGCAATTCGTGTCCCAGTCAGTTAGGGCCAAAAAACCTGCGCAATTCGCTGGAAAAGGGGCAGAGGTGAGATACGATGGGCAATTCTGCACATGTGCCTGCGGTTTTTCCCTCGACTATGTAAGTCCGTGGCAAAGTGCCGAGACGCCACACAACTCGATTCCTGGGGTGCAGATCCTGAGCGACACGGACCGACGTTCGCAATTCCGGTTCACTTCTCAATGTCTTCAGGTGGCGGCTGTACATTCTTCCAGGACACAATGCAGTTCTCTTGTTTGGTTAACGTGTCGACGCGGAACAACACGTAAGTCTTCTTCCGGTCTCTCACTACTTTCATCAGGTACATGTGCCCCAATTTTGCCCGCACGAATTGCTGATAAGGAGAGACATCGTCTACGCCGGCAGAAGCATTAATTTCCTTCAAATTTCCGCTCAGCGGTAGCGGCTTGTGCGGCTTCTTACTCTTGGGAAACGAAGGTGTCTCTTTGAGGTTTTCCCACCCTTTCTTTCCCAAGTCGACGATCGTTGACCGCGGATCGCTCACCTCAAACCAATTGTTGTCA
>DATIBX010000195.1:0-2759 GCA_035457105.1 Pyrinomonadaceae bacterium
GGGCTGGCAGTTTGTCATTAAGATCAGCGCTGCCATCGCAGTTGCAATGATTGTCGTTCTGGACATAGGCGAAATCTAATAATTGAACTATACCTTTGCCAACGAAAGAAGTAGAAGTGTAGATTTCACTCTCATGTACCGCAGCTTAGACTCTGAGAAAATTCTTGGCACCATTGAGACCCTTAGCCGAAGGATCGACGAGCGGTTCCCTGACTCGGGCCTCGGCAAAGTTTGTCATGAGTTGCTGACGATTGCGGAAGAATCGCAAAGGCGCTCGGCTTGGATCGCCAAGCCGCAAAGGTCTCTGCGATTTGTTGCCGGGGCTCTGGTTACGATAATTATTGGCAGCCTCTTTTTTGTGCTGGCGAATGCTTCCTGGCCCAGCAACGGCTTCGACCTCGTCGTGCTGGTGCAGGTTTCGGAAGCTGGGCTAAATATTTTTCTCCTCCTGAGCGCTGCGATTTTGTTCCTCATCACTGCTGAGACGCGCATCAAGCGCCGCCGAGCGCTCAAAGCGATTCACGAATTGCGGGCGTTAGCGCACGTCATTGACATGCATCAGTTGACGAAGGATCCCGAGCGGCTGCTGGCCAGCAGAGCGGATACTCCATCTTCGCCTAAGCGGAACCTAAGCCCCGCCGAGTTGGGGAGGTATCTCGACTATTGCAGCGAGATGCTGTCGCTCATTGGGAAACTAGCCGCATTGTACGTGCAGAAGTTCGATGACCCAGTGGCGCTCGCGGCGGTTAACGAAGTGGAAGATTTGACGACGGCCCTCGCGCGCAAGATATGGCAGAAAATTATGATTATTAATTCCGATGCGGTAACAGAACGTCATAAATTGATCAAATAGGAGCGCTGTAGTTTTTACAAATTAGACAGCCTCGGCGGCGCCCCATCACGCAATCGCTGCGGCGGAGTCGACGTGAAATCTTCGCCCGGATTTATGAATTGATCGCGTTCGAGTTTGTACTGCTTATCGTAGAGTTGCTTGTACCGTCCGTCAGTGGCCAGCAGTTCCTCGTGCGTGCCCCGTTCGACAATCTCACCATGTTCCAGTACCAGAATCTGGTCAGCGCTGCGAATCGTTGAGAGCCGATGAGCAATAACAAACGTTGTTCGTCCGCGCCTCAGGGAACGCAGTCCATCCTGAATTAACGCTTCGCTTTCGCTGTCCAGACTCGACGTTGCTTCGTCAAGAATCAGTAGTTTGGGATTGGCGAGAATAGCCCGCGCGATTGCAATGCGCTGGCGCTGACCACCGGATAATTTCACACCACGCTCTCCGACGATCGTGTCGTATTTCTGCTCGAAACTCTCGATGAACTCTTCACAGTGAGCGATACGGCTCACAGTCTTAATGTCCTCGATCGTGGCGTGCGGATTAGAGAAAGAGATGTTTTCGGCAATAGTGCCATCAAACAGAAAGTTGTCTTGCATAACCACGCCGAGATAGGAACGGAAATCACGCAGACGCAATGTTTGTAAATTCTTACCATCCACTTTGATATTCCCGGAAAGCGGTTGGTTGAAGTTCATTACCAGACTAATCATCGTGCTTTTGCCCGAGCCGCTGGAACCGACAAGCGCTGTGGTCGAGCCGGCTGGGGCGTTGAAGGAAACGTTCTTGAGAACTAACAATCCCGGGTCGTACCCGAAAGAAACGTTTTCAAACTCGATCTCGCCCTGTACCTCAAGCAAAGGCGTTCGTTGGATATCCTGTTGGTCCTCGGTTGCCATGTTCATCACTTCGCGGATGCGTTCAAGGCCGGCGAAGGCTTCAGTGATCTGTGTTCCGATGGCAGCGAATTGAATAAGGGGCATGGCCATCATCCCTGTGAAAAGGACGTACATAAAGAGATCGCCAATTGTCATTTGCCCGTTGACCACAGACTGTCCGCCCACGAGGATGATCACCACACCCACTGCGCCAATTACCAGAGATGAGAAAGCGGTCGTGGCCGAGACGCCCGTCATCGATTTGGCAATGTTGCGGAACAGCCTGTGCGCGCCGCGTGCGAAAGTCAGCGCCTCACGTCTTTCCGCGGTGTAGGCTTTAACGATGCGGATGCCTCCCAGTGATTCTGCAAGACGGCCGGTAAGAATGGCGGTTATCTCTCCACGCTCTCGGAAGAGTGGCCGCAGTCGTGTGAACGCATAAGCCAACGCTCCGCCAAAAGCACCGAGCACCAAAATCGTGATGAAGGTCAGACGCCAGTTAAGCCAGAAGAGGACGCAAAGGGCGACCACGGCAGTAATGAAACCACCGGCCAGTTGGACCAGACCCGTACCGACGAGATTACGGATCCCTTCGGCATCATTCATGATGCGGGAAATGAGTTTGCCCGTTTGGGTTGAATCGAAATAGCTGATTGGCAATCGAGCGATTTGTGCCTGCACCTTCTTCCGCATCTCTGTTATCGCACGTTGGGCAGCGACGCCTAAAACTTGCGATAAGCTAAACGAAGTAAGCGCTTGGACAATCGTTGCGCCTCCCGCCGCCAGCGCGATCTTCCAAAGCAGATCGGTGCGACCTTGACCGATCACAACGTCAATCAGGTATTTGGTAGACGCGGGCAACACCAGCCCCATCGCCTGATTCACGATCATTAAGACAGCGCCGAGTGCCAGACGATGACGATGGGCCCATACCAGTCCACGGGCGTCAGCCCACGCGGACGACCAGCGTATTTTCTGCTTTTGCGGTTCAGCCATGCTCAGGGTTAGCTATTTTGCGCTGGACCAACTCGCGGTGCAAC
>DATIBX010000196.1:0-3125 GCA_035457105.1 Pyrinomonadaceae bacterium
GGATTGATTGTTGGTCTGGCAGTCTCAATTAGACGGAGACACGAGGTCGGCTATGCATTTCTGCTCTTCATGTTTTTGTTTTGGTTAATACCGTACTCGTTGATCGGCGGAAAGTGGTTGAGGTATACGCTGGCCGTCATGCCTTTTGTTTATATGCTGGCTGCGGTTGGTGTCGCCCAGCTAATTTCAGTTGTGTCCAGGAATCTAAAACTGAAGCCCATCCTCGTCACTGCTTTCGCAGTTATTCTGTTTATATTGTTTCCGGCTTGGACTGCAGTCGCAACTGGACCACACTATGCTCTTTACACGAACATGTTTGCGCCTGCGAAGGCCGGTTATTTTTTTCCTCACGACGAGTTTTACGACGACGGATTGCGCGAGGCCATGAAGTACGTGTGCGAACGCGCGCCAAGAAATGCAATCATCGCTCACGAAACTCCCGGCGTAGCTCGTTATTATCTGGAAGCATTTGGACGGACGGATTTACAGTCCCACGCAATCTCGGCCAAAGATTTCGACGTAGCCGGCGCACAAGGACCAATGTTCGTATTGATCCAGCGGGGCCGGACCTATTTCGAAAACGAGAAAGAACTTGAATACGCTCGCACCAACTTCACCAGGGTTCATGAGGTCTCGATTGGTCGTGCCAGTGCCGTAGAAGTTTTTATCAATAAGCCGGCCGCCGATATTTGTGCGCCTGAGAACACTTCGGCTAATCTCCAGCCATGAGCAACAGAAAACTTCCGGTCTTCATCTCGTGGCTGACTCTAGTCATTACGCTTTCTATAAGCACGTTCGCACAGACAAACTCGGATGGCAATACTCGCGTTCAAATTACAATCCTGGGTACGACCGACCTCCACGGCAATCTTGATCCAATCGATTATTACACCAACAAACCTGACAATCGCGGGCTCGCAAAAGTGGCCACGCTCATTAAGGGCGTGAGAAAAGAACAGTCGAACGTAATTCTGATCGATTCCGGCGACACAATTCAGGGTTCACCTCTCGAATCGCTTCATGCAAGGAAGAACAATCAGCCGCCTGACCCTATGATGTTGGCCATGAACGCGCTGAAATACGATGCGATGACGGTTGGTAACCACGAGTACAACTTTGGTTTGAAAGTCCTCGAGAAAGCGCGATCTGAAGCGCAATTTCCGTGGTTATCGGCAAACACGTACGAGTCAGGACCAGGTAAGACTCATTACAAACCCTATCTCGTCAAAGAGGTTGCCGGCGTAAAGGTGGGCATTCTTGGACTCACGACTCCTGGAATTCCCAATTGGGATAACGCTCAAAATTTTGCTGGGCTGGAGTTTCACGAACCGTTAGTAGAGGCGAAAAAATGGGTTCCCATTCTGCGTCAACAGGAAAAGGTTGACGTTGTGATTATTGCGATGCACATGGGATTGGAGGAAGACCTGCGAACGGGCGAGTCGAATCCCAGTCAGTTGCTTCACGAAAACGAAGCGATTGCGATTGCGAAGCAGGTGCCCGGCGTCGATGCGATCTTCATGGGTCATACGCACCGGGAAGTGCCGTCGCTCTTCATAAATGGAGTGTTACTAACGCAGGCAAACCATTGGGGACGTCATCTGGCGCGGGCAGATTTCTACCTCGAGAGGACCAATAATGCCTGGACCATCTATGCGAAAGCTGCTCGAACAATTCCTACCGACGACAAGGTTCAGCCTGATCCGGAGATCGTCAAACTCGTGGAACCTTACGATAAGGAGACACAATCATGGCTGGGCCGAGTTATTGGTGAGTCTTCAGCCGAGTTGACAGCCCGGGATGCGAGATTTCGTGATACGGCGATTCTCGATGTTATCCAGAAGGTACAGTTGGAGGCCGGGAATGCCGACGTTTCGCTGGTTGCGAGTTTCAATGCGGACGCTCGGATTGCAAAAGGTCCGGTAACTGTCCGCGACATCGCGGGGTTGTATGTTTACGAGAATACCCTGGTTGTAATTGAAGTCACTGGGCAACAGTTCAAAGACGCGCTTGAACATTCCGCCAAATATTTTCAACCTTATGTCGCGGGTAAGTCATTGAGCGAACTAGTGAACGACAAGATACCAGCTTACAACTTTGATATAGCTGAAGGCGTTACGTATGAGCTCGATATTAGGAAGCCAATTGGTGAGAGAATTCAGAATTTGAAATTTCGCGGGCAGCCGCTCGAGCCGGATCGAAAACTTCGGCTAGCGACGAATAACTATAGAGTCAACGGCGGCGGCGGTTTCACGATGTATAAGGATGCGCCGGTGGTTTATCGTTCCAGTGAGGAAATTAGAGAGTTGATTATCGACTGGGTGGAAAAACACAAAACGATTCCGGTGGAGCCGAATAATAATTGGAAGATTGTTGAATAGGTGGGTCGAGATTTAGGGGGGGTAACAGGACCTATAGGACCTATAGGTCCTCTTCTTAATTCCTATAAAAACCAGAACGGCAATCCGGGGGCTTTGGATTGCCGTTCTGGTCTTAAAAAGGAGACGCGTACGACTCCAGTTACCGCTGGCACGTCTCCCGCGCGGACAGTTCTCCACTACTGCAACGCGATAATTACTTCGACGGGCTTCCGACCGTTTGCTTTTCCAACCATTGATCTATCGTGCTCAAGAGCGCGTTCACGTCCCGATTTGGCAAGTTGGCGACCATTGGCATAACCAGCCGACCAAACTTCTGCAAGGAAATATTCTCCGCCATATTGGTGAAATACCAATTTACCTTTGCTCGCTGTCTCAAGCCGTACCAATGGACTGGAAAGCCTGAAAATAGTGGCGTTGGTTGCGCGAGAGCTGATACGAAGCGTCTCCCCCGTGGATGACGATGCGGCGACGCTGTATTCCCCTGCCGGTAACGTTTGATTTCCTACCTGGAACTGAAATGGAATATCCGCGACTTGCCTTCTTGAGCCCTGTCCGTAGGCGGCTGTAGAGCCAGCAACTAGCACGAACGATATAATGAGCCCCACAAGTTTGAGGTGAGATGTAATGTGCTTGTTCATGTCTTTCTCCTTTTCGTCTGGGCAGCGTGGCCTGTTTGGTCTGGGCTGCGTGGCCTGTGTACGCGGTTTCCTTAGCTAAGACTGTGCCACTCGTCGCAGGATTCGTAAG
>DATIBX010000197.1:0-10738 GCA_035457105.1 Pyrinomonadaceae bacterium
GGATAAATTGTTTGCCGTCATTTTTAACAAACGTGCGTCCCACCGCGTATTCCAAAGTGACATTATTACCAACTTTCACGTCCTCATGGCGCTTTGTGTGGTGGGCCTCCCACACGCTGGAGGCGTTTATCTGCCAGAGGCCCATCTTGTCAGGATTGTATGTGCCGCCGACCGCGAACTGATGTCCCCAAAAATCGGTAGACAGGTTGTCGGCTGCGCCGACGTTGTAGCGGCCTGTAGGCGCGATAAATCCATATCCCGTTCTTACCTTTCCGTGCTTCAGTTTCCAACCAAGGCTCAACGGCTCGATGTAAATGTCGCCTAAGCCCCCGCCGGTTTTCAGTCCTGCGCCGATCGTTGGCAGCGAGACAGCGATGTTCTGAATCGGGATCGCGACCGAGGCCGTATACGTAGCGCCGAGAAATTTCTTCTTCGGCGTGTAGGCCAGCAGGTTCATATCTGCCATCAAGTCCAATCCTAGGCTGACGCTCGAAGTACTGCCGTTACGGTTTTTTAATTCATTTGCTGGATACCAGAAAAAATAGTTAGCGTACGTAACGCCTGGTGGCGGCTGCTCGCTGGAATTCAAACCACGAAAGCCGGGGAGATACTGACCGCGTTCCTGGGCCAGGCTAGTGATACATAATGTGACCATGATGGAGGCCGCCGCCAGAGATAATTTTAAGATTTTCACAACTTGGATCTCCTATTCGTCAATTGCTGAAGATGTCGTACTCGACGCCCTTTCGGACTAGTTGCTGGTCTTCGCTTGAGTAGATGGGCTCAAGTCAATCGTCACCTTGCTTATGTTGCCGGTGAACTTGAACGGCATCAGATCGAGGTAGTCCTCGATGAGCGGAGTTCCGACATCCTCTCCGACATCAAGTCCTTCATCGAGTGAGAAGCGAATAGGAATGGTGTGCTCGATACGCCCTTCGGCGACCTTGGTTTCATCAACGAAGATGGTTCCCGTTCCGCCTTTACCGAGGCCACCGCCGTCGTATTTGAAGGCGAAGGTTATTGTGTGCTTACCCGGTGTCAGCTTTTGGTCAGATGCAATGCGGTATTTGTGCTGCGGTTGATTAGAAAACGCATGAACAAATGTTGGTTTCCCGTCATTGACGTATAAACCCCAGCCGCCAAACCTTCCTCCCTGCGTAACAATCATGCCGTTTGCCCCACCAGTCGGAATGTCGACATCGGCGGCGACGCGGTACGACTTGTTCTTTACGTCCGGCACGCTGCCCTCAGGGATGCGGACCATTCCGGGGAAGTACGTGAACAAGGTCCGTCCACGGGTTAGGTTTGGGCGGATCGAAACGTCGGCCCGCTCTCCAAATCTAGAGTCAAGCGGATAAACGTCGTACTTCTTCGCTTCGATATCGAATAGGTTCTGAAGTTCTTTCAGTTTTTCTGGGTACTTCGCGATAAGGTTGTCGGCCTGCGAGAAGTCCTCGGCGACGTGATAAAGCTCCCATTTGAAATCGTCCGGATTGGCGGTAAAACCCGTAGTAACCCATGGAAGCCGCAGCGGTGTAGTCGAAGCCATCCAGCCGTCGTGATAAAGCCCGCGGTTGCCGGCCAGTTCGAAATACTGTGTCGTATGGCGCTCCTTAGCTTTAGCGTCGTCAAAGGTGTAGACAAGACTCGTGCCCTCGATCGGCTTTTGTTTGACACCATCAACCATGTCAGGCATCGGAATGCCAATCGCTTCAAGGATCGTCGGCACAACATCGATCGTATGGCTGAACTGTGTGCGAAGTCCTCCCTTGTCCTTGATCCGTTTGGGCCACGAGATGACCATGCCGTTTCGCGTTCCGCCAAAGTGCGATGCTACCTGCTTGGTCCACTGGAACGGCGTGTCCATCGCGTGGGCCCAGCCGACCGGGTAGTGGTTGTAATAAAGCGGACCGCCAAGGCCATCCATTGTTGACATCAGGAACGGCAAGTCCTCGACGACTCCGTTAGTAACAGCACCCAACTCATTGGTAACGCCTTGCAACGTGCCTTCACCGCTGGCCCCGTTGTCGCCTTGGATAAAGACGATAATCGTGTTGTCGAGCTCGCCCTCGCGCTCGATCTCATCGATGACGCGGCCGATCTGATAGTCGGTATGCGCAAGGAAGCCGGCATAGACTTCCATCATGCGAGAGAACAGCTTTTTCTGATCCGCTGATAGTGAATCCCACGCGGGAATTTCTTTGGGTCTTGGCGTGAGCTTTGTGTTTGCGGGAACAACTCCCAAGTCTTTTTGGCGAGCAAACGTTTCTTCACGCACCTTGTCCCAACCTTGATCGAATTTACCCTTGAATTTGTCGATCCATTCTGGCGGTGCTTGGTGTGGAGCGTGCGCGCTGCCCGTGGCGTAGTACGAAAAGAATGGTTTGTTAGGCGCGACCGCGTTCTGCATCCGAAGCCAGTCGATCGCCTTGTCGGCCATTAGCTCGTCGAAGTGCATGGGTTTGTTGCCGCGCTGTTCCTCTGCCTCGATCGGCCTGGTGTTTTCGAATAGTGATGAATGCCATTGATCGGTGTCCCCTCCAAGGAACCCGTAGAAGTACTCAAACCCTAATCCATTCGGCCACAGATCGAACGGACCCGCCTGGCTTGAGTGCCAGTCAGGAACATTGTGGTTCTTGCCGAACCATGAAGTGTTGTAGCCATTCCCCTTGAGTACACGCGCGATAGTCGCGGTGCTCTTCGGCATAAGTGAGTTGTAACCGGGATATCCTGTTCCGAGTTCCATCACAACCCCGGTGGCGACGCTGTGGTGATTGCGACCCGATATCAATGCAGCCCGAGTTGGGGAGCAAAGTGCTGTCGTATGAAAATTGTTGTACCGTAACCCGCTGGCGGCCAGCTTATCGAACGTCGGCGTTGGGATTGGTCCACCAAATGTGCTGGATGCTCCGAAGCCTACGTCGTCAGTCAAAACGAGCAGTACATTTGGTGCGCCTGTAGGTGCCTGAACTTCCCTGGGAAAGTCCGGTATGGACTCTTTTGCTGTTCTGGCAATCTTGCCTTTGAACCGCGGATCTACCTGCGGTAATACCTGCTGCGCTGCACTCGTGCTAACTAGTGCGAGCATTGTCAACATTGTCACTACCAATCTCATTGTTAGCTTGATCATTTCTGATGTTAAAGGGGTATTGGCTTTCATAGTTCTCCATGTCACCGTCCGAAGGTTGAAATTCAAAATAATTCTTCGAAATCTATCGAGTGCTTTGCCTACCTCGCCTTGCTTCTATTTGCTTCATTCTTTTTTTATCTCTTGAGCAACTGTCCGTTGACCTTCCGGCTTACGAAAAAAGCACCAAGTACCATAACGACAACGATCGCGCCTCCAGCGAATGGATTTTCCCTTCATATAGTTATGGTCTGAGTCGAGCGAATCCGCTCAACAGTCGCATGCCTTCTACCCGTTAATGGTTGTTCTTCGGCGAAGGTCAGCTCGTCCGGCGTCAGGCTCATTAAGTTCTTCCTCGTCGAGAACTTGCCTTGCGAATCTCTCAGCCTCCGCAAACGAATTGAAATGGTCGTGCCGACCGCTATCCACATGTTCGATCCGGCCACGGCAATGTTCGTCGGTGACTACACCGTCGAACTGAATAACAAAGGCTCGTCGCATGCCTAAGTACTCTAAGGGGAGTGCCGATTGTGCGAGTTAGTGCGGGGTAAATTTTGGGTAAGGTTTGTAAAAACGCGCAATCAAGGAATACGCTCGAACTCAAGCGTGCTGTGCGGTTTAGGAGGGCTCTAGAGAAGAACCTCCCAATTGTCCAGGGTTTTTGAACGCTAGCAAAGTATCATGCAATAGTCCCAGAAGACCTATCCGAGAAGAAACAGTTGGAGATTGATGCTCGGACCCGCAAGTCTTTTTTAATCTGATGATCTCTCAACTCCGGCGAGGATCGAGAAACGTAAGTGGCTGTCTTCGTCGAGAGAATGAGCCATCTTAGTCAAAATCTCCTCCCGTTTCTGAGAATGATATGTCACCAAGGTAGAATCGGCAGTTTTCTCATAGACTGCTGCGGCGGTTTCATGGACACGCCACGCCACAACCGGAATGTTATTGTTTTCGACAATGTTGAGCGCTTTGGTAATTTCGTCAGTGGCTCTGGCAGTATTCGATTCAGCTAGTGCGATCAAACTACTAATTTGTTTCGCTCTAGCTTTGAAGATCTGATTTGGAGTCGCATCCCCAAGCTGACGCAGAAGTTCAACCTCATTTCGGGCCGAAACAATATCACCAAGCGCAAGCTGAAGTTCACTTATTCCGGAGTGCAGTAGCAGCTTCCAGTACCACGCGACAAGCACGTTCGTATCGTCGTACACTGTCTTTATTCTCGAAAAATACTCATCAGCACGATCAAGGTCGCCGCATTCAAGATAGGCGTTGCCCCCAATGATCAGCCCTCGCTGTAATGCAATGGAACTCCCTGACAAGATTGACAGTGCTTGGTCACAAAGACTTGCAGCGGTAAACGGTGATAAAGATTCAAGATGGAGTTCCGCTGTAAACATCTGTCCAAACGCAGTGTCAAAGGAATTTGAATTTCGCTCGGCTACAACTAACGACTCCTGAAGAATTTTAAGAGATTCACCGAATCTCCCCAGCTTCATTAACGCCAAAGATCTCATCCACCGAACGGAACTGTGAGAAAACGAGTCTCCTTTGTCGGCGAGTTTTGGCAAGATTTCAGCAGATGTGCGCAGAGCGCCCTCGTGATCTCCTGTTAAGACCTGGATGGTAACAAGTCCAGCACCCAGTTGAGCCAGCCCCGCGTCATCCAAATCACGCAGTTGATTGACACAGTCTTCGAGAGTCTCTTTAAGTCGTGGGCTCCAACCCTGCCACGACAGTTTCAGAAAACTGAGCCATGCTCCTGCAAGAAGGCGCGAGCTGTCGGACGCGTGATGAGAAATCCCCAATGCACGCTCTGCGATTTGAAGAGCACAAGGTGGATCACTGTAAACGATCTGTCGGCTTTGAGAGATGAGGTTGTTCGTGGCTATATCCCATTGCTTAAAGGCAGCGGCTTGCTCGGCAACTGTTCCATAGATTGCCGCTGCTTTTGTCTTATCACCGAGTTTGTCGTAAAGCCTCGCCAGGTATAACTGGATCTCGAGATGGCTCTTGTTTCGAAGGGAAGCGGGAAGTTTTTCGGCAATTTGTGCGGCAAGCTCGAGAAGTGTGATTGCGTCCTGAAACGCGTATCGATGTTCTGTATTCTCTGCTTGTAACAGCAGATAATGGACCACCCGTTCGTAATCACGGCTTTCCTCAAAATGACGAGCCAGCTCCGCAGCAGTCTCATTTTCTTGTCCTGGCCATATCTTCTCGATTGCTTCGCCTACCCGACGATGCCAATGTAATCGCGCAGTTGGTCTACAATCGTTGTAAATCGCTTCGCGATATAATGCATGTGTAAACTGAAACAAACCCGCCACTTGGCCGTTTGGCAAATCCAACAATCCACCACGAATCAAGAGTAGATGACGACGTGCAAGAAAGTCACAACGCTCCTCAATCTTAGTCCAGTTTGCGTTCAACGCGTTCGCAAGCACAGCAGTCGAAAACGATTGTCCAATCACACTGGCAACTGTTAATAATTCAACCTCCTCAGCACTTAGTTGTTCTATGTGCTTTTGAATGACTCCCTTCAAGCTATTAGGAACAACTGTGATGAACTGCTCGGCGGTGCCTTCAAGCACCCAATCGTCGTTGCGCTGAACGATCATTTTTTGATCAGTCAGGTGCTCCACAAGCGCAACGATGAAGAGTGGATTGCCGTTTGTTTTTCGATGAATATCAGGCGCCAATTGTGCCGCAATTGAGCTGCAAAAACGATGACTCAGAAAACTATTGACAGCACTGATATCGAGATATTCAAGAGCAACCTCGCAGGCGTAGCTATGGATGCAAAGCTCCAATTTCAATGATCGCAAGGGGTGGCTGGAAACGATGACTTCAACCGGACGGTAGGTTGCTATCAAAAGTAACCTCGCTGGTTCTCGACGACGAGCGACCGCGTTAATGAAATCAAGCGTAGAGTGATCGGACCAGTGAAGGTCTTCGAGAAGGAGAACCAGTGGGGTTTGTGAAGTAAGAACTTCCAGCGCTTCGCAAATTTCGCGTAGCATTCGCTCACGGCCGGCTCCCAGAATTTCACTTTGCAGCAGACCGAAATTAGCCTCTGCAATGCTGGGAAACTGAACAAACCAGGTTGGTGCTTTATGCCTTAATAGCTCACCGAACTCGTGACCCATCGGATCGGTTAGTAATCGTCCGCACGCTTCAAGCACCGGATAAAACGGCTCCTGCTCGCGATAACTTTCAATACATTGCCCGATGCCGATGCGAAACGACCGGCCTTCCCTTAGCTGGAGCAGAAACGTCTCCACCAGCGACGTCTTACCAATACCTGCTTCACCTGAAATAAAAACTATTTGGCGCTCTCCGGAGCATGCCTTCGCAAAAGTCTCATTTAGCTTGCGCAACTCGTTGTCACGTCCGAAGAGCTGAGTAGATCCGGTATCACCATCGATCGTTTCGTCGAGAACCGGTGCGATGAAGCGATATCCTCTGTCACGATGCGTCTCGATGTAAGTAGGGTTAGCGGCATCGTCTTCCAATAGACGGCGCAATTCGCGAACATAAATCTTCAGGTTCTCTTCACCCACGTAGATGCCAGGCCAGATCTCCTCCATGAACTCTTCCTTAGTTACAGTTCTCCCTGCGTTCTGAACGAGAAAGTTAAGAATCTTGTAGGCTTTGGGGCTTAAAGAGAGGCGTACGCCATTTTGCCAGATGCATTCATTGTCGGAGTCAAGTTGGAAATCTCTAAAGCGCTTCATTCAAATGGTACAGAGTAATCTATGACCTGATCGTGATGGATCAAACCGCGAGAGTCGCATCATTTGGCGCGTGTTGTTGAGCTCTCAAACGGTGATAGGCAACGCGACCGAGCAGTAGAGGAACCTCCACCAAAAAAAAGATCAAAGCAAAACTGGCGTTGTCCAAACGGTTAGCTAATGAGATAGACATCGCCAGTGCGAGCCCAATATTCCTGACGGGAAAGACAATCGAGCTGCCGAACTTTAAGCTCTCTGGCACACGTAGGATTCTGGCTACGGAAATTCCCACCAATGTTGAGCCAATCAACATGAAGCTGGCGGACAGCAACGTGGGCCGCCACGCATCAGCGAGCCGTTCATATTGAGTTATAAACATCTGGACGATGATGAAGATGATTCCGACCGTGCAGAGAAACCGGCAATAAGAAAGAACACGCTCCGCGAGAACCGGCTTTAGATGTCGAAACAACATACCGGTGCCAAGAGGCACGAATGTAAGCAAGATCAATCGGGTAATGAGTTGTGAATAGGTAACTGAGTATGTGAGGCTGTAGCCGAGGATCTTACTGTAACAGATAAAGGCCAAAGGGATGGTTATAGCTGCGAAAGCACAACTCAAACTGTTCAGTGTGACTGAGATCGCTGCGTTAGCACGGGCAAGCATGACGTAGAAGTTAGCGATGTCGCCAATTGGACAAGCTGCAAGTAATAGAACTCCGAGTTTGATATGGTTTGGTAGTGTTATTAATGAGATAGTCAGAAGACCGATCAGGGGCAGAATCAAGGTTTGTGCAACCAACAAGCCGATAATTTGGAGTTTAATTTTTGAGAGGGCAAGGAAGTGGTGGACCTCTAACGATAGCCCAACCGAAACCATCATCAGAAGGGTGATAGCCAGAACTAACACGTTCAGAACGATGGAAGACATTTCCATAGGGGAGCTCCGAACTTCTTAATTTCTTATACAGTCATAGAACCAATTTACAAAGTCAAGTGAGTACCGGTTCTTAGGGAAATTGGGGTGCGCTTGGTATGACGCGCCGAAGAAGCTACTAATCTATTAGTATAGACAAATCTTCATAGGTTATATGAAACAAAAAATTAGTCGTCGAAAATTTTTGACTCGGAATGCGTTGGCGGCCCTTGCCTTGCCCATGACGACGCGCTGGAGAGATAGAGGCCATGCGCGGTTTGAAAATTCGAGCCGTAGGCCCTTGATCCTTTGGTATGACCAACCAGCAAATGAATGGCTTGAAGCATTACCTGTCGGCAATGGGCGTTTAGGCGCAATGGTATTCGGCAGGACCAAAACTGAACGGCTTCAACTTAATGAAGATACTCTCTTTGCTGGTGGACCATACGATCCGACTAATCCAGAAGCTTTGCAAAGCTTACCGGAAGCGCGCCGATTGATCTTTGAAGGTCGTTATCAGGAGGCTAACGATCTGATTGGCAAAAAGATGATGGGTCGACCGTTAAAGCAAATGCCCTATCAACCACTCGGTGATTTGCTGTTGGATTTCCCAGGGCATGATGACGCATTGAACTTTCGTCGAGACCTAGATCTCGATACCGCCATAGCCACGGTCTCCTACATCGTTGATGGTGTCAGATTTACTCGCGAGGTTTTTTCGAGCCCGATAGACCAGGTTATCGTTCTTCACTTATCTGCGGATCGTCCCAGTCAGATCAGCTTCACAGCCACCATGACCTCGCCGCAACGGGCGTCTCTCACAACCGAAGGAAACACTCTGCTGCTGCGCGGACAAAACGGTGATGCCTTTGGTATCGAAGGCAAATTGAGGTTTGAGGCGCGCGCCCGCGTCGTCCTGGATGGCGGAACTGCCCTGGTCCAAGGTGACCATATTGCGGTACGCAACGCTAATAGCGTGCTGGTCCTAATCGCCGGTGCCACAAGTTACCGGAGCTACAAAGATGCGAGCGGCGACCCCACAAGAATTTCCGCGGCGTACCTCCAAAAAGTGGAGGGAAAATCATTTGTGCAGTTGCGCCACGCACATATTAAAGAACATCAGCGACTCTTTCGTCGGGTTAACCTCGACCTCGGCATCACCGAAGCCGCTGCCCTGCCTACTAACTTGAGACTCGGCAGGTTTTTGGAAGGCAACGATCCGCAGCTTGCCGAACTATACTTTCAATATGGCCGATACCTTTTGATTTCATCATCACGGCCGGGAACCCAGCCGGCAAATCTACAAGGGCTCTGGAATGAATCGATGACTCCTCCCTGGGAGTCGAAATACACGATCAACATCAATACCGAAATGAACTACTGGCCGGCCGAGACAACTAACCTCTCAGAGTGTCATGAGCCACTGATGAGGATGGTTACCGAACTGGTAGAAAACGGCGGCCGCACTGCGCGCGAGCACTATGGAGCCGACGGTTGGGTTTGTCATCACAACACTGACCTTTGGCGTGCTACCGCGCCAATCGATGGTCCACTATGGGGCTTCTGGCCCACTGGGGGCGCGTGGTTGTGCACGCATCTGTGGACTCACTACGAGTTTACCGGCGATCAGCAATTCCTGCGCAGAGTTTATCCCGTCATGAAGGGAGCAGCTCGATTCTTTCTGGATACTTTGGTCGAGGAACCAAAGCATAAGTGGCTCGTAACCTGTCCCTCGTTATCCCCTGAAAACAAACATCCGGCCGAGGTAGCGATCTGCGCTGGAGCCACGATGGATATGCAGATCCTACGAGATCTTTTCTCGCAATGCATTAAAGCTGCGCAGATCATCGAGACAGATCACCAGTTCGCGGAAAAGCTAGCATCAGCTCGCGACAGACTGGCGCCAATGCAAATTGGTAAAGCTGGCCAGCTTCAGGAGTGGCTCGAGGATTGGGACTTGGAAGCACCCGAGCGCCAACATCGACACGTGTCACATCTGTACGGACTTTTTCCCAGCGCTCAGATTACTAGTAACGGAACTCCGAGTCTGTTCAACGCTGCTAGAAAAACTCTGGAAATGCGAGGCGACGTCGGTACCGGCTGGAGCCTGGCATGGAAAATTAATTTCTGGGCCAGACTTCAGGAAGGGGATCACGCTTACAAACTGCTCACCAGAGCGTTGACGCCAATTTTTCAAAAAGGCGTGGCATATAATGGTGGTGGCGGCGTCTACCCCAATCTTTTTGATGCACACCCGCCTTTTCAGATTGACGGAAACTTTGGAGCAACGTCAGGCATTGCCGAAATGTTGTTGCAGTCCCACGAAGGCGAAATCCATTTGCTACCCGCACTGCCAAAGAGCTGGCCCAACGGCAGTGTAACCGGGTTGAGAGCGAGAGGCGGATTTGAGGTGGATATCGTGTGGAAGAAATACCGGCTCGTTAATGCAGTGATCCGGAGTATATGGGGCACGACAGCGAAGCTACACTATGGCGCAAAGGTACGATCGGTCAAAATCAAGCGTAGCGAAAGTCTCTACCTCGACGGGTCTCTCCAATCATCTTAGGCAGAACAATTTTAGAAAATGACGCCCTTACCAATCGGGAAACACTTCGGCTCGCACTCAGTTTGTGTCCGCCCAGAAAACGTTTGGTAGGTGTTAACTGGAAAAACTAAACGTAGTCCAAATCTTGGCTAATTAGATCTCAGCAAATCAGCGCACAAACAACGTTACAAAACATGACAACGCCCTTACGACGCCGGGTTGAGATGCCTTAGTTGATGGTTAGAAGGGCGGCAACTCCTGGTTGCCTGCCTTACGCTTATCACCATTGCCGCTCCTGTGATCTTCAAAGTTGTAAAAGGTGCATGCACTTTTTTGAAGCCCTCATTTGCACTGCGCAACCTCTTCTGCCGGACCGCGCGCGTCCACGCGGGCCCTCCTGCTTGTCACACAGCGGTGATTGA
>DATIBX010000198.1:0-16308 GCA_035457105.1 Pyrinomonadaceae bacterium
GGTAGTTTATGCATCTATGCAGCTATTATGCAAGAAGGGTGCATAAGTATTGATGAATAAGCAAGAGCGACAGCAAAAAATTCTGAGTTTGATCAAGGCGACGCCTGTTGGCACCCAGGAGGATTTGCGCGCGCTTTTGGAAAAATCGGGCGTGCCGGCAACGCAGTCGAGCGTTTCCAGGGACCTGGAGGAACTGGGCGTCGTCAAACATCACGGTCATTACACGCTGCCCCGGCCAAACGGATCAACCGCTCGCGGGCTGCTGAGTTTAGACCATGCGGGTGATTCCCTGGTAATCGCGAGAACTATTCCGGGTCTCGCGTCCGCAGTCGCAGTGGAAATAGATGCCGCTGCGATCCCGGAAATAGTAGGAACAATCGCCGGCGAAGACACGGTCTTTATTGCCGTTCGTGATCAGAAGTCACAGCGGGAAACTATGAAGGCGATATTGGGCCTGTTCGGATGAGGATTGGGGCTTGGATCTTTGGCCTTTGATCTTTGGTCTTTGGCGTTTGAATTAAAGACGCAACAAAGATCAAAGACCCAAGACCTAAGACCCAGAACCTAAGAAGGAAAACAAGTGGATAGGAAGATCAACAAAATCGTTTTGGCTTACTCGGGAGGGCTCGACACCTCGGTGATGCTTCGCTGGCTGAAAGATCACTACAACTGCGAAGTCGTCTGTTACTGCGCTGACGTAGGGCAGGGCGCAGAACTTTCCGGCCTTGAAGAAAAAGCGCATGCGACTGGCGCGTCAAAGCTGTACGTCGAAGACTTGCGCGAAGAGTTTGTGCGCGACTACGTATGGACCGCCCTCAAGGCGAATGCTGTCTACGAGGGTGTATACCTGATGGGCACTGCTCTCGCCCGTCCCGTCATCGCTAAAAAACAGATTGAGATTGCGCAACAAGAAGGCGCCGACGCAGTGGCCCATGGCGCCACCGGAAAAGGCAACGACCAGGTGCGCTTTGAACTGACCTACTACGCTTTGCAGCCCGATATCAAAGTTATTGCCCCATGGCGTGACTGGGATTTCAAAGGACGAATGGACCTGATCGCGTACGCTCGCGAGCACAATATTCCAGTTACAGCAACTGCCGAGAAACCCTATTCGACAGATGCCAACCTGATGCACATCTCCTACGAAGGTGGAATTCTCGAGGATCCCTGGGAGGCACCACCTGAAGATATCTTTCAACTAACGAAGTCGCCCGAGACTGCGAAGTCCGAGGCTGAGTATGTCGAAATCTCGTTTGAAAAAGGTGAGCCGGTCGCAATCAACGGAAAGCGTTTATCGGCGGTGCAACTGCTGTCTGATTTGAATCGTATCGGTGGCGAACATGGTATTGGACGAGTTGACCTGGTTGAAAATCGATTCGTCGGAATGAAATCTCGCGGCGTTTATGAAACTCCCGGCGTGACGATTCTTCAAGCAGCACATCGAGCACTTGAGTCGATCACACTCGACCGGGAAGTAATGCATCTGCGGGACTCGTTTGGAGTCAAGTTTGCAGAAAGCATCTATTACGGTTTCTGGTTCGCACCCGAGTTCAAACTCATGCGAAAGATGATCGACGAGACGCAACAGAGGGTAACCGGAGACGTTCGACTCAAGCTGTACCGAGGCAACTCGATTGTCGTCGGTAGACGCTCACCCAACTCGTTGTACGACGAGAAGATCGCCACGTTTGAGGCCGACACTGTTTACAACCAGCGCGATGCGGAAGGCTTTATCAAACTAAACGCGTTGAGACTCAGACTCGGACAACAAAGCTGACGGGATGGAGAACTAACACATGAACTTGCAGAATCAAGTTACGGTTACAGACGTCGACAAGATCGGTTCCGCAACTTCGCCACTCACGCTATCCAAGACTGTGGCATATGTTTCTTCGTCTTCTAATCCACAGGCAGGGGATGTCGTCGTGGTCCGAGCGCTCACTGATAGTGCGACTTACAATATGCTGGAACTGCCGACCGGAAGACTCGCAAAGATCAATCCGGGCGATTTGCTACTCGGCGTCTTGGGCCGAAGACGCGCACTCAAAGGATTTGTCGGCGACGTGCCGTCGTCTGTTACTACTGGGGACGAGCTTCATCTCCTGAATATGGGCGGTGTAATTGGCTACTGCACCGGTCATCACTCGAGTCTCGGCGATGCGATCAAACTTGAAGTCGTAGGACTTGTCTGCGACGAAAACGGTCGTATCCAAAACATCGCCGATAGTGCATTGGCTCCGCAAACAGCGCTGGGCGAGAGCGCGCCAATCGTGATGATTGCTGGTACGAGTATGAACAGCGGAAAGACCTACGCCGCTACTGAATTGATCAAGCAGGCGACCAGGGTTGGTCTAAGAGTTGCAGCCGCAAAACTCTCTGGTGTTGCATGTTTGCGAGACACGCTGAACATGGCGGACCATGGAGCGATCCAGACAGCGAGTTTTCTCGACTGTGGTCTGGCTTCGACCGTCGATGTTTTTGATCTTGCTCCGACCGCTAAAGCAATCATCGCGCAACTCAATGCGGCGAGCCCTGATCTGATCGTGATCGAGATGGGAGATGGCATTTTGGGCGGCTACTCTGTCGATACTGTCTTTGCAGATCGCGAGCTGCGTGAGGCAACTGCAGCCCTGGTCTTTTGCGCTTCTGACTATGTTGGCGCATGGGGCGGTATCGAACTATTACAGAGACGGGGCGTTGAAGTGGATGTCGTATCGGGTTCAGTCACCGACTCGCGAATGGGCGAAGAATATATTGAAAGGCAGTTTTCGGTACCCGCTGCAAATGCTCGCAGAAACGGCGCTGAGTTGTTTCGACTAGTAATGCAGAAGGTCGACACAATGCGAACTCAGACGACTTCGGTCTAACGCTTGCGTAGGAACACCGCGAGGCTGATGATCAAGAATACGAGCCCGATGTAGAGAAAAGAACGTTGAGTGCTAAGACCGATACCGATGAAAGCGATGCCAATAGCAAAAAACCCGAGATATGACCGTCTCATAAACAAGCACCTCGACTGACAGTTTTGTAGACCGTGATAGCCATACGGTCTACATAGACACCTGGTTGCATAAACTATTTGGAAAGGAGGCGAAGGCAGTGAAACAGAGCAAACCTCGGGTGGGTATTTACGGTGGCTCAGGATATGGCGGGTCTGAACTACTGCGCATTCTGCTGTTCCACCACGACGTCGAGATTGCCTTCGTCACCGCTAATGAACAAGCAGGTAAAGCAGTCGCTGAAGTACATCGCAATCTGTTTGGCCTGACTGATCTTACGTTTTCAAAAGCACCCGCGTCGCCTGAGGCTCTTACTGATCTCGACTTGGTTTTTCTGGCACTGCCACACGGACAGGCAATGGAGGTTGTCCCGAGGCTACCGGTGCACGTTAAAGCAATTGACCTGTCGGGCGATTTTCGGCTGCGCAACCAACAGGAGTTTGAGAAGCATTACAAACAAGCGCACACGGCGATGCAGACACAGGCTGAGTTTGTTTATGGTCTAACTGAAACTAACCGCGAGCAAATCAGAAGGGCACGACTAATTGCCAATCCCGGTTGTTTTGCCACCGCTACTCTGCTCGGACTTGCCCCTCTTACTGCCAGCGGATTGCTGACAGGTCGGGTTATCGTTGATGCGAAAACCGGATCATCGGGATCAGGCGTAAAGCCTGCGGCAAACACGCATCATCCACAACGGATGAACTCGTTTTATGCGTATAAGCCCTTTACTCATCAGCATGTTCCCGAAATCGAGCAGGAGTTGAGGCGCGTTGGCGATTGGACCAGTGAACTGATCTTCATGACGCATTCGCTGCCCGTTTCGCGAGGAATATTTTCTTCGATTTATGTCGAAACGAAGAATGAATTAAGTTTGCCGGAGGTGCGAACGATCTACCAGGATTTTTATCGCGAATCATTTTTCATCAGACTGGTGGAAGGATCACCGGACATCAACTGGGTCAAGACTACGAACTTCTGCGATCTTGGATTCGCCGTCAGAGGAAATCATGTCGTTGTCTTTTCAGCGCTCGACAATTTGGTAAAGGGAGCGGCGGGCCAGGCAGTCCAGAATATGAATCTCATGTTCGGATTCCCAGAAACTACCGGTCTCAAGCTAGTGGGGACAAACCCGTAGGGGCGGCACTCCGTGGCCGCCCCACGCTGGGGAGGTGCGGTTGATGAATGAAACCCACACATCCGGTCCAACAAGTTATTTTTGATCGACGAGGTGGGGCGCCACGGAGTGCCGCCCGTACAAATAAAATGGATTTTACGCCGGCGGAAATTAAACCTTTGATTAGGATGGAGGATGTCGAGAAGCTCGACGTTCGCGTGGGGACGATCTTGGCGGTCAACGACCTCGAGAATGCGAGTAAGTTGATGAGACTAACTGTCTCGTTCGGCGATCATGAGCGTACGATACTCGCCGCTATTAAAAATGAGCGCGCCGACCCTAAAGAGATCGAAGGCAAACAGGCCCTATTTATTGTGAATCTTGAACCGCGAAAGATGCGCGGCGAAATTTCCCAAGGTATGTTGTTTGATATCGGATACGCGGATGGATTAACTCCCGTATTGGCGATGCCGGAAAAGCCGATCAAGGATGGAGCACGAGCGGGATGACCGTGGAAACAATTACATCTCTTTCAGAAGTGTCCGCGAGCGAGGAACAAAACCAGCTGGCGACATACAAAAAGATGCCAATCGTCGCAGCGCGCGGCGAAGGAGTTTGGCTCTACACTAGTGAAGGCGAAAAATATCTCGATCTCTATGGAGGGCACGCTGTAGCCGGCACGGGTCATTGTCATCCGCACGTCGTCGAAGCGATCCAGACACAGTCCGCACAGCTGCTGTTCTATTCCAACCTGGTCTACTCGGAGACACGCGCTCGCGCAGCTGAGAAGTTGATTTCAGTTGCTCCGAAACCACTCGCAAAGGTTTTCTTTTGCAACTCGGGAACAGAAGCCAACGAAAATGCCATGCGTATTGCGCGCATGAAGACTGGTCGCGAAAAGGTTATTACTTTTTCAGGTGGCTTTCATGGACGCACGGCCGACGCGATTAGCGCGACCTTTCTCGGAAAGTATCGAGAGCTCGGAAGACCAAATGTTCCCGGTCACCTTGAGGCTAAATTCGGCGACATGCAATCAGTACGAGCGCTGGCGGATGAGACCGTCGCCGCTGTTATGCTTGAGCCGATCCAGTCGATGGCAGGCGTCAAAACTGCGAGCTCGGAATTCTTTACAGAGTTACGCGCTCTATGCGATGAGCGTGGGATGCTCTTAATCTTCGATGAAGTACAAACAGGTATAGGGCGCACCGGTAATTGGTTTTTTGCTGGAAGCGAATTCGCCGGACACGTCGTACCTGACATCATCACGCTTGCTAAGGCGCTTGGAAGTGGTGTGCCGGTTGGCGCTTGCCTGGTGACCGATAACGCAGCCGCCGCGATAAAGGAAAATGATCTTGGCACCACTTTTGGTGGTGGGATGCTGGCGATGGCGGCTGTGTCTGCCACACTTGAAGCAATTGAAGCAGATGGCATGCTCGACAATGTCAAGAAAGTGGAAGTATACCTGCGGGAACAACTGAAGAGTATCGAGTCGGTGGTGGCTGTGCATGGAAATGGTTTTCTGCTAGGAATCGAATTTGCCCGCAAAGCAACTGAAGTTCACAAAGCGCTGCTCGAGCGAAAGATAATTACCGGAACTTCAAGCAACCCTCAAACTCTGCGGCTATTGCCACCGTTGTCAATGTCGACGGAGAACGTCGATATGTTTATTAATGCGCTTCGGGAACTTGAATCGTAAATTGAGATGCAGGATTTCTTAACAACTGGAAATTTGGACCGAGCGCAGTTGGACCATCTGATCGCAGCGGCAATCCGTTTTAAACGTGGTCAGGACCAATCCAAACCGCTCAGCGGAAAATCCATCGCACTCGTATTTTTTAACCCGAGTCTGCGGACGCGTGCTTCCATGCAAATTGGTATCTATGAACTAGGTGGAAATGCGGTGACCCTGGAGCCGGGCGGCTCGAGTTGGACCCTGGAACATCGCCACGGCGCGGTAATGGATGGCGATAAGACAGAGCATATTTCGGAATTCGTGCGAGTGCTGGAACGTTACAGCGTCGCCATTGGTGTAAGGACTTTCGCTGACTTAAAGACCTGGCAGGAAGAGCGTACTGATCCGGTCCTACACGCGTTCGCCAGGTATGCGAGTGTTCCGGTTATCAACCTTGAGTCTGCCATGCATCATCCCTGCCAATCGCTGGCCGACATGATGACAATCCAGGAAAAACTCGGTCCCGGGCGGAAACGAGTTGTGTTGACGTGGGCCTGGCATCCAAAACCGCTGCCAATGGCGGTGCCAAACAGTTTTGCTCTGGCGGCGGCGCAAATGGGCCATGACCTGGTACTAGCGCACCCACCAGATTACGACCTTGATGAAGATTTGATGGAATCAGTAGCCGTACATGCGTCAAACAATGGTGGCAGCATCGAAGTTACGGACGATATCGACGGCGCATTCGATCGAGCAGAAGTGATCTACGCGAAGAGCTGGGGCTCAAAACGATTTTACGGAAACTCGGAACAGGATCTCATTAAGCGAGCTCAGTATCGCCGGAAGTGGATAGTTGACGATCATAAGATGAACCGCACAAATGACGCGATTTTTATGCACTGCCTGCCAGTCAGAAGAAATGTGATTGTCACTGACAGCGTCATCGACTCGCCGGCATCTGTAGTGATCGACGAAGCAGAAAATCGACTGCACATCCAAAAAGCAGTGCTAGCCGAGTTGTTTAAGGAAAGTAACTAAATACGTTTTAGAAAATGACTGAGCCGCGTCCCGAAATCGACAATCAGTTGCGTCTTGACTTGCTGCGAGAGGCGCTTCCCTACATTCAGCGTTTCAAAGGCCAAACCTTTGTCGTTAAACTCTCGGGAAAAGTTACTGAGAACTCGGAAAATCTTGCTTCACTCGCTGAAGAGTTGGCTTTATTACATCAGGTTGGCATACGCATCTGCGTTGTTCATGGTGGCGGCAAGCAATTGAGTGATCTGGCTAAGAAACTCGGGATTGAACAAACGATTATTGAAGGACGTCGTGTAACCGATGATGCAACACTCGAGATGGCGAAGATGATCTTCGCGGGCAAGATCAATACCGACATCCTGGCATCGCTTCGTCAACGCAGCATTGAAGCGGTAGGTTTGTCCGGCGTTGACGGAAATATTGTTCAAGCCACACGACGTCCGCCCAAAGAGATTCTCAATCGTGAAACCGGACAAAGCGCTCGCGTCGATTTCGGTCATGTTGGCGATGTAGTGCAGATCAACTCGCGCTTACTTACTGTACTCCTCGATCACGGCTATTTACCTGTAATTTCATCGTTGGGTGCTGACGATGAAGGAACAGTGTTCAACATCAACGCTGACACCATTGCGGCAGAGATTGCAGTTCAGCTTCAAGCGGAAAAGATCATCCTGTTAAGCGATGTTGATGGCATCTATTTGCGAGCAGGCGAGTCGGATTCAAAACTTTCGCGCCTGACTACAGCAGAAGCCGATGAGTTAATTGCAAATGGCGCGGCAACTGGAGGCATGATACCTAAACTTCAAAGCATCACCACGCTACTGAGACGCGGAGTTCACAGTGCACATATCATCAGCGGCACAAAGAGGAACGCCCTGCTCTCAGAAATCTTCACTGATAAAGGCACGGGGACTATGATTATCGCGTGATGACAGTCTGAGAGAAGGTCACCGAGAGAACCTTTCAGTTTACGGATTTTGAGGGTAAAAAGCGTCAGCTCTCTGAATTCCGTGGCAAGTATGTGCTGTTGGATTTTTGGGCGCTCTGGTGTGGACCATGACGGCGTGAATTGCCGTATCAGAAATTGGCGTATTGGCGATTCCAGGCTCGTGGCCTGGAGATTCTCGGCTTGAACAACGATCCGGACTACACCATGGTAAAGCCAACGCTCAAGCGCAACGGCTTAACATGGCCGCAAGCAACCATGGAAAGTATTGAATCGATCGAAAAGCGTTATCGCATCCACTACTTTCCCACCACTCTGCTCATAGGCCAGACGGCAAGATAGTTTCCTGGGTCAAACACGAAGGAAGCAGCCCGGCTTGAGAGGTCAGGAATTGATCCGATCGCTCGACGAACTGCTTCCGCCATGATCCCAATCAACCAATCGGTGATTTAGGCAAGTATGAGTCCCGATCGAAGGGAGGCTCTTCATGATCAGGAATAACATCGTCGGGCCAATCCTGCGCCCACCTCTGGCGTTGTTGTTCGTCCGCGTAATATTTGAGATAGACCTGATTGTCCTCGTCACTGCCGCTTCCAGTCAGGTCGATCATATAAGCGTAGCTGGCGTTCTCCGGAAACAATACAGCTTCTTCGCGTAAGCCGTCCTCGTAGAGATAACGGTACAGTTCGCGATCGCTCAAGTGGTCCGTGTGCAAAAGATAAGCCCCGAGCCCCGCCATTCGTTCGATGATCTCTTTTAGCTTTTTCGGCAGCGCGGCATCGTCCAGATCCTCGAGCAAGGGAAGGTCGAGCCCGGCGTTCTCCAGCAGCCGAAAAAGGCTGACTGGCTCTGCCGTTTCGTACTCCAACACCTGTCGCAAGAACTCTTCTTCGAGATCCGCAGGCATTGATTGAAGAGAATTAGTACTGCCGCCAAGTTTCTCGAGCTCAGCTCGTAGTAAAGCAATCCGCTTCTCTTGATCCGGCTCGTCAGTTATTTGTGTGAGTGTCATTTGTAAGCTCCTTAAGGAATGAGGTTTAAGGTTTTGAGGCTGAGTGGCCCCGCTGAACACATTTCGTTCCGACATGACTCTTTGCTTTTTGGAGTTATGTGAGGTGGACGAAACGTCGCGGTGCATTCTCTTTCGTGAGGAAGAAAAAGTAAAGAGAGAATTGATTAAATAAATCGGATCACGCACCTGGTTTCCCGACGACATGGCCTACTATGTGAAAACTCATCCTTCTCATTCTCACCAAGCTTTGGTAGTGTCCTGATTTACTCTGTGCAACCTTTGTGTCCTCCGTGCCTCTGTGGTGGAGCGAAGCAAAGTCCTAAAAAAATCACCACAAAGGACACAAAGGTTGCACAGAGATTGCGGATGACGATGCCAGTCGGAGATATGTAAAGAACGCGGCTTGAAGCTTGGGGAGAATGACATCTCAAGTCTTCCTGGACTGCAACGGAGGGGCGGTGAACATGTCGAGATTCGATAGACCAAGGTTCTGTTCGATTTCGGAAATACGCTTTTGAACAGTTTCAAATCCATCTCCGCCAAACGACTCCGTCTCGATCTCTTCGAACTTCGCACCCAACTCATCCAGGCGCCGATCTCCAATCGCCGCCTTCCACGCTGGAAAGATGATCGTGTCTTCGATCGCTGCGTGATGCTCGTACATCCGAACCATCGATTCCAAAGCTTTGATAAATTCTTCCACACCCGCAGCGGGAATCTTGTCACCTTTAGTCACAGACAAAATATAGTCGGTAATCTCACGACCGCGGACATGTTGAGACATTAAAACATCCACATAAGAGCTGGCCTGACCTTGCGCCTGTCTCACTGAAGGAAAGATATACGCCTCTTCAAGTTTCTTCTCGTGATAGTCTTCGCCGAATACCCGAAAGAGTTGAGCGGCTTTTTCGAGTTCATCTGTCGGCACACTGCCCGCGTCCTGCTTCAACTTTGTTGCCGTCTCTGAGAAAACCAGCAAGATGCGTCGCAGTATACCGTGCTCCCGCATAAGGTCTTCCGTCGCGGTTACTTCAATGCCGGCAGCCTCATCCGACTCATCTCCCTCTTTGCGAGGCTCGTCGTTTCTCGCACCTGTGGACGAGTTTTGCGGCATCGCGCAACTTGCGAGAACTGTCCCTGCGCCAATTGCTGATACTCCGAGTAATAACTGTCTTCTCTTAAGATTCAATTATCCGGCTCCTTTCAGTCGTGCTGCTGACTTTTGATATTAACCCGCCCGAGACGTTAGACTAAGCGCAGATCAAAAAAGACAAGTAAATTTTACGATCATGGATAACACAGAAATCGCGCGCCGATTCTATCGCCTTGCTGCTCTCATGGAGATTCGCGGCGATGATCCCTTTCGTCTCAGATCTTACCGGAACGCAGCTGAAGCAATCGAAGTCTGGCCCACTCCATTGCAAGAGATTGCTGAAGCGGAAGGTGAAACTGGCTTGCAAGATATTCCTGGAATTGGCAAAGCAATTGCCGGAAAGGTACTCGAGCTGCTATCAACCGGAAGCTTTGCTGCATGGGATCGCTTGACGGCAGAAACACCAGAGAGTGTTCTAGATCTCACGGAGATACCGGGCATTGGACCAAAAACCGCGGCGCTGCTTCATGAGCGGTTTAAAGTTTCGTCGCGTGCGGATCTTGAGAAGTTCGTGGCCGGCGGCGGGTTGGAGATGGTCGATGGGATTGGGCCCAAGACCGCAGAAAGAATTAAAGAGGCCTTGGCCGAGTGAAGCAAACTCTGTGCTAACTCAATAACTCCGCGGTTAGAAAGATGGCCCACGACTTCACCAGAGAGTCACAGCACAGGAGAAGCGCAACGAAGTATCTAAATTAGACCGAGAGTTGAATTTCTCTGTGCCACCTCTGTGGTCTTTGTGTCTCTGTGGTTCTGCTATTAGAACAGGACGTTGTTCATTTTGCTACACACAAACTCAAAGATCGCGCAGAGAAAATCAATTAAAACTTCTTTACTCGTTAGCCGTTGACGTGATTGAATTGCCGACACGCTTTTCTTCATCCTAACTTTTTCCAAACACGAGGTCGTAATGAACAAATCGATAAAACGCCGGGACTTCATGCGCAAGAGTGCCGCTGCCGGAATCGTCGTCGCCGCCACCAAAGACAACGTTCTGGGCTTTCCCATGATCATGAAGCAAAGCGCAATAAAACCGGTCGTAATCTCGTCAGCCAATGGTAATAAATTCAAGAATGGCGGCGATTTAACCGCAGTCCACAAAGCCTTCACGATGATTACCAAGGGGTCTGACGTGCTGGACGCCGTAATCGCCGGCGTCAACATTGTCGAACTCGATCCTCTCGACGACAGCGTTGGCTATGGTGGTTTGCCAAACGCTGATGGCATCGTGCAGCTCGATTCATCCTGCATGCATGGACCAAAAAAGCGCGCTGGAGCAGTGGGCGCCCTCGAAGGAGTTCGCACTCCATCTCTGGTGGCTAAAGCTGTCATGGAAAACACCGACCATCATCTGATTGTTGGCAAAGGTGCCCAGGAATTTGCGCGCAACATGGGGTTCAAAATCGAGGACGACTTGAACACCGACAAATCGAGAAAGCAGTGGCTCGAGTGGAAACGCCGCACGGACCCTTCCCACTATCTCGATCCACAGAAACGCGCTGAAGCAGGACACAAAGCCGCCCTGGAAATGCTGGCGGAGGGCTTGCTAAGAGAAGAGAATTTGCACGGCACTATCAACTGCGACGGAATCAATTCTAAGGGCGAGATTTGTGGCGTTACTACGACCAGTGGTCTCGCCTGGAAAATTCCAGGGCGTTTGGGAGACTCGCCTATTCTCGGCGCAGGGTTATACGTCGATGGGGATGTTGGAGCTGCCGGCTCAACTGGTCGGGGCGAAGCCAATCTCTACAATCTTTGTTCGTTTGTAATCATTGAAGAGATGCGACGTGGCGCACATCCCAAAGATGCCGGCATGGAAGTGCTAAAGCGAATCAAAAACAACACTGTGGAAAAGCGACTCCTCAATGATCGCGGGCTGCCCAATTTTGGCATCAACTTTTACATCCTGAACGCAAAGGGTGAGTTCGCCGGTGTAACGATGTATGAAGGCTCCTCATTTGCGCTCTGCAACGAGAATGGTCCACAGACTTTGAAAGCGGACGCCTTACTTCCTGGTAAGCCTGGCGAGACTGATTGATGGGCTTATGCTTTTCACCGAAGGTGTTGGCCAATTTCAGCCCAGGATCGAGCTTTGGCAACCCTGGGCTTGATTCGCGTGATTTCGTGTGTGTTCGTGGACCGTTTTGAAATCATAGACGATCCACGAATTCACTCGAAAGAATATATCTACTTGGCTTCAGGACTGGCTTGCATCATTCCGAAGATATTGCCCTCCGTGTCTTTGCAATAGACCAACCAACCCACACCGGGAACAGGCATCTTTGGCACAACAATCTGAGAACCAAGCGATTGGGCCTTCGTAATCGCAGCATCAATATTCTCAACGTCCACCGTACAGACGTAAGCAATTACGGCCTGACCGTCTATTTCGCCTTGACGTCGCAATAGACCACCATTGATTCCGGGTTGGCTGTCTGGTCCAGTGGTAACAAGCCAATAATCCATGGGGCCCTCCCACTTCTTGAATGTCCAACCAAAAAGAGTCTCATAGAACTTGACGGCTCGATCCGGATCACCCGCGTGTATTTCAAAATGAATAACTCTCGACATTCGAATCTCCTATTCTTCTTTTCGGAAATTAACTATTTGCCGTAGCAGTACTCTTGCCGTACTTCTGGGTCGCAAAACCGACGATCAGACCAACCATCGTCCCCGGCAACACGATCTCGAAGTAATAGCCGCCCTGCATAAGGGCCACAAGGAATGCGAGAATGGCGCCTACAATGACGCCAAACAAGATTCCTACAGGCAGCGAATGATATTTCTTGGCAAAGAATCCAATGGCGACACCTGCGATGATGCCTTTAATAGTTGAACCAATCACGATGCCCCCTAACTGGTCGCGTACGGCCGGCGTAAACCAGGCAGTTAGACCATCAATAGCACCCAGGATCGCTCCTAAAACGATTCCGATAAGTGGTTTAGACATATCTTTTCTCCTCAGTAAGACGTGATCACAGTAGAACCACGGATTAACTCACCTCTACCAATCCATTAAACGTCGACGAAACTTTCTTTAACTCGTCCAAAAACTCTGTAAACACTAATCTCAACTAGCTATTAAACAATCTCGGAGATTTCTTTAGTCTCGAGCGGTAAAAATGAAGAAAATTCTCATGACGAGGTAGGCCAAAACCAGCAGCAGTAGAAAGCGATTCTTAGCAACCCAACGTCCCGTCTTTTCAAGAATATTTTCACGATATGCCGACACTGGCTCGGCGTCCAACAGGTGAGCTACATCAATCGTCAGTTCGGCAGCGCTCACATAGCGGTGTTGCCGGTCGAGCGCCATGGCTTTCAGACAAACAGCTTCAGCAGCTTTGCTAACAGATGGCGCAACCGCTCGCGGGGAAACCAGCGCGGACTGCGCAGTAACAACTGGCGCGATATTGGTTAGGAGAAAATAGAGTACAGCGCCTAGTGAATAAACGTCCGTACGAGTGTCGATCTGCTCACCGCACGCCTGCTCCGGCGACATGTAGTGCCGGGTGCCAATAATGGCGCCGTCTGTGGTGTTACTTGTGGACGCTCTTTTCGCCGATTTTGTCGGCGGCAGTTTTAGTGTCTCAGCCTCTGGGTCGGGTGTTGCTGTGCTATCGAGTACCTTGGCAATTCCCCAGTCGAGCACCAGCACCTCACCGAACGAGCCAATCATGATGTTCTGTGGCTTTAGATCTCGATGGACGACACCGTGAGCGTGGGCAAAAGCAACTGTCTCACATACGGACTTAAACTTTCGCAGACGATCACCAGTGGTGGTTACGCTTGCCGCATATTCATCCAGACGGTTACCACGGACATACTTCATCGCGTAGTAGACCCGTCCATCTGAAAACTCACCGACATCATGAACCGGGACGATACCGGGATGTTCCAGCCGCGCGATTATCTGCGCTTCGCGCAACATCCTGCGTTTTGTGTCGCCTGTTAGGTCAGTCTCTCGAAGAATCTTGATCGCTACTTCACGATCGAGGTCACGATCATGGGCCAAATATACCGAGCCCATTCCGCCACTGCCGAGCTCTTTCACGAGGGCGTATTTTGTGCCAGTAAAATCCGGTTCGCTGACGAGCCGGCGAAGGTGGTCCAGCTTTTGGTCGGAGAGCCACTTCATTTCAATTCCAGGCCCAGCAACAACCGAGCTTCGTTTCGGAATTCGTCTTCGCTAACGGTAATCTCGCCCAGTTTTTCAAGCACTATCTTGCGAAATTCACGACGCGCGGAAGCAAGATAATTATTGACTGTAGCGGCATCAAGGTTAAATTGCTGCGCTAGCCTGGCGTAAGAGACCGACTCAGACGATTCTTCATCGCCCAGGTCATATATTTCAAATAGTTTGAGATGCAAATTGCGGTTTGATGCGGCCAATCGTTCGCGGAGACTTTCTACCGCGGCTGTAAAGAAGCTACGAACCCATTCCCGGTGAAAGAAATCTTCAGGCGTCAGCTCCTGAGCTGTCGATTGCAGGGCCAACTCGTCCTCTGCACTCATGAAGTCAAGATCAAGGTGTTCGCTTAAACCACCTCGTTTCAAACGCTGGTTGGATTTTTGCTGATTCGAGACAAACCCATCTAAACAAGTTCTCAGGAAAGTTTGAAAACTGGCTTTCGTGGGATCGTAGGCAGCGAAGTAATTTTTCTCGAGCGCAACCGCAAAAAATCCCTGGATCAGATCTTTCGCATCCTCGTTACTTGCGTGCCACTTCCAACGGATGTATTTGTAAGCAGGTTTCCAGTAGCTCGTCAGGATCGTCTCAAATGCTCGTTCGCGCGTTTGTTGGTCGCCACTCCTGATGCGTACGATCGCTGACTCGTTCGTCGCGGGAAAACGGTGGTTAGGACCACCAATGTCAGTATCAGGATCCATCAAACTCAAACCATTTGCATAACCCTTGGGGTATTTAAAGCCCTTCGCTCAGGAGCAACAAAAACTTCGCTTTTGGCCTGGGAAAATCTACGATGAAGAGATTTCACCTTATCTTTGGGTTAACTTTATTCGTAGTCTTCCTCTTAACGGGACAGTTTATGGACCGCTTTCATCATCACCTTGCCGACATGGCGGACGGCCCACGAATGCTGTATCGATCCCGCCACATCTACATCCTATTGTCAGGCTTGGTCCATCTGGGGATAGGTTCCTATTTTTACTATCGCTTGCGAACCTGGTTGCGAGTCCTGCAACTACTGGGTTCTGCCTTAATTACTATCGCTTCAGTCATGTTTGTGGCCGCGTTTTTCTACGAGCCCGGACTAACAAATCTATATGGTCCGTTGACCAAATTTGCCGTTATCATCACCGCGGTAGGAACGTTGTTACACCTGCTCGGTATTAGTGATGAATTAAAAGACCAACGCTAACGATCAAAGGACCTCTATGAAATCTCTTATTCGAATGCTGGTTACTGTGGGTCTGATTTTGGGTACGGTGGCAACAGTATCCTCGCAGTCCAAAGTTGCTGATCCCGGTTTCGACTCTTTTTGGAAAACATTTAAGGCTGCCATCGCTCAGAACGACAAGGAAGCCGTGGCAGACATCACTAAGTTGCCTTTTCTATACGACAGCAAAGAGCGAGACCGGGCAGGTTTTATTAGGATCTATCCTTCTTTATTCTCACCCAAAATTCGCAAGTGCATTGCCACTGCGAAACTGGTTAAGGATCAGGAGAACTATGAAGTCTTCTGCGGCCAGTTGATCTTTTACTTTGGGAAAGACTCAGATGGTAAATATAAGTTTCTAGAATTTGGAGTCAACGACTGAACTTCCGGTAGTCATGCGGAAATGGCTACTCTAGCCTCCGCCTGTCGTTTGACTATTACCAGGGTGATATCGTCGGCGGCAGCAGTTCCTTGCGCAAATTTGGTCAAAGCCGACTCAATTCGATCTCGTATGCCGGCAGCTGAGCTGGTCACGTTTCGCGACACAACCTCGTAAAGTCGAGTTGGCCCAAACTCTTCGCCAGTCGGACTTACCGCCTCGGTCACACCGTCAGAATAGATCACCAGCACGTCGCCAGGCTGTAGCTGAGTGCGGCCTTCGCGATAATCCGCATCCGGCTTGATTCCCAGGGGCAGTCCGCCCGACGCAAGTTGCTCGACGGTGCCTGCGGCGTGAACAATAAGTGGAGGATTGTGTCCCGCATTCAGGAACGATAAGGCGCCTGAGCCCGGGTCGAGTTCTGCATAAAAGAGCGTTACAAATCGATTGGCTGGAATGTTGTCAGCCAAATATCGATTTACCGCCGAGATCGTCGCCACGAGCGAGTCGTGAGAACCGGACTGCGCATGAACCGCGGCGTGAAGCGACGACATCAAGAGCGCCGCTGCTGTTCCCTTACCCGACACATCTCCCAAAGCAAT
>DATIBX010000199.1:0-3486 GCA_035457105.1 Pyrinomonadaceae bacterium
AGAGTTTGCTGGCGCACGATTCCAGCGTTGACGTGATTGGCGAATGCTCCGATGGATTCAAAGCTGTTAGTTCTATTAGCGAACTGACTCCCGACCTGGTTTTCCTCGACATTCAAATGCCGGCGATGGATGGTTTTGAAGTAATCAAAACTATCGACCCGGAACAAATGCCCACCGTGATCTTTGTAACCGCCTACGACCAGTATGCCCTGAAAGCCTTCGAGGTGAACGCTCTCGACTATCTGCTAAAGCCTTTTGACCGGAGTCGATTTCAAAAAACTCTGGAACGAGCCAAGGCAATGATTAAGGGGCTGCGGAATGGCAACGTCAACACTCAGCTTCTGTCATTGTTGGAAGATTTGCGGCGAGAACAGAAACTACCTGATCGCTTTATTATCAAGTCCGGCGGCCGAGTAGTCTTTCTACTGGTGGAAGAAATTGACTGGATGCGTGCCGTGGGAAATTATGTGCGCCTCCAGGTGGGCCGTGATTATCACTTAATGCGTGAAACGATGACCGGAATGGAAGCGAAACTTAACGCTGACAGATTTATGCGGATACATCGCTCGACAATCGTCAACCTCGACCGTGTCAAAGAAGTGCAACCATGGGCCAAGGGTGAGTACGTTGTCATCATGCGCGATGGCACTCGACTCATAATGAGCCGGCGGTATCGGGAACGATTGAACGAGCGGCTGAACAAACCGATCTAATACAAACGTTGCCCCGTACACTCCCGCCGTTCATCCCACCAAACTCATGTCCGTCCCACAAACTCACCGGAAATCACAATTCTAATGCGGCAAGCAGAATCTCAGGGCTAGATTGAATCGTTAGTTGACAGGTTCAGTAAATCGTAACGACAAATCGTCCTATCGGGGAGGCTCTCACGTAGATTTTAAGAAGGCTTGATTTGCATAGCTTCGCGATTTAGTTACGCCGGTCGTTTGAGGAGACATCGTGGGCCGCTTGGGGAGACGGGGTGTCCACGGTGAGGAGATTAATCCTTAAATGATTCGGAAGAGAGGCCACGGTGACGTGGCCTCAACTTTTTATGCTCAGCATCGCCGTCGTTCGGCCAGACACTGTGAGTTCTCTGAAACAGCGATTACCTTACGCGGACTGTTGTTGTCCTTTTGCGGAGGTGTAAGGCGTAGTGCACCAAGCCTACCAGGATCGAGACGATCATGAGTACATACAGAAGCCAATTGGTCGGATTTTCATCATGAAAAACCAATAACCAACCGCTAATGCCGAATACGACAGCGTAAAGCGCAATGTAGACGATCATATTCGGAACTTGTTTCTTCATATCAATTTTCATCGAAATATCTCCAGGCAAGCTTCTCAGGCAGGGAATGAGCAAGCCCATTAACGGCTCCCCTCCAGGGAGATTAAACAATATTTAGCAGCTTAATCAAGAACAATCTCCGCCGCGAATGTTATGCTCCCAGTGAATCACTCATAGAATCCTGACCAGGATTCCTACTGCTGCAAGGAGAAAAAATGAACCCCGATAAGACATCTCTCACAAGTGTACAAAGTCAGCTCGTCGGCACATGGAGATTGATCTCCGCTGAAGACAAAAACCCCGATACCGGCCAGTGGGTACCTTACACGTTCGGAAATCCTCCGAGCGGTTACTTCATTTACGACGCTACTGGACATGCGTCGATACAAATCATGACAACACCTCCACAGACGATCGCTACACCGGATACTCCAACACCGGATGAGGCCCTGGCAATCTTCAACGGATACGTTGCTTATTACGGATCCTATACCGTCGATTCAGCAAATATCACGGTGCAGGTTGAGGGCGCGTTGGACCCCAGTCAAGTGGGCACGCCCCAGGTAAGACCTTACGAGTTATCAGGCGATACTCTGATAATTGGCGACCAGGTAAATTATAAGAGGACACTAAAGCGAGTGAAGTAAAGCTCAGACCAGTTTGACGCACGCGTCAGAAGAGTTCCTCGGCCAGCGAGACGATAATGCCCGCCGGGCCTCGCATGTAGCAGAGTCTGTACTTGTCCTCGTATTGGACCACCTCGCCGACGAGTTCGGCGCCGTTGGCGCGCAGGCGGGCCACGGTGTCGTCGATGTCTTCGACTGTAAACATGACGCTTCGGAGGCCCAGCGTGTTCGGTGGTGCGATCGCCGGTTCGATCTCAACCAGTTTTGGATTGCGAAACTTCGTCAGCTCAAGCTTTCCGTGCCCATCTGGGGTCCGCATCATAACGATGTCGACCTGGACACCTTCGATCCCGTTGACGCGATCCACCCAGGCTCCTTCGATCGGCATCTCCCCTTCACGCGCCATGCCGAGGGTGGTGAAGAAAGCAACGGCGGCGGGGAGGTCCTCGACAACGACGCTGACATGGTCCAACCTCTTGATCGTCATATCCCTAGTTTAGTAGGGCACTGCGCGACTGTCCAGATTGACTGTTCTGACGAGTTGGATGGGCCTGAGAAATCGCTCTGGAACAAATATCGACTTCGGTTGTCAAACGTTAAGCAGACCCACTGTTTGATGTAGATCGCTCGAAGGGAAATCTCTTATGGGAATGACAGCCGGAGGTGGCGGGCGCGGCCTTCAATCGGAAATTAACGTAACCCCAATGGTCGACATCATGCTGGTGTTGCTAATCATCTTTATGGTGGTGACACCTTTCTTGCAGCCTGGCATCACCGTTCCAGTGCCGAAGAACATGAACAACCCGGATGTCGATCCGAAAATTATCAAACAATCGTCAATCGTAATCTCAATCCCAAAAGACGTTGAGTACTACGTCGGCAGGAAACGCCTCCAAAAGGAACAGCTCGCCGAAGAAGTCGATCGTATGCTCGAAAAGATCACGAACGAACAGGATCGAATTGTGTACATCAAAAGTGGTGTCGGTGTTAGCTACGGCGAGGTAGTGAATGTAATTAATGAGGTGAGAAAACTAGGCGTGGATAAAATCGGCTTAGTCGCGGACAAGAAAAAGAAGGACTCAGGAGCACCTAATACCGCGGCGTCGAGTTGACATCTTTTGACCTCACACTCCTCACTGTAGACGAAATTTTGTTTCGAGCTCAAAAGTTATGCTCGCATTCAGGTCCGACACCTTCGCTCTCACTTTATACTCACCAGCTGGATCCTTCGGCTCCATACGAATCCCCAGGATGGCTTTACTCAATTGTATGTTTTTACCTGGTGGCGCTTGCTCATCCCACAGAGGTTGTTTTTTGCGCTCGGCGTACACACTGCCGTCTGGCTTAAGGACCACATAATCCACTTCTGAATGGCAAACTCCGGCGTTATCGGGCTTGCAGCCAGCAAACAAAACAAAGGCTCCGATCACAGTTCCGCGTTTCACATCCGTCACCGGCTTGATATTTGGTGTTTGCGGTTTTGACCATTCTTCGATAAAGCCTTTTGGGTCTTCAACGATGATGAGGTGTCCGCCGAATCCATTCACCGACTTTCGTTCTGATGTATCC
>DATIBX010000200.1:0-12024 GCA_035457105.1 Pyrinomonadaceae bacterium
CGTATGCCGTTGCGCCACTCCTAGTTTGACTCCCTCTCGATCATGTCCCCAACCGTGAGGAATACTAACCACTCCTTTCATCATTTCATCGGAAACCTCAACCGGTAAGACTATCGATCCGACCCTCGAGCGCACGACGACAGCTTGACCAGACAACAAATCTCGATTCGCGGCGTCTGAAGGATTCATCAGGAGCGTACATTGACACTTACCCTTCACTAGTCTTTCGCTGTTGTGCATCCACGAATTATTGCTTCTCAGATCGCGCCGCCCAATCAACAGCAAATGACCGTTCGTACTCTCGAGTGACGTAAAGAATTTTGCCTTTACGCGATCGATGTCCTTGACCAACGCTTCGGGTGCTAACTGAATATGCTTGTCAGGGGTGCGGAGCCTGTCCGGTAAACACGGCTTCAATGGACCAAGGTCGATGCCATGGCTGGCTGCCTGAACTTTTCGCAAAGTTAGACCACTCGAAAAGGGATTGAGTTTTGCGCCGTATGGTCCAAACCGCAAACCAAGATCGATGAGTCTGTCGGGACCAAAAAAACGCTTGATCACCTTCCCTTTCAAGCGCTGAAACACTCCATCCCCCTCAAGGCGCGTTTGCAGTTCCAGCAAGATCTCCCAATCGTGTCTTGAATCGCGAGCTGGCTCAAATAGTGCCGGAGAAAACTTGGCGATGTTACGAATCCCCAGCAGATGAAACGCCAGATCGTAGTGGCTGCGTTCGAGCGCTGATGTCGGCGGCAGAATGATATGCGCGTGTCTGGTTGTCTCGTTAATGTAAAAATCAATCGACACCATAAACTGCAAACGTTCAAGCGCACGATCTAACTGCCGACCATTTGGCGTCGACAGAACAGGATTTCCAGCTAGAGTCACCAGGCCATGAATCTGACCCGACCCTTCGGTCAAAATCTCTTCGGCCAGCGCAACCACGGGTAACTCGCCGCCAAATTCTGGTAACTTCCGGACACGGCTATACCACCGCCCATAACTTCCGCGAGGCGCGAGAGTCTCTGGTGCGGTCACGGGATCAAAGGCCGGCAGCGTGAACATAGCCCCGCCGGGGCGATCGAGATTTCCGGTAACAATGTTCAGAACATTTACTAGCCACTGACAAACCGCGCCGAACTCCTGCGTGCTGACACCAATCCTTCCATAGCATACGCCACCATCAGCTGCGGCAAATTCTCTTGCGAGCGTTCGCAACTGAGCTGCGTCAATTCCGCAGATCGGCCCAATCCTCTCCGGGCGAAATTCGGCTACGAGCTGCTGCAGAGCTTGATAGCCGTGGAGAAACGGAGGGACCTTCGTTAAGTCTTCTTCAATGATCACCTGAAGTAACGCCAGGAGCAGCAACACGTCAGTGCCGGGGCGAATAAAAAGATGCTGGTCCACTACTCGAGCAGTTTCGTTAAAGCGCGGATCGATCAGCACAACCTTTCCGCCGCGCTCACGAATTTCCTTTAGCCTCTGGCCCATACCGGGAGCGGTCATCATGCTGCCGTTTGAGACGGCCGGATTTGCGCCGAGAATAAAAAGAAAGTTTGTACGCTCAAGATCGGGAACCGGAAGCAGCAGTTGATGGCCGAACATCAGATAGGCAGCTACATGATGGGCCAGCTGGTCTACCGATGTTGCGGAAAATCGATTTCGAGTGTGAAGAGCGCGGATGAATCCCGGTGCGAACAGCAATGCGCCTGAATTATGAACTGTTGGATTACCAAGATAGGTGCCGACGGAGTTTCGGCCATACTGCGAGTTGATCTGTTTGAGGTTCTGCGCCACTTCGTCAAAGGCTTCGTCCCAACCAATTTGCTGCCATCCTTGTGAAGTGCGTCGAACCGGATGCCGGAGTCGATCTTTATCGTAATGGATATCCTGTAAAGCAACCGCCTTGGGACAGATGTAACCGCGACTGAAGGGATCATCTTTGTCACCGGAAATCTTCAAACGATCCGGCTGCACAGAGATCTCAATACCACAAATAGCTTCGCAGAGATTGCAGTTGCGGTAATGCGCAGAAGGGTTTTCCACAGATTTCACCGATGGCACAGATTTCCCAAAGCCTTAAAATGGAGCACCGGTCGATACAGTACCAAAACTCCCGGCAACTCTTTAGTGAAATTCCGTCAGCAACAAATAAGTATCTTCTTTGTTTTCTTAGAAAGTGTTTACACCGAAGACAATCTGAGTTTTCTTGCCGCGTCTGAAGCTCGCGTGGGGTCGGCAGACGACCTAAGGCTTTTTGAACTGAGCGTCGTCGATGGGAATATTGTGTTGCAGTTCGTCGAGCTTTATCGTGAAGCTGAACGACTCAAACGCAAACTTCACATTGAATGGGACTTTGACACCGTCAACTTCCCGGTAATCGTTGAGATGCACTTTTACAAACACGGTGCCGCGCTTGGGTTGTTGACGTGCCATATCCCAGCGCACCAGTAAACCATTCTCGGCATCGAAGAAAAGTTTTTCCGCCGGGCCTTTTGCTGGCTTGCCCTCGATCACGTTCATATCGCGACCGTTTAGGCGGGCTTTATTCTCAAGCTTCATGCTCTCAAAGAGACTCTTGATCTTTCCCGCGCTGTAGATGTCCGAGTCTCTTTCCATTTCGGCAATTTCTTGCGGGCTCGAATCGCTGAGGGTGCCGGCGGGTGTTTGAACCCAACGAGTCTCGCCGTCGAAACCTTTCTTTAAGGTTCCGAGACCAGGAAAATCTATGCTGATTAACGTCTTATTAGGCTCTTTACCCCACGACTCGACGGCACCCGGCTCGCGCAAATTTGACAGCTCGAAGGTTCCTTTCATCTTGTAACTGGTGATGCGTTCGATAGCCTCCTTACCACCAATGGCCTTCTCATACCGATCGAGTATGTCGCTCACCGGGTCGTGAGGCTGCGACGCAGTGGCTGAAGGTTTTGAACCAGTTGATGACTTTAGCCGAGCACAAGAGAGTTGTGCGGTTACGGCCAGAGCGGTCAGCAGCGAGAAGATTACAGGATGTCTTATACGCATTTGATGGTCTTACGGAATTGAGCAGTTTTGTGCGGGCGAGGCGAAACCGAATTCTGGTCGGCCCGCCGAGTCGATTTTAATCTATCAAAAAACTGCATCCGTTAACCATAGTTTTGCGCGATAGTGAAAACTATAATCCCCAGAATGCGCCGATCACTCCGATTCGTACAGGACTTTTCCTCTGATCCTAATCGGTGTATTCGGCGCAATCTGTGGATGTACTAACAAATCTCAGCTACTTCGCGGCCGCCGCCTTTTGGGCCACTGCCTGCATCTCCTTCTGTAATGTTTGCTCAAGCTCTGGTGACACATCAGATTCCAATAGCTTTGGATCAAAAATCGCCAGACGCTTCATCACTGCTTGACGTCGTTCAGCATCGGAACGCGCGTAGACCACCAACACCGAAGTGTTAGGCTTTAGCTCCTTTTCCAGAGACTTCAGAAACTTATTGGTGATGCCATCATCGTGGAGTTTCCCAATCAGTTTTCCGGCAATGGTCCCGCCGAGAATAAATGGCATCGTTCCAGTTACAGCCGCCGTGATTAGCCCCGCAACGTGACCAAGATGCTGATCTTTTTCGACGACGTTGATGTCCTGCGAAACCCGAACTTTGCCGTCTGCCTTTTTCACGATCAGAGCTGTTTCATCGATCTCCAGGAGACCTTCGCCAGTCATGCGATTTAACGCTGCCCGCGCTTCATCCGCCTTGTAGGGATCGTCAAAAACAAGTGCGATTAGTTTGTTATTCTCGTTGCTCATGATTTGCTAATTCCTTTCTTGCTTCGATGGACCACTTTGCGCTGAGAAGGTTGTTAGCGTTCAGATGGCGTATCGAATGGTCAATTTACTGCGCTCGTGTCGAAGACCACCTGGTCGTACCACCAGAGTTTCTCGAAAAAGGAACGCGCTCTCGGCAACGATTGGTTCGAGCTCGCTTGGTCGATAATCTCCGCAATGCTGTGACGTCCGTCGATGAGGTCAAACAATTCCTTCTCATTCGCGTCAATGGCCAGGATGAGATCGTGAAACTGATGGCTTCGATTTAACAGCACACCTGCGGTGCCTTTGGGCAATCGTTCAAGAACGCACATGGTCCACGGAAGACGAATAGGCATGTAACTCTTCCAATGCTCGTCATCAAAGCAGACTCTTGCACTTTGCGGAGGTCCGTCTCGATGGACGATGACGCTATGGGCCGTCATCGTGCCACGCCACAACTCCATCAAGGCAGACCGTTCACGTTCGGAACGCGCCACCAAACGATTTGCGTGTGGAGTCGCTGAAATCGCGCCGCACTGTGGTAAGTAAGGCGCCTGCCAGTGCCACCGTTCAAAGCTCAGTCCATTGCGTTCGATGAAGTCAAATAGTTGCGGCACCGAATAGGAGCGTTCGCGAGGGTTCAGTAACGCATCTGCCAGGGCATCTGCGTCAAGGGATTCCCGCGATCCCCGCAGCGTCGGCACAAACGGGTGATTCTCAGACAACGACTTTAACATTGAAACGAGGTCGTTGATTTCCCTCTCAGACGTGCCGATGCCAAGTCTCCGGCAATATTCCTGAAGCATGTAGACACCAGCCCGGCCGTACGGCGCGTACAGCATCAAGTAGATTGCGCCTTCGGGCTTCAGGACAGATCCGAGTGCGCGCAACCCTGCATCGGGATCGGTTAAGTGATGAAGCACGCCCGTACACACGATCAGATCAAAGCTGCGGCCCAAAGAACCAACATCTTCGATTGGCAACTGTCGCGTTTCCAGATTCTTCAGCTCGTATTGCTGCTTCAGCTGGTCGGTGTGCTCTAGACTCGTGGTACTAAGATCAATGCCAACTACGCTTGCGGCCGGATGGGTGAGCGCGTACTTTGCGGCTTGCCACGTTCCACAACCAGCAACGAGAATCTCAAGATCTGCGCGGAACGGTTGCTCGGGCCACAACAAGTGAAACTCAGAGCGATGACGATTTAAGTCTTGCCATTGATCACGTGCGCGATCCAGATTTTTTACTGGGGGCGGATAAGGGTGACTCGCGTAAAACTCGCACACCGGATCAGCAGTGAAGTCTGCCGAACTACTACTTCCAGTGTCTTTCACTGATTCAATCAAGATCACGCACCCAGCTTAGGTAATGTGCTTCGTCTCCTCAGCTCCGAGGAACTAAAGGAGGAGTCGTCATTCCCTCTAGTGGAGTAGACACTGTTTAAAACTGCGAGTACCTCAAGTTTCTTGTTAGTGATATTTCGTGTGATTTCGTGGATCGTTACGTTCCGAGAAAAGCGATCCACGAACTCTTCCGAATTAATGCGAACAGAGGCAGTCATCGAATAATGACTGCCTCCGCGCGCGCAATGATCAACCGCCTCCACTTCCCCCAGCCGCTTTGGCCATTGCTTGTGCGTTTGCGCGAGCTTTTTCAAGAGCCTGATCGATACTAAAGCTCGCGGGTTTTTGTCGCGGCGGGAACTCTTTGAAGGTCTCCAGGAATTTACCAACGATTGCTTGCGCTGGTACGAGCAGGAAAGCGCGATCGGCCATCCATTTGCCGTAGAACATAGTCGCGTCTTCGGTAGCACGTTCAAATGGATCACTCCGCAAGTTATAGATATTTGGAGCCCGCGTCGGTGTCAGCGGCTCTCTCCACACGTCGAAGCCGTGAGCGCGCTGTTGGAGGAACTCCACCTTCCAGTTTCCGACACGAAGCGCCATCAAATCGCCGTCATCACTCCAGTACAAGAATCCCTCGCGAGGGTTTTTTGCCTCGCCCTTAAGGTGCGGTAGCAGGTTGTAGCCATCCAGGTGCACTTTGAAGGTCTTATTGCCGCTCTTATAACCCTTCTTCATCTTTTCAACTATGTCTGGTTCGCCTGCGGCAGCCGCCAGGGTCGGCAACATGTCCTGATGAGAGAACAGCTCGTTCGAAACGGTTCCTGGTTTGATCACACCGGGCCAGCGGATAGCACAGGGAACTCTCCATCCGCCTTCGAAGTTGGTGTCCTTTTCCCCGCGGAATGGAGTCGTTCCGCCATCGGGCCAGCTCATAACTTCCGCACCGTTGTCGGTCGAGTACATGACAATGGTGTTGTCTGTGATTCCCAGTTGGTCAAGTTTGTCGAGCAATTGTCCGACATGACCGTCGTGCTCAACCATCCCGTCCGGATACACACCCAAACCAGTCTTACCCTCTGACTCTTTCTTCAGGTGCGTGAAGATGTGCATGCGTGTCGAGTTGAACCAGCAGAAGAAAGGTTGATCGGCCTTCGCCTGTCTCTCAATAAAATCGATCGCTCCAGCCAGAAACTCCTCATCAACGGTTCTCATGCGTTCGATAGTTAGAGGACCAGTGTTCTCAATCGTCTGGCCGCCTTTTCCATCAGCTTTGGATTTGAGAACTCCGCGCGGGCCAAACTTCTTCTTGAATTCTGGATCCTTGGGATAGTCTGGGCATTCCGGTTCTTGTTCGGCGTTTAAGTGATAGAGATTGCCGAAGAATTCGTCGAAACCATGAGCCGTTGGGAGAAACTCGTCGCGGTCTCCAACGTGGTTTTTTCCGAATTGCCCGCACACGTAACCAAGAGGCTTCAACGCGTCGGCAATAGTCGGGTCTTCGGGTCGCAATCCAAGATCGGCTCCAGGCAGGCCAACCTTAGTAAGTCCGGTGCGAATTGGCGACTGCCCGGTAATAAAAGCGGCACGACCGGCGGTACAGCTTTGTTGTCCATACCAGTCGGTGAAAAGCGCGCCCTCTTTGGCGACGCGGTCGATGTTTGGAGTCCTATAACCCATGATGCCGAGGTTGTAGGCGCTCACGTTGAACCACCCGATATCGTCGCCCCAGATGATCAAGATATTTGGTTTTTTGTCTGGCATGTTCGCCCTCTCCTTTTTCGGTTTTGAACCGGTTTTGGATATTGAGAATTTGAGACCTTGGATCCCAATTCTGACTTCAGCAGTTCAGTTGCGGTTTCGTTCGCATCATTGCGTCGAGGTTGGCCTTGTCAGATGTCAATGAAACTCTCCAAAGAGGATTTCACTCAATTGTCATTTCTTTGCCGTCCATCGACGGCAGCCCGTCGTCGAAGGAAGTTGAGAATAGAGTCGACGGTTGTGCCAACAGTCTCTCGGCATTCTTCGAAAAGGTGTCATCATCGGAAATGATGGAGCCGTTCGGCGGGCTTCAGGCGCTGTTGAGGAGACTTATCGGGCTCAGATCAACAGTTCGAGGGTCAAGTTTCTTGCTCGACTGTTCGCGGCATCAACATTGCCAGGCGCAACAGCCACAGAACAACCTCTCGCACCCACTTCTCAAGACTCGAAGTCGGCTCAGTACTAAATTCGGTGGGTTGAAACTACCTATCGAAAGGGTCAGAAACAATACTGTGAACTCGGTATTTATCGCCGCAGAATCGTGTAGGGGAGATTAAACGCCTACAAACCACGAAGTTTTTCGGGAACGGTAGTTACGTCAAGCCATTCTGGTCTAGAATGACTGCCTTCTAGCAGTGCATACCGAGAATTCTTGTCAAGGAAACAGGATCTTAAGACCTTAAGCTGAGAAACACACGAATCGAGCACAGAAATTCTTGAAAACTCTTGACCCGCTTCGGTGAGTTTCTAGTGAGGCTGTACTGGTCTTTCCCGCTCGTGAGAAATCGACTTTTGTGCAAAGTTTTCTCAATCGCTCATCGGGCGTTTACTGATTAGACATGAAGATCCTCGCCTGAATGTTAATAACGGCCGGCACGAAATTGGGACGTTATGAAATCCGCTCACAGATCGCTGAGGGTGGAATGGGTCAGGTCTATTTAGCCCAGGATACCAGCGAGCTCAATCGCATGGTGGCCATCAAACTGTTACCTGAGGAACTCGGCAGCGATCCGCAACGGATGAAACGCTTTATCCGTGAAGCCAGGACCGTCTCAGCCCTCAATCATCCCAATGTACTGACTATCTACGAATTTGGTCAGGAAGGCTCCACGCGCTTTATGGCGATGGAGTATGTTGAGGGGCTCACGGTGAGTGAGTACCTGAACGGTGACAAGTTGAATCTTCATGATTCGCTCGATATCGCCATGCAGGTTGCCGCAGCGTTAAATGTAGCGCATGAAGCGCACGTGGTGCACCGGGATATCAAGCCGGACAACATCATGGTGCGCCAGCGTGATCGTATCGTAAAGATCCTCGATTTCGGTCTCGCTAAACCAGTGAAAAGCAACACGGCCACTGAGTCAGGTACTGAATCCCAGGGCGGAATGTTGCATACCGAACCGGGCATCGTGATGGGCACGGTCAGTTACATGTCGCCCGAGCAGTCAGCCGGCTTACCGAGCCTGGATTACCGAACCGATATTTGGAGTCTCGGTGTAGTCCTTTATGAAATGATTACCGGGCGTCTTCCTTTTGAAGGTCAGGACCTTTTTCAGCAGATCGTTGCTATTAAAGAACAACCACACCCGCCCCTATCAAACTTTATTGACCATGTTCCCGCTCGTTTAGAAGAGATTATTTCCAAAGCCCTGGCAAAAAACCCAGACGATCGCTATCAAACCGCCAATGACTTTTTGATTGAACTACGAAATCTCAAACGTTGGCTTGAGGTTGGCGCAGAAAACGATCGAACTGCGCTGTTTGATCGGCGCGCTGCTGAAATCAGTGGGGGCTACGTTTCATCGGGAACCTCGCTGAGCTCCCTTCCCAATGGACCAAGAGGAATCCAATCGGTCTCGAGCGCAGAATACATAGTTAATCAAGTCAAATCACACCGTCGTTTTGCGCTCACTTTCCTTGGAGTGTTGCTGCTGGCCATAGCACTGGCGTCCATTTGGTACTTCAAGCAGACGCGCGCCGCACTGCTTACAGACAAGGATACGATTTTGCTCGCCGAGTTCGAGAACAAGACCGGCGAAGAGGTTTTTGACGGCACGCTGCGTCAAGGTCTCGCCGTGCAGTTACAACAGTCGCCATTTCTCAATATCTTTTCAGACCAGCGAGTAAGGGCCACCTTGCAACTGATGAGCCTTTCACCGGATGAGCGCGTCACCCGGAATCGCGCTCTGGAGATTTGTCAGCGGCAGGGTTTAAAAGCATTCATCACCGGGGCGATTGTTAAATTTGATCGCAACTATTCGATCACGCTCGAAGCCCTTAATGGTCAGACCGGTGACGCGCTGGCGCTGGTCCAAGTCGAGGCTGAAGGTAAAGACCAGGTACTAAAAGCGCTGTCGCGGGCAGCGTCTGAGTTGCGCAAGAAGCTGGGTGAAGAATTAAGTTCAATCCAGAAGTTTGATGCGAAACTCGAAGTAACGACATCGTCACTCGAAGCACTAAAGGAGTACGCATCAGGGAGAAACGAGCAGGATAAAGGTCAATCGTTCAAGGCCATCGAGTTTTATCGAAAGGCGACAGAAAGAGATCCAAGCTTTGCCTCAGCCTGGCTGGGTATCGCCCTTCAATACGCTAATACGAGTCAACCGGGACTGGCTTCAGAATGCCTGTCAAAAGCCTTTGCACTAAGTGATCGCGTTAGCGAAGACGAGCGCGCTCGCATCACCTACTTTTATTATCAGATCGTCACCGGAGAACTCGAGAAGGCCATTGAAGCGCTCACAGCGTACGTGCGGACTTACCCGCGGGAAGCTCGCGCGCCCGGTAACCTCGGAAATGTCTACGCGCTCACTGGACAATTCGATAAAGCAGTCGTTGCCACAAGAGAAGCGTTGCGACTAAATCCAAACACGACAATCTGGCCCGGAAATCTGGGTGAGTCGCTGATAGCACTAAACCGCTTTGATGAGGCCCGTGAAGTATGCCAGCAAGCCATTGCACAGAAGCTTGATAGCACCAGTATTCGTGAGCGTCTCTTCGCCGTGGCCTTCGTCAAGGGTAATGAGCCAGAGTTGCAACAACAACTTTCATGGGCCAGCAGTAGACCAGATGAGTATCGAGCCGCGTACTGGCAAACACAACGCTTGTCTTTTGCAGGCCAGTGGACCAAATCAAACGAACAGTTGCGCCGGGCTACTGCCCTTGCTCTTCGGGTTGATGCGAAAGAAGTAGTCGCGAGCTACACCGCCGAGCAGGCAGTACGAGCGGCCTGGGTTGGACGGTTCGCCGACGCAATAACACTTGCGGAAGCGGCTTTGAACATCGAACACAATCGCAGTGTACTGACGAGTGCTGCACTTGCCTTGGCGCTCGCAGGAGAAGTCGGCAGAACGCAACTGCTAATTACCGAGTTGGAAGAGAAATATCCAAAGGACACGCGAGTAAATCAACTCTGGCTGCCAGAGATCAAAGCTGCGGTGGAGCTGAACAGAGGAAACTCGCAAACCGCACTTGAGCTACTAGAACCGGTAAAGCGATATGAATCAGCCGGCGGATTCTCGCCGCAGACTTTGCGAACTATGGCCTATCTAAAATTGGGCCAGGGAGCTATGGCTGCCGCCGAAGCTCGAAAAATCCTGGGTCATCGTGGCGAAGCTCCACTGTCGTTACTCTGGCCGCTGGCGCATCTATCGTTAGCACGGGCGTCAGCGTTACAGGGCGATTCAGCCCAGGCTCGCAAGTCATACCAAGAATTCTTTGCGCTTTGGGGCGAGGCGGACCCAGAGCTGCCAGTCCTAATCGAAGCGAAAAAAGAGTTCGCTAAGCTGAAGTGATCCGGTCACAAAAGCGATAACCGAGCTCATTCTTTCAGCGACAGCCAGGCAATCGATCGACGGTTCCTATAGCGCGCGGCTCCCGACTCGGTTAAAATGCACTTGAAAATACGGGTTTAGAAATCTGCTTTCTGCCATTATTCCTGTAAACCCGTTTGTTAGGCCTTTCCTTGTAAACTACAGCTAGAGCCCAGATTTCGGAGTGTCGTAATCTAAACCTTTTCTGTGAACCTTTGTGCTCTCGGTGGCTCAGTGTTGAAGGTTTTCTTGGTAAACTTGCCCACCACCGAGACATAGAGAGCACAAAGGTTGCACCGGTAAGCAAACTAAGTCACTACTGAGTTTTCTGCACGTCTCGTTTATGTTCACGTAGTAGGTTCCTGATGATTAAAGATAGGTCCAGCAATTAAGGACCTGACAGGCCGAAGTGTAACGACAAAAGAAAAACCGTTAATGTCGCTATCCCCCAACACGACGCTAACCCACTACACGATCATCTCCAAGATCGGCGAAGGCGGGATGGGCGTGGTTTGGCGCGCCCGCGACATGAACCTCGGGCGCGATGTCGCTATCAAGGTTCTGCCGGCGTCCTTTTCTGAAAATACAGATCGACTCAATCGCTTTGAGCAAGAGGCTCAGGCAGCCGGCGCTCTGAACCATCCAAACATTCTCGTCATCCACCAAATCGGAATACATGAGGGTGCCCCCTATATAGTTTCGGAACTACTGGAAGGCGAAACGTTGCGTGAACGATTGAACGGCACCGCGCTTTCACAACGAAAAGCAATCGATTATGCATTGCAGGTTGCTCGGGGACTCGCAGCAGCGCATGAAAAAGGAATAGTCCATCGCGACATCAAGCCCGACAACATCTTTGTCACCAACGATGGGCGGATCAAGATATTAGACTTCGGTCTGGCAAAACTGACGGCTGAGGTAAATACACTAGAATCCCAAACTGAGGTACCAACCCGAAAAGTGAATACCGATCCGGGCACGGTGATGGGCACCATGGGCTATATATCACCAGAACAATTGCGTGGACTGACTGCTGAGCCCCGCTCCGACATCTTTTCCTTTGGTGCAGTGTTCTACGAAATGCTTTCCGGCAGACGTGCATTCCAACGTAATTCAATGGCTGAAACCATAAGCGCGATACTCAAAGAGGATCCACCAGATCTGTCGGTCACAAATGCCGCAATTTCGCCCGCACTCGAACGAGTGGTCCATCACTGTCTTGAAAAGAATCCTGAGCAGCGCTTTCATTCGGCCAGCGATCTCGCATTTGCAATTGAATCCCTCTCAGGAGTACCGTCCGGCTCCGGCTCAACCTCAACACTGCCTGTCACGA
>DATIBX010000201.1:0-3074 GCA_035457105.1 Pyrinomonadaceae bacterium
GACTTCCTTCTACTCTACTTTACGGACAGAATGCTGTCCAGAACGACTGCTCGCAAAGGTCCGATTGAGGGACGGCCTAAAACTCAAAACCGAGCGTGAACTGCACTTATCCTGTGCCCGATTGCACATTGAAAGCGTACCGCTGAGTTCCTCGCGGGTCTAGTCACAAACAAAACTTCAGTTGACGCTCGCTCGCCCAACCTTGGGCCAATTCGCACCATGTTCATAGTCCCGCCTCACTGCCTGGTCCCGGGTGCCCGTAGTCCGAACGGTGTCTCGGATGGGCAAGTTATAGTTTATCTTGCGTTTAGGTTCATTCTGGTTGAATGCCGCGCACAGCGCTGGCACCCTGAAACAGGCATCGGCCAATTAAACATTGGACGATGCAACACGAGTGATGGTAAAGTCAAAGGGTCCAACGCAATCAGATAAGAGACTTCAGGATCATCTGCATTTTGAAAACAAAGAGGGTCAGTCGCCCCCCTTCGATTGACTTGAGTAGCACCGTGCAGAGATCACCTGATGGTCCTTGGACAAATCAGCAAAAAGGATGTGCAAATGAAGCAGAATCAAATCACGCGCCGACAGGCGCTACTCTCCCTTGCAACGGTTTCTGCCGGGGCTTTTATCAAACCAACCTCTATCTTCGCTTCGCCGGTAAATGACAACGTCAGGTTTGCTCTCATAGGAGACTGGGGCACCGGCGACAAGCACCAGATCGGAATAGCAAACCAGATGTTTGCGGCTCACCAGCGTACTCCGTTCGATTTCGTCATTTCCGCCGGTGACAATGTGTACCCAAACGGCAGCGGCAAATACTTCGCCAAGGTGTTCGAGCAGCCCTTTGCCAGCCTGCTGAAAGAACGCGTTAAGTTCTACCCTGTGCTCGGGAACCACGACGTCGCCGAAGGCCGTCAGGATCAGTGCCAGTACCCCTTGTTCAACATGGGCGGCCAGAATTATTACAAGATCGAGAGGGGAAACGGGCTGGTAGAGTTCTTCATGCTCGATTCAAACGACTTCGGCGCGACACAGGCCAACTGGCTCGAAAGCTCTCTCCGAGATTCAAGGGCCAAATGGAAGATCGCCGTTTTTCACCATCCGCTTTATTCATCCGGTAAGCACGGGTGCGCCGTAGACTTGAGGAAACGAATCGAGCCGTTGTTTACACGCTACAATGTCCACGTAGCCTTCTCCGGACACGATCACATCTACGAACGTACGAAACCGCAGGAGGGCATCCAATACTTCGTCTCGGGCGCCGGAGGAAAGGTGCGCCGCGGCGACGTAGACCGCGGAACCGGATTAACAGCGGCGAGCTTTGATGACGACAACCATTTTATGGTGATTGAGATCGGCGAAAACCAGGTCAGCTTTGAAGCAATCAGCGAAACCGGGAGCGTCGTTGATAACGGGATTATAAAACAGTCTTCAATAGGCGTAGTCGTGTAAGGTAATGCCGAACGGCTCGCAAGAATAGGCTGTTTGCGCTAACCACTGTCAACTTCGCGGTGCGTTTCTCGAGCCGGAGTGGCGAGTGGGCAATCCGGCTCGGCTGAAATCTCCCGGTATCTACTTGAACCGGAGCGTAAGCCGTCCGCCCCAGAGTCGAGGCGGTCCAACGTGCGTGCCCGAAAAGACGCTCTCAAAGTTGTAAACAAACAATTTGTTCGCAAGATTCTGGCAGTCGAACGAGGCTGACATCGACGCGCGCTCTTTTTGAAACAGATCGACACCGGTTGAGAAGCTAAGGATGGTGCGTGGCTTTACTCGACCTCGCTGAAAATCGATCAGCCGATATATCCGAGGATCGAATCCTTCCTCTACGAACTGCTGCAACGTTGTACCCGGCTCGACATCCACCGGGACGCCTGAATCGTACCGACCGCCAAACGATGCCCACCACCCGCTCTTTTTGTGAGCGTAACTAAGTCCAAATTGTCCCGAGTTGCGTTGGTCGTGATCGTTGGGAAAGCGAAGCCCTGGAGAGTCCAGCGTATTGACGGACTCCCCCAGAAACAGACCGCCGTTGATCGGGGTAATGCCAAACGAACGCGAGTTGGCGTAGCTCAGGTAGCCCGACAGCCCGCGCCATTCGGAAGTGTCCAGCCGCGCCTCGAGTCCGTTCACCCGCCCGGCGAAAATCGAAATCGGAAAGATGATCCCGGTGTCGAAGAACTGGTCCTTGTCCGAAAAATTCCTGATCTGTTTGTTGTAAGCCGATACTGTAAGCCTCATGTACTTGCTGAGCTGCTGCTGAACTCCGGCTTCAAACACGTGCTCTTCGTCAGGAAGTATCGGTTTGACCCCAGGCTGCCCGCTGATGACCGCAAGCGGCGACAGACGCGCAGCCTCGACCGAACTCGCCAACAACAGATTCTCTGCCGGAGGCGGCTGAAACAGCCTGTTGTATGACAACCGGAGGACGGTTCGCGTGGAGGGTATCAGATATGCAAATCCAACTCGCGGGCTGAACTCATGTTTCTTGACTAGAAGCCTGTAATCGTCGAAGCGCAAACCAACATCCAGCGTCAGGTTCTTGAGTGGTGAGAAATGATCCTGAACAAAGATCGAAGACGTGCTTCCAGTCTTACGTCCTCGGAACATGAACGGGTTTGCAGCCGAGAATTCAAGCACAGGGTTGGGAAACTCATTTCCGCTCCCATCATCGATTGGTCCGAAGGCGCTGGCGTCGGTGGGATAGAATTCGAAGTTTTCAGTAATAGGGGTGCGAGTATACTGAATCCCCGCCTTGAACGAATGGCCGTGCTCCGCGTACGACAGCGAGCCGATGACGCCGTAGTTGATCAGGTCCCGATTCTGAAATGCCACCACGGGAGTAGACAGAGGGTTCGAGGTCAAGTTCGCGGTCGACGTTCGATGGAAGACGGCAAAGTTGAAGACAATCGTCTGGGAGAATAGATGCTGCCACGACAACGTCTGAGAATGATTTCGCAGATGTTGCCTCTGGTCCTGCCCCGCGAGTTCCTGATCCAGGCGATTGGGCACTTGAAAGTTCGCGCCGCCAAACATCAGCGTCAGCTTTAGAAAGTCATTCGAGGACGGGTTGTAAT
>DATIBX010000202.1:0-7736 GCA_035457105.1 Pyrinomonadaceae bacterium
CATGGAAGCAATGACGAAGTTGCCTGAGTACTACGTTCATGTTGCGTGTCCGGTGAAGACTTCGACGTGGTTACCGCAGAAGCGAGATAGATTGATCATCATCGGCAGTCGGCGAAACTTTGCATGGCGGGAACCGAAGGCTAAGCGAGCGGTAACACTCGCGGAGATTCTCGAGCCTGAACCAACCCCGCACATTCCTGATTACGTTCAGAGGCGTCTCGCTGGGAAATATCGAGATCGGCCCATCATCAGCGATCCAAAGCGTGGTGACATCGCACCAACCTGTGTCGCGCACTACGCGAAGGACTTGAGCACTCGACTCGTCGCCGACACCCGCTTCCCTCGCGGCGTCCGGCCCTACACAGTCCGCGAGTACGCACGACTATAAGGCGTACCTGACACCTTTGCTTTCTCGGGCGGCGCTAACGATGCGTTTTAGCCGCAACCAATCATACGATCTGCTGGAACGGTCAGTACCGTAGCGCGGTAGCGTCGGGTTAGCCTCCTATTCCCTGGCCGCTTGATGATAAGTCGAGGCCCACCCGACGCTACCGCGTTACGGTACTGACCAATTCCAGCATTGCCTTACGACTCACGACTGACCAACTAGAAGTTTCGGCTCAGAACGATATCTCTCAGCTTTTGTGCCGCGTGAGACAACGTGATCATCATTGGACCAGTCGTAATAATAGATTAGGTCTTCCGTGAAGTTGGTGATTTGCACAGGTAACGAGCCATCGAGCGATTGGTGCCAGATGTTGGACGCGCCATCTCGCTTCGACACAAAATTCAATGCGCTGCCATCCGGGCTCCAGCGAATGACCTGATTGTAAGGATAAGGTAGCGCAAGAGTCTGAAGTACCCAGCCTTCGACAATCCGATATCACTGCGATCGTCCATTCGTCTGCTTCGTCGGTGCGGTAGACGCAGGCAAGCTTTTGCCCGTCAGCGGAAACGACGGGCTTTATGCACAAACCTGAGTACGTTATCTGTACTGGTGGGCCACCATCCAAAGCAACTTTCCAAAGTGGGTTGCGGTCAACGCTCAGGGAAGCGCACACAACCCACTTGCCATCCGTTGAAATCGTGGGAAAACCTTCACCACCCCCGTGAGTCAATTGCCTCTTGTTCCCTCCCGTATTGTTCATGCACCAGATGTGATGGGTGCCACCTTCCGGTGAAACTCGACCGTCGACCGTCTCATTCTCACCGTGGCTTTAGCCCGGTGCTTAGCTTCGAGCTATATGATTAGGAACCGTTTCAACGGTTTTCATCACCCAGAACGTCGCCGTTTTTCGGAAATCAGAAAACCGTTGAAACGGTTCCTCATTTCGAAATTACGCCTTACCCCCAGGCTGAAGCCTGGGGAGAATGAGATGGTTGAGTTTTGACAGAAGTCTGTTCCATGAGTGGGATTGTTCAAGAAAAGCGCTTTACATCAGCAATGCGATGTGGTCGACGGCCAAACGGCCAACCACAAATTTGCTCTCGACTCTAAGTCATGGACATGCTAAAAATGCGCTCACACTCACATGACAAACACCAAGGGACCTCAATTGATCGCTCTCATCGCGCTATTCTTAATCACAACCCAGACATTTGCGCAGGGACCAGGGAAGACGGTCGAAGACTACGTGGCCGCGGGAATTGCTGCTCAGAAGGTGGGGAAATGCGAGGAGGCGTTGCAGCAGTATGTGAAGGTAATCAAGCTCGATCCCAAAAATTTCGTGGCGCAGTTTAATTCGGGCAGGTGTTACCTGGAACTGCAAAAGGCGGAACAAGCTCTGACCTTCTTCAAAATCGCGGTTGGTCTAAAACCGTTTGACGCATTGGCTCAGTATGCGCTCGGCAACGCGTATGGAGTTACGGGACACATGCCGGAAGCAATTGATGCGTTTAAAGAATCAGTGCGACTCGATCCGAAACTGATCCACGCGCATCGAGCGCTCGCTGGTGCGTACGAACTCTCAGGCAAGAACGACGATGCCATCCGTGAACACCTCGTAGTGCTGCAACTAAAGGAAAATGATCCGGCAAGTCTTTACTTTCTCGGCCGGCTGTACGTTCAGACTGGATCATTTACAACTGCTATCGAGTACTTCAACCGGTCCATCGCCGTTAAGCCAACCGCCGACGCCTACCTCGGACTGGGACTCGCTCAAGCAAAGGTCAGCGACTATCTCTCATCGATCCTGGCTTACAACGAAGCAATAAAGCTCGAGCCTTCAAATGAGTTGGCCCAGTACAACTTGGGTTTGTCCCTGCGACAAGTTGGTAGACATGCCGACGCCGCTGCTGCCTTTAAACGAGCAACCGAATTGAAAACAGATTGGGCCCAACCTTTTCTTTATCTGGGGATGTCGTACGAAGATCTTGGTGATTCCGAGAAGTTCTTAGTGGCAGAACAGCAAGCTAATCGCATCAACCCTAATGATCTCGGGATTCTAAAAGCTCTTGGTACAGCCCTCCGCGCAAACCGCAAATATATCGACGCCATCGAGCCGCTGAAGAAAGTATCAACGTCGCATCCAGACGACGTAGACGATCTGTATCTTCTCGGCAACACTTATTTGATGGCTGGAAGGTACGACGATGCTATCAAGACGTTGAATCGTGTCCTGGTCCTTCAGCCAAGTCACGAAGAAGCACGCGAACGTTTGCGAGTTGCTTCGGCGCGAAAGAATCTATTACCGACTGTCGATGACCTCAAAAGACGAGTTCTTGAAGATCCTCTCAACGCAAGCCTGCGCGCCGAGTTAGGCCAAACGTATAACAGCTTAGCGATGAATGCCGAGGCGGAGCAGGAGTATTTGAAGGCAGTAGAACTTGACCCGAAAAACTCAGACTTTCATGGTCGACTCTGTGTTAACTATTCCGAATGGGATAAATTCGATAAAGCGGTCGAATGCTATAAAGAGGCAGTTAAGAAGGACGCAAATCATGTCTATTACATGAGCCTGGGTGATGTTTACCAGAACCAGGGGAAGTTAGACGAGGCGATTGCTGCTTATCAAAAGTCGCTTGAGAAGAAACCCACCTTTACTTTCTCTTTGTATAAACTCGCGTATGCCTACATGAAAAAGGGTGAGCCGCAAAACGCGATTGAGCCTTTGCGGAAGATGCTTGCAGTCGAACCGAATAACACGTTCGGTAATCATGCATTAGGTATTGCTTACGCTCAGACTGGAAATAATGATGGGGCGATGCAGCAGTACTATATCTTGCAGAGTATTAACCCGCGACTGGCTGCCGACTTGCTGCGCCAGATTCCGAAGTGAAATCCACAGATTTCGCAGATCTGTTTTAAAGAGATAAAGGTCGCGTGAACTAGCAAAGCTGACTTCAGCCTCTGCTCACTTTTTCAGACCGAAAGTAGCCTCACTATTTTAGATGCCTGTCAAAACTAACAGTATCTTTCTTCTCTGCCTTCGATAGTATGTCTACTACGAACCCCCCAAATCTACGTGTTGTGTCGTTGTGAATCAAACACATTGTGAATCAACGTGACTCCGAAAGTCAGATGTCACACATGCGCGAGGAGTGTCGGGTTCGGTAATACTGAAAGGAGAATATGATGTCGGTTAATAGTCCACAGGAGCTATTCGTACTACTCCTGAGTGATCTAAGACGAAAAACGGAACGCTCGGTTGACTTCTATCGCGAGCTCAACAAAATAGCTGAACAACCTGAAATCAAAGAAGCGCTCGAAGCAAGAGCGTTCGTAGCAGGAAAGTCTCTTGACACGATTGACCAAGCATTCAAGCTGATTAATCAGAAGCCAGTTCCCCTGACTGGTCGCGTCGAAGAGATCTTTGTAGAGGACTTCCGCCGTGAAGTTGCCGAAATCAAGTCGCCAGTTGCAAGACGCATCTTCGTCCTGTCAAAGCTTATGCATTTGACTCATTTGCGAATCGGAGAATTTGTGGCTCTCGTCGCAGCAGCGGATGCGACGGGAAACTTTGGCGTCGGTGTGCTGTTGGAGAGCTGCCTAGGAGATTATCTCGCCTTTGCCGAGAGAAATCGCCGGATTATAAGGAAATCAATAGAGGCCAAAGTCGCGGCCAAGGGAACCGCTTAAAACTAAAAACCAGATCGGTCAGGCGCGGCGCCTCAATGGTCTGCATGACCTGATCAACGAATCCCTGGCGCAGTCACCGTCCAAAAAAGCGGCGATAAGCGTCGGGGATTCGTGTCTTTGCCCTTCCAAAGGCTTGTATTAAACCGCTAAATGCCACCGGCTTCAGCCGCGTGGTCCCTTAGTTTTAACCTAGCCTAAATTCTCTGCACGTGAGACCACCGACTTCGGTCGCGTGGTACTTCAACTTCAACCTATTGCGTAGAGTGTTAGGTTGAAGTTGAGACTCCACGCGACTAAAGTCGGTGGTATCAGGTGCATAGATCTTTAGGGGCTAGGTTGAAATTAAGGACCACGCGGCTGAAGCCGGTGGTATTTCCCAGCTGGAGCGCATCGAAATCTCCCCCGAAATCCCCATATATAATTCATACCGAAATTATTCAGACCTCATACAGGACTTTCCAGATTGCGAGCATGCACTGTCGACCTCATGAAGTCAGTCGCAGTGCTCGGTTTCCTCTTATTTCTCTCGGCGCCGTCTCAATCGATTGCCCAGAAGACTGTTGAGTCACTCCAGGCCGAAGCCTTCGACTACGTCAGTCGAGGTCGGCACCAGGAGGCAGCCGACGCACTGCGCCAGATTATCCGTCTGAAACCGAACAATGCGACTGCACACTACCTCCTCGGCGTCGAACTCAGCGAATTGGGCTTGTTCATCGAGGCAGCCGAAATGCTTTCCAGAGCACTTCAGCTTGACCCTGCTAACGCCGTAGCGCATCGCCAACTCTGCGTGGTGCGTTACAACTTGAAGCAGTACTCTCAAGCCGTAGAGTCGTGCCAACAAGCCATTCGACTTAAGAGCGATTTCAGCCTGGCCTATCACGATCTCGCAATGTCGCTCTTTGAAGTGGGAAAGACAGAGGAAGCCGTCAATGCGGTCAAACAAGCGATCAAACTCCAACCCGATTTCGCTGAGGCCCATGACACTCTAGGCTATTTTCACTACAAATCTGGCAACCTGAACGAGGCCGTCCAATCGCTCGAGCAAGCACTCAAGATCAAACCAGACTATGCCGAAGCTCATAACGATCTCGCCATCGTGCTTTACCGAATGAATCGTTACCGCGAGGCTATAGACCTTCTGGTTCGGGCGACAAAGCTCAAGCCTAACTATTCGCAGGGTTACTACAACCTCGGAGTAACGTATGCCGCATTGAAGAGGAAAGATGCTGCCCTTGAGACCTACCGGAAGCTGGTGGGCTTCGATCCCACAATGGCAAACAAGCTCTTTACTGAATTGTTTAAGGAGAAGGTCGTTATCGCACGAGGAAATAACTAACTTTTTGAGGCCAGCCCCGTACGGCGCACTATGTCATCGAAGCGCGGGTGTGAGCGCAGCGAGTCCCACCTTGGATCGACTTTCAAGAATGCCATCATCCAGAAACGATCCTGATAGGCTCTTTCAAGCCAATCCAACGCTTCGTCGGGTTGGCCCAGGCTGGCATAGATTAAACCTGTCTGATACGGCGAGATGTAATGGTCGCGTGAAGCTTCCTTCAACCTTTCCAGGACATTTCGGGCCTCTTGTATTTTTCCGGCCCGTGCGTAAGCTTCCCCCAGATTCCCGAGACGATGTTCACGACCCTCGAGGAGCTCCAATGCCTTTTGTGCCTCGCGGATGGCTTCGTCGAACATTCCCTTTTGTTGGTAAGCGTACGCAAGGAATGTATGTGCTATTGAAAAGGTTGGATCCATCTGCACTACTTGTTTAAGTTGCGCAATCGCTTCGTCATTGCGCCGGGCAAAGAAAAGATACCAGCCTACGTCTGCCTTGATGTTCAGGTTGATCGGATCTAGTTCCTGCGCCTTCAAAATCTCACTTTCCGCACGATCAAACTGGCCCATGCAAACAAAATAGGTAGCATAAGCCTGATGAGCACTCGCTAAATTTGGGTTAAGGTCAACCGCCCTTTGAAATTCTTCCCTCGCTCCATCCCAATCTCGATCATAAAACAACTTGGCCCAACCCAGAGCAGCCCGGGCTTCAGCGAGGCTACCATCAATCTCGAGTGCTTTCAGCGCTGCATCTTTCTCTTTCGGATAAGCGTCCTCTGGTCGCAGGCTATTGAAATTTCCGAGTAAGCCAAAGGCCCTCGCCATTCGCGCATACGGTGCCGCGTAGCCCGGTTCCTTTTTAATTGCTTGCTGGAAGTACTCGATGCTCGTTTTCATTCCTGGTTCGCTTAACTTGTCAAAGAAGTACAAGCCTTTCAAATAAGCTTCATGGGCCTCTGGATCGATCTGGCGAACGGTTGCAGGTTTATCAGCTGCACTTAGTTGCAATGCAATCTCCTGCGAGATGGAACGGGCAATTTCAGCCTGTAATTCCAGTATGTCGTACAACTCTCGGTCGTAAGCCTGTGCCCAAAGTGGGCTCTGATCCGTCACCCTGAATAGCCGAGCGTTGATGCGTACACGATCGTTAACGCGATAAACGCTGCTCTCAAGCACATAGTCCACTCCCAGTTCGCGAGCAAACTGATCGATAGTCGTCCCGCTCGACTTAGCTCGCCCGGCAGTTGTGCGCGCGATTACTCTCAAGCGATCCGGCTGCAGATTTGCCAGCTCTGTTATCATTTCTTCTGTCATTCCATCACTGAAATATTGCTCCTCCGGATTACCGCTCGGATTCTCGAATGGAAGGACAAGGAGAACGATCTTGCCGCTTTGCGTTGACTTGCGCGTCCAGATGCGTGTGTAGGTGAGGTATCCCAGACCAACCACCGCGGCGATGATTACTGAGAAGAGGACTACGCGGTTGCGAATGGAGCTCTTACTTGGGCTTAACTCTACTACAGGAGATCGAGCCGCGCTGGCCGCTAATCCGGTATGTGGCTCAGTGACAACAGACTTCTGAACGTCGGCGACAAATCTGTAACCTCGCCGCGGGATCGTTTGTATGTATTGTTGTCCGTTTTCTTTTTCACCCAACGCCTTTCGGAGCGCTGAGATGTGATGAGTGAGGTTCGCTTCTTCAACAAAAGTGTCGGGCCATAACATCTGCATCAATTCCTCTTTTTCAATCAGATGCCCGCTCTTTTCGACCAGTACTACAAGTGTTTCAAAAGTTTTGGGAGGAAGAGGGATCTGGTTGCCGTTACACAGAAGCTGGCGTTCGTGCGGAATCAGGTGGAAAGCGCCGAATTGATATGAGGTTGTCGGATCTGGATTTCTTGCTCCCATAGACAGAATTCTACTTTTTCGTGTCGTGTTGTCGAGAGTGTCTCCAAAGCTTAACACGCGACAGGATAAAGCATATCGGACAATGGTTATCCGCAGATTGCGCCGATAACAGCATCCGCAGATTGCACAGATTATGCAGATTAGAAAGGTTTACTGCATTACGGTTTTGAAATCTGTGCAATCGGTGTAATCTGTGGACGATTCATTAACCTCACTAAACCTCACTAAGGAGTTTGCTATGTCTAACCTCACACAAAGAGATCCAAGAACGTATGCAATCATTGGGGCGGCGATGGAAGTTCATCGTCAGCTTGGTTGTGGGTTTCTTGAACCCGTCTACCAGGGAGCTCTGGCAGTTGAATTCTCAACTCGGTCTATTCCCTTCCAGGCACAACGCGAGTTCCCAATAGTCTACAAG